>NZED01000038.1 GCA_002690325.1 Synechococcus sp. ARS1019
CCGCCTCAATCGTCAGCTGGTTTACTCCGGTTGGCCGTCCAAGAATTGAAATTGACTGTTTCGGTAAATCTTGTCTTTATCGATGCCCGGTTGGTTTCCTTCAATGTAAATCTAGGCGATTCCAGCGACAACGATCATTGGAACAGTTGTATGTCAGGACTGGGCCCAACTGCCGCGCGATCATTTAATTAGATATCAAGTGCACCATCGTGTTGCGGTCGGCCAATGTCGATCGAGATTCAGTTGAGGCTGCTTTTTAAGCAGTGTTTTGAAGGTGGAAGCCTGGGTTCGACCTATCCGCGCTAATAGTTCATCTGGAACAAGAGTGCTTGAGGAGCTGGCATTTACCTTTTTTGTGATGTCCATCGGTTGATATGGAAGTGACATCTGCTCGTACAAGCGGTGGTGACTAGATGCGTCGAAGAGTTTCTCGAAAAGCAACAGACAGATGTCTTCTTTTGCGAAGCTTTCGTTGAGAGAGTTCAGGGTGCTGATGTAGTCGCTGCGCAGACTTGGATGTTGTTCAAGCTTGTCGGCAAGTTTATGCAATGCCCGCAGTTCATCGGTTGGGTTGAGCTTGTTTTTTTTGCGCAGCTGCATTCGTTGCTGGGAGAGCAGGCGCTCGATGGGGTCCCGCATGATGAACACAGGACAAGTGCGAATGGACCGCTCTTTGAATGCATCACGTATCCACGCAAATGTCTCTGCACTTAGGCAGGCATAAGACGGCGTGATGTCACCGCTTAGCCTGCACCCAGGACGATTCAGGAGTCTGGTGAAGTAGTCGAAATAACGGTTCGGATTTTGAAAGAATCGCCCACGACGCCATGTGCGCCAGCGCCAGAGCGGTGGATTTTTGGGGCGGTAGCGGACGAATGCGTCAAGGGTCAGCGCATCAAAAAGGTGATACTCCTTGCAGAAGCCGAAGTTTGCGTCGTGACGGCGGCTGAGTTGATCATGCAACCAGGAAGTCCCAGATTTCTGGGCGCCAACACCGAGGAGAAAAATGGCGTCGGAGGTCAAGGGTGTCTTGAGCAGTGGATGGTCATCAGTTGATCTCGAGAGTTGGCATTCCTTTCACCAAATCGTCGATGGCTTTAACTTGGATCAGAAAGGCTTCGAGTTGATCGAGAGGTAGGGCGCTGGGACCGTCGCATCGGGCCTGAGCGGGGTTTGGGTGAGCTTCCAGAAAAAGACCCGCCAGGCCGACGGCCATTCCAGATCGTGCGAGATCAACCACCTGCGTTCGGCGACCACCGGAGGCCGCGCCACCGGGATCACGGCATTGAAGGGCATGGGTAACGTCAAAAATAAGGGGTAGGTCATCACAGGTGCGCTTCATCACTCCGAAGCCGAGCATGTCAACTATGAGATTGTCGTAACCAAAATTGGTACCGCGCTCACAGAGCAGCAGTTTGTCATTGCCGCACTCTCGAAACTTATCGACGATGTTCCGCATTTGTTCCGGGCTCAGGAATTGCGGCTTTTTGATATTGATTACGGCACCGGTTTCAGCCATTGCTCGGACCAAATCGGTCTGCCGTGCGAGAAAGGCCGGAAGCTGAATAATGTCGGCCACCTTTGCTGCTGCTGTTGCTTCCTCGGGGCTATGCACGTCCGTAATCACAAGGATGCCATGCGTGTCCTTGACGGCTTGAAGGATATTGAGTCCCTGCTCGAGTCCAGGCCCACGGAAGGAATGGATGGAGGAGCGATTGGCTTTGTCGTAGGACGCCTTGAATACCAAAGGGATGTTCAGCCGTTGGCAGACATTTTTGTAATGTTCTGCGCAGTGGAGGGCGAAGTCGAGGTCCTCAAGAACATTCACCCCGCCTAGCAGCGTGAATGGGCGATCATTGGAGATAGTGAGGTCGCCTACCTGAATCTGACCCGCTGCCATTACAACCCAAGAAGTCAGGCGGAGCTTACCGGGCTTTTGCAGACGGTCCTGCGGCGATAGCCTCCAGCCCATGAGCTTTTTGGCCGGCCTCAACGACGCCCAGCGCAGGGCGGTGGATCACCACGAAGGGCCTTTGCTGGTGGTGGCTGGTGCCGGTAGTGGCAAGACCCGAGCCCTCACCCATCGCATTGCCCACTTGATCGGTGAGCACGGTGCGGATCCGGCGCAGATTCTTGCGGTGACCTTCACCAATAAGGCTGCCCGAGAGATGAAGGAGCGCCTGGAGGTGCTGCTGGCTCAGCGCTTGGCGCAAAGTCAATACGGACAACCCTGGAGCACCCTCCCGGCGATGGAGCAGCGTCAGTTGCGCTCTCGTATTTACCGCGAGGTGAGCAAGGAGTTGTGGATCGGCACCTTTCACGCGCTCTTCGCACGCTTACTCCGCTACGACATCGACAAGTTCAAGGATGCGGAAGGACTGAGTTGGACCAAGCAGTTCTCGATCTACGACGAGGCCGATGCCCAAAGCCTGGTGAAGGAGATCGTGACGCAGGAGCTGCAGCTCGATCCCAAGCGTTTTGAACCGAAGAAGACGCGTTGGGCCATCAGTAATGCAAAAAACCAGGGATGGCTTCCAGATCAACTAGAGGCCAATGCCGAGGGTCAGCGCGGCAAGCTCACGGCCGATGTCTACCGCCGTTATCGCAAGGCTCTGGCAGCAAACAACGCGCTCGATTTTGATGACCTGCTGCTGTTGCCGGTTCAGCTGTTGCAGCAGAACGACCAGGTGCGGTCCTACTGGCATCGGCGTTTTCGCCATGTGCTGGTGGATGAATACCAAGACACCAATCGCACCCAGTACGACCTGATCAAGTTGCTGGTGACCGATGGCAAGGATCCCCAGGTCTATGACGATTGGAATGGACGTTCAGTGTTCGTGGTGGGCGATGCCGACCAGAGCATTTACAGCTTTCGGGCTGCTGATTTCACGATCTTGATGGGGTTCCAGGACGATTTCGGCGACCAAGCGCCGGATGATGCCACTCGAACGATGGTGAAGCTGGAGGAGAACTACCGCTCCACCGCCACAATTCTCGAGGCGGCCAACGCCCTCATCGCCAACAACAGCGAGCGGATCGACAAGGTCCTCCGACCGACCCGAGGTGAGGGTGAGCTCATTACGCTGACGCGCTGTGATGACGAGATTGCTGAAGCCGAAGCGGTGGTGCACCGCTTGCGGATGATGGAGGCCGCCAACCCCGAGCTGAGCTGGGGTGATATGGCCGTGCTGTATCGCACCAATGCTCAGTCCCGTGCGATTGAAGAGTCGTTGGTGCGTTGGGGAATTCCCTATCTGGTTGTCGGCGGTCTGCGTTTTTACGACCGTCGCGAGATCAAGGACGTCTTGGCCTATCTGCGCTTGCTCGTGAATCCGGCTGACACGGTCAGCCTGTTGCGGGTGATCAATGTTCCCAAGCGTGGCATCGGTAAAACAACCATTCAGCGCCTCACCGACGCGGCCAATCAGCTGGGAATCCCTCTCTGGGATGTCGTTAGTGATCCGGAAGCGGTGCGATCGCTTGGAGGGCGTTCGGCAAAAGGTCTTCTGCAGTTCTGCGAACTGGTGAATGATCTCCAGGGACGCATCCACGACACCGCACCATCTGAATTGATTCAGCAGGTGATGGAAAAAAGCGGTTATGTCAGCGAACTCATCGCCGATGGCACCGATGAGGCTGAAGAGCGTCGCCGCAATCTCCAGGAGTTGGTGAATGCGGGATTGCAATACCAGGAGGAGAACGAGGAGGGCAATCTCGAGGGCTTCCTGGCCTCAGCTGCTTTGTCCAGCGATGCCGACAGCAAGGACACCGCGTCAGACCGGGTCACCTTGATGACTCTGCACAGCAGCAAGGGGCTTGAGTTTCCAGTGGTCTGCCTCGTGGGTCTTGAACAGGGTCTCTTTCCGAGTTATCGCTCCTTGGATGATCCCGCTTCTCTTGAGGAAGAACGACGCCTTTGTTATGTCGGCATCACGCGGGCGAAGGAGCGTCTGTTCCTGTCGCATGCCAGTGAACGACGGCTCTGGGGGGGGATGCGTGAAGCGGCTGTGCCGTCGGTATTTCTCTCCGAATTGCCTGAAGCATTGGTGCAAGGAGATCTTCCCCAGAGCGGTGGGGCTGCACTCCGCCGGGAGCGTCGGTTGGACCGACTGACGCGCATTGACCGAGATGCGCCCTCCTCATCGGCCCCTGCCAATGCCGTGCGTCGGCGTCAGGCGGGGCCGGCTCCCGGACGAAGTTGGAGCGTGGGGGACAAGGTGTCACATTCCAGCTTCGGTGTCGGCGAAATCACGCACACCTTTGGCAGTGGAGAAAAGGTCTCGATCGCGGTGAAATTTGCAGGCATGGGGCCAAAGATCCTCGATCCACGGCTTGCGCCCATTCAACCTGTGGATTGAGCACGGACTACTCTGCTGCCCAGCCACTCTTGGTCTGTGTCAGCCGTTGTTCAGCCGATTCCTATTTTCATCGGCTACGACCCCCGCGAGCGGGCGGCGACCAACGTTTTAATCGACAGCCTTTACCAACACAGCAGCGTTCCGCTGGCCATTACTCCCCTAGTAACACCTCAGCTGGAAAAGCAAGGCTTATTTCATCGCGAAAGGGATCCAAAACAGAGCACGGCATTCTCGTTCACCCGTTTTCTGGTGCCTTATCTGATGGGCTACCAGGGCTGGGCAATTTTTATGGACTGCGACATGCTTTGCCGCCAGGACATCAGAGCGCTTTGGGATCAGCGTGATGATGCTTTCGCGGCAATGTGTGTTCAACACGCCCATGAGCCTGATCAGAAGGTGAAATTTCTGGGCGAGGTCCAGAGCGCGTATCCCAAAAAAAATTGGAGTTCGCTGATGCTCCTGAATTGCAGCCGTTGCGGTCGACTGACCGTTGATTACGTCAACACCGCTAGCGGACTGGAATTGCACCGTTTTCATTGGCTCGAAGGGGATCACGAGATCGGTGCGATCGAGGGTGGCTGGAATCATTTGGTGGACGTCCAGGCCCCGCCCGATCCATTGGAGTCATCCCCAATGCTGCATTGGACCTTGGGTGGTCCCTGGTTTCGAGAGCAGCGCACCATGGGTGGCCCTCTAGCCGCTGAATGGTTCAGTGCCCGGGATGATGCGATGAAACTCTGGGATTGATGGGGATGAATCGTTCGGTTGTTGCAGTCCCTGCCCGTCTGCAGTCGTCTCGTTTACCCAACAAGGTGCTGGCCGAGATTGGTGGTCAGCCAATGATTCAGCGAGTTCTTGAACGCTGCCGTGAGGCCCGAGGGGTTGAGGCTGTTGTGCTTTGCACGGATAGTGAAGAGCTCCGTCATTTGGCTGAGGGCTGGGGCTTCCCTGTGTTGATGACGTCCGCAGACTGCAGTTCAGGGAGTGAGCGCATCGCGTCGGTGGCCGACGAGTTGATGGCCTTGGGTTGGGCTGCAGGCAAACCGATGCCTGGTCAGACCGCTGTGATCAACGTGCAAGGGGATCAACCTTTTATCGATCCTTTGGTTATCGAAGCCATGGTGGCTGAGTTTCAACGCCGTGATCCGGTGCCGGCTGTGGTCACGCCTGTGTACAGGTTGAAGCCAGACACCGTGCATAACCCCAATGTGGTCAAGACGCTCTTGGCGCACGACGGACGCGCGCTGTACTTCTCACGCTCAGCGATCCCCCATGTACGGGACGTCGATCCGGCGGATTGGCCTCAGCACACCACCTACTGGGGTCATGTGGGTATGTATGGCTTTCGTGGTGATGTTCTGGCTGCTTGGGACCAGCTTCCTGCCTCACCACTCGAGGATCTGGAGCGACTCGAGCAGTTGCGATTGATCGAGGCTGGCCACACCATTGCGACCTTTGAGGTCACGGGCACTTCCCTGTCTGTTGATACTGCTGAACAACTTGAACAGGCGCGGGCGATGGCGGGCTGAGCTCGGCTCTACCTGGGTTTTTAGTCGTTGCGATCGCGCCAGCCTTGGCGGCGTAATCCCTCCCATCGGCCCCTGGCGACCAAAATCCGCTCGGCAAGTTCACGGACAGCTCCATGGCCGCCTCGTCTTCGGAGGACGGCATCTGCACCTTGGCGAACCGGTGCGCATGCATCGGCTGGTGCGAGCAGTAATCCCACAGCTGGGCGTACGGCAAGATCATTGAGATCATCGCCGACGAAGGCGGTTTCATTGGTCTGGGCGCCAACCTCTTGTTGCAGCTTCCCGAGTGCAGCAGGTTTGTCTTTGATTCCCACCAGGCAGTGTTGGATGCCAAGTTGGCGCGCTCTCACCTCTGTGGCGCCACCCTGACCACCGCTTAGTAGCGCGACTTCGAGCCCCGTCTGCTGCAGTAAACGGATTCCAAGGCCATCTCGAACGTCAAAGCGTTTGCTCAGGCGTCCGTCGGCGTCAAACCAAAGGCCTCCATCGGTCAGAACGCCATCCACGTCCAGCACCAGCAGCCGAATCCGGCGGATCCGATGCCTTAATAACCACCAGCGCAAGGGGCTCATGCCAGGCCGGCCTGAATCAGGTCATGGAGACGCAGCAGCCCGAGCAGTTGTTTGTTGGGATCGACCACTGGCAGCACGGAGATGGGCTTGCGGCGGTTGTGTTCCATCTGTTCTAGGGCTTTCACCACAAGGACATCCCCTTGCACAGTGATCGGATCCGCTGTCATCAAATCGGCAGCGGTGAGATTGGTCCAGGTTTCGGCGCTGTTCAGTTGAAGAGCTCGTCGTAGGTCTCCATCTGTGATCAGACCGGCGATGGCGCCGGGATGGTCCGGCTGTTGCACCCAGCCACTGCCGATGCCATCCCTGGTGAGGCCACCGATGACATCGGGGAGTGGAGTCGTGGTGTCCAGAGGGTGCAACTTCCCAGCGGGAACCATGAGGTCTGCTGCCGTCAATGTCAGTTGTTTGCCTAGGGAACCAGCCGGGTGGTTGAGGGCGAAGTCCGCAGGGGAGATCCCACGCCGCTCCATCCACACCGCCGCGAGTGCATCGCCGATCGCCATGGCAACAGCGGTACTGGCTGTCGGGGCCAGGTTGAGAGGGCAGACCTCACGGTCGACGGCGGCTTCCAGCACCACATCACTGCCGCGGGCGAGGGAGGAATCCGTGCGGCCGACGATGGCGATCCGTCCCGTCCCTCGGCGGGTCAGATGCGGCAGCACGTCAAGGAGTTCGCCGGTTTCTCCGCTGTTGGAGAGCAATAGGCACACGTCTTCCGGAGCGACGACGCCGAGGTCGCCATGGAGGGCATCGGTGGGATTCAGAAACAGCGCCATCAGCCCGATTGAGGAAAACGTGGCCGCGATTTTGCGAGCCACGATTCCGCTCTTCCCCACTCCGGTAATCACGAGTTTTGCCTTGCGATCCGCGCAGCGTTCCAGCAGTTGCAGGGCTGCTTCGACCTGCGTGCTGCTCAAGCGGTCAGCTGCCGAGGCAATGGCGTTGGCTTCCTCCTGTAGGCAACGGGTGAGAGCAGACAAGCG
Source organism: Synechococcus sp. ARS1019 (assembly GCA_002690325.1). Taxonomy (GTDB): domain Bacteria; phylum Cyanobacteriota; class Cyanobacteriia; order PCC-6307; family Cyanobiaceae; genus Parasynechococcus. The sequence continues at coordinate 7,446 of NZED01000038.1, forward strand.
TTAAATCCGGGATGATCGAGCCATTGTCCCGTACGTCCCTCGATGTCGCAGTCGGGTCTGGTTGCTGCGTTGGCGTCTTTGCCGGGGGTTTCGGCTGGGGTGTTGGAGGCGTTGCGGAGAGCTGCCGCTGAGTCCGGTGTGGTCCATTGCGCCCTCGTCGGTGGAACGGTGCGGGATCTGCTTCTGCATCGCTTGGAGCTTCTCCCTTGGTCGGGGATTTCTGATTTCGACCTTGTCGTGGAGGGTGATCTACCGGCCTTTGTCCGCTGTTTAACCGACCATCTCGGTCCGCAGCGGCTGACGGCGATGCAATGGCATGACAGCTTCGGAACGGTGTCATTGACGGCCGATGGGGTCAGCCTTGATCTGGCCATGGCGCGGCAGGAGCTTTACCCCTCTCCGGCTGAAAATCCAGTGGTGCGGCCGGGCACCTTGGCGAGTGATCTGGTGCGGCGTGACTTCAGCATCAATGCCATGGCGTTGGATTTACGCACCGATGCGCTGATCGATCCTCACGGTGGCCAAGCTGCCTTGCAAGCCCGTTGCCTTGCCTTTCTTCATTCCGGAAGCGTTACCGACGATCCAACCCGAGTGATCCGCGCAGCTCGCTACAGCGCACGTTTGGGACTGGACTTGCTTGAGGAGAGCCGACGTCAGCTGGACAGCACGCTCGAGGACTGGCCTTGGCCCCGTGATCGCAGCAGTTCGACTTGGCCTCCTGCTTTGTCCACCCGTCTGAGGATGGAACTGGATCGTCTGTTTAGCGATGAGCCATGGACAGCGGCCCTTGATCAACTCTCGAACTGGCAGGCCATGCCGTTGATCGATGCAGGTCTACAGGTCGATCCTCGCCGTTGCCGTCGCCTCAGGCAGGCGCAGCGCCTCGGTCTGCCGTTGATGCCCGCTTGGTTGGCGGCAGCGTCTCAGCCCGTGGCAGTGGCTGAGCGACTGCAGATCCCTGCTCAGCAGGTGCAATGGCTGATGGGTCTGGAAACGTTGCGCCTTTGGTTGCGTGACGCCGCCCCGTCAGATGCTGCTCCGCCGTCGCAGTGGACTGTGGCTCTGGAGACGGGCGATTGGCCGGTGCAATCTGTGGCTCTGATGATCTGTTTGCACCATCCCAGCTGGCGAATGTTGTGGCGTTGGTGGGCGCGCTGGCGGCATATTCAGTCTCCGGTGAAGGCCAAGGATTTGATGGCTCAGGGATGGTCGCCCGGTCCAGGACTTGGTGCGGAGTTGCGGCGGCGTCGAGGTCAAGCACTGGATGGTGGCTAATGCGATCTCGCCTGCTCTCCTGGGGAACCCTCTGTCTTGGCTTGGGCGCTTTGTTCGNNTTCCGTGCCCTGGCATTGATTGATGCCACCGGGCTTTGGAGTGATGAGCTTTACAGCGTTGGTAAAAGCTTTCAGCCCGATCTCTCCGCCTTGATCGCGATGTTGCGGGAGGACACGCATCCACCGCTGTACTACCTCGTGCTCTGGTTGTGGGGCGGCGTGCTGGGAGGGACTCCAGTGACGTTGCGGTTGCTGTCTTGGTTGGCGTACGTCGGTGGGGGCATCGTGATGCTTGCCCAAACCCAGGCTCTGGCCAAGGAGCAAGGTCGTGATCCCTGGCGTTCTTTGCCGATTGGATGTCTGCTGGCGTTCTGCAGTCCCTATCCCATTCGNTTTGCGATTGAGGGCAAGAGTTACGCCCTCTTGGTGCTGCTGATCGCTTTGGCCTGGTGGTGGCGACGCCGAGAACGTGACGGCCTCTATGGCCTGGCGCTCGCCTTGGCCTCGCTCACGCATTTCTATGGACTGTTTTTGGCCTTGGCTGCTGCTACCTGGGATGCCTGGAACCGGCGTTGGCGTTCGGCTGCGGCCGCCGCCNCGGCTGCAGTGCCTGCTCTGGCCTGGATCGCCTATGCCTCGGACTATTTGNTGAGTGATCGCGCTGGCAGTTGGATTGGCGTGCCCGATTTCGCCCTTTTTGAGGACACCCTCGCTCGGGCGATCGGGCTGTGGCCGNTGCCCAAGTTGGCGGTCTTACTGGTTCTGATGTGGGCTTTAAGGCGCCACGGTTGGAACTGGGGCAACCGTTTGCTGCTCGATCGCAGCGCTGTGATTCCTTCGTTGCTGATGGTGGCGGCCGTGGTGGCGNTTTCGTTCGTGAAACCATTGGCGTTCAGTCGTTATTTCGTCGTCCTTCTCCCGGCTTTGCTGCCCTGGTTGGCGGTGCAGGCCGGANCGGTCANCCTCACGCCTCGGCTGCGTTGGTTTGTGGTGGTTGNGTTCGCAGCCTTATTGGCGACCTGGTGGGGACCGGGATTTGCTGAACTGGATCCCTTGCAACCGGCTTTGCGTGAACAGGACCAATTTGCGCTGGTGAGTCGCAGGACAGCCGGGGTTTCCAATCGCTACAGCCCTCGGGCTCGGTTGTTGAGCCTCAGCGACCAAATGGAGCAGGCTATGGGGCGGATTTCGACGCCTCAATCAGGCTGGGGTGACAAGGACGCCTTGCGGAGACGCTTGGCGCAGGATCCATCCCCAATGGTGATTTGGTTGGCCAGCAGCGGTCCAGAGCCGAAGTTGACCAAGCGCTTGAAGCCGATGCGTGCTTTGGTCGAAGCCAACGGGTTCCGTTGTGAGGCAACGGGCCAGGCCCTCAGCCATGCGCAGATCTTGCGCTGCCGATCTGCTGCCATGGACCCTGATTGATCAAGTCAGTCGCAGTCGCCTGCGGACAACTGATCAAGAGTGGTCCACAGGTTTGAGGATCTACCAAGAGTTCCAGCTGGCTCCGACTTGGACGTCCGTTCAATGTGATTGGCGCGTGACCAGTGGTTGGATTCGGATCAAGGAGGCGCCAGGCCTGCCGGTTGGCGGGCGCCAGGCTGCTCGCATAACCCTGTTCCAGGAGTGCCAGGGCCCCTGGATAGGCCTGCAATTGTTCGAGCTCCAGCTGCAGACGGATGTCCGGTGTCAGCATTTCTCCGAGGTGGCCTAACAGTCCGAAGCCGGTGATGTCGGTGCAGGCATGGATCGTTTCGCATGGGCCTAAGGCATCGACCAGTTGGTGCTGGCTCTGATTCATTGCTTGTAAGGCGTCATCGAGATCGGCTGGATGGGCAGCACCCGCCATGGCTGCAGCGAAGAGCACTCCGGTGCCGAGAGGTCGGCTGAGCAAGAGCGCATCACCCGCTTTCGGCCCGATCTTTGGCCAGGGTGCACTCAAGGCTGTCCCGTTCACACTCAGGGCGACCTGCAGTCCCAGNCTGGCTGGATTGGGCGTCGGGCTCCGTGCTTCAAGGGTATGGCCACCGATCAGATCGGCGCCCTGTTCGTTCAGCGCGGAACGNATCCCCGCCAGTGTTTGTGCGAGGAGTTCTTGCTGGAGCTTCGCTCCGTCGGCCGGCAAGGTGACCAACGCCATGGCGTGGTCCACGCGGGCACCACAGGCCCAGAGATCGGAGCAGGCATGCAGGGTGGTGAGCCGGGCATTGAGCCAGGGATCGCTCAGCAGTGCTGGAAACCCGTCCATGCTCTGCAGCCTGGGTGGCTCACCGCCGAGCTCCGCCGCATCCTCTGCTGGGCCGTTGAGGCCGGATTGCTCCAAAGCTGCTTGCAGTGGCTCGGCTGGGAGTTTTGCTGCGCACCCACGGCAAGCCATGGCTTGATCGTCCTGCGCCATGGCTCGATTGGCCTGAAAACCGGCGATAAAGCGTTGATCAATGCGTCGCTTGATCCACCACAGCCAACGGTTGGCTGGCAGTGTCCAGGATCCCCAGCGTCCCCAGGCCTGTGTCGGTCTTTGGGAGGGATTGCCCATCAGCTGAAGCGCCTGGGCCTGAGGACGCCATGACTGCAGCGGACGGTCTTCTTCGGCGGCAAGCAGATTGCGCGCCAGGATGGCTGCACTGCGAACGGCCCAGACGCCGGATGGCGGCCGGGGTGCCGACTTAATCACCCCACAGTCCCCGCTGGCGAACAGTGTCGGGTGGCCGCAAACACAGAGTGTGGAGTCGGTTTGAACGCGTCCACTGCCATCCACGGGTAGGGACTTGGCCAGCCAGGAGGGCGCCTGGCTGCCTGTGCAGAGCAGAGTGGCAGTGGGTTGACTGGGCGCCACGGCAGTGAGTGTGATCCCGGCCTTGCTGATCCGTTGGGCCGCGGCGTGATCGTGTTGCAAGCTCTCACTAATGAGAGTGAGTGGTCGTGTAGGCCAGCGTCGTCGGAGGGCGAGCACCACCTCCTGTCCAGCAAGGCCGCCGCCGAGGACACAAAATTGTTTCTTGGCGTCGCTGTCCTGCTGATCGAGAAAGTCCAGGGCGGNTTCCANCGGTTTGATCGGAACNCCGGTGTGTTTGGAGGGTCGCGATTCGGCGCCAANGTTGAGGCTGAGGCGGCGGTAACGCAGCGGCGGCCGATGNTTGAGAAGCAATTGGCGTTGATCGGTGTCGATGCCGGTGATCTCGGCGATCACCAGNGCCACGCCAGCCCGGTCACACAGCTGGCGTAAGTCGATGGCGACGGCCTCGCGTTGATACTGACCAGCGATCAGGCCGGGCACCATCCCCGAATAGAGCGTGGTGCTGTTGCGGTTGATCAGGGTGATGAGTCCTGATGGCCGTTGGCGCGGTCGCATCGCCCAGCGCTTCAGCAATAAGGCATGGCTATGACCTCCGCCAGCGAGCAGGATCGGCATCGCATCACTCATTCCCCCCGATAGCCCATGGGATTGGCCTGTTGCCATGCCCAGCCGTCACGGCACATGTCATCCAGTGTGCGGGTCGCAGTCCAGCCCAAAGTGTCTTTTGCTTTTAGCGGGCATGCTTCCAGTTTTGGCACATCACCTGGCCGTCGCGGAACGACCTTGTAGGGGATGGTGATTCCGGTAGCGCGCTCGAAGCCGTGCACCACCTCGAGAACTGAAAGTCCATGCCCTGTCCCAATGTTCAGGGTCAAGGTTGTGGGCCCTGCTTGCTTCAGCAGATGATCCAGAGTCATTCCATGGGCTTCTGCGAGGTCCATCACGTGGAGATAGTCCCTGATGCCTGTGCCATCGGGCGTCGGGTAGTCATTCCCGAAGATCTGAAGCTGGTCGCGACGCCCAGCTGCGACTTGGGTGATGAAAGGGAAGAGATTGTTGGGGATACCCAGGGGGTCTTCCCCGATTCGGCCGCTTGGATGAGCACCTACGGGATTGAAATAGCGCAGGCTGGCAATCCGCCAGGCTCCATTTCTGCCTAGAGCGCTGAGCATTTGCTCGACTGCCAGCTTGGTTTGGGCATAAGGGTGAATCGGTGCCGTCGGTGTTTGCTCTCGTAAGGGAAAGATCTCCGGCTCGCCGTAGACCGTGGATGTACTGCTGAAAACCAGCGTTTTGCAGCCGTGGCGTTCCATGGCCGCGGCGAGAACGCGACTGCCATTGACGTTCACGTCCCAATAACGGAGGGGGTCGCGCACTGATTCACCAACCGCTTTGAGTCCGGCGAAATGAATGACACCATCGATCGGCCCGTTGCTCTGAAAGGCGCGCTCCATGGCATCTGCGTCCCGCACATCACCTTCGACCAACTCCAGTGATCCACTCCCGTTAGCGAGTTCCTCCACCCGCAGCAGTGCGTCGGGACTGCTGTTGTCGAAGTTGTCCAAGATCACCAGGGAGTGACCTTGCTCCATCAGCCCCAAGGCGGTGTGACTGCCGATGAAGCCGGCACCGCCGGTGATCAGGAAGCGATGCCCCACGTGGATGGTGTGCTGGTGAAAGCAATTCTGCTGGAGGTTGGCGAATCCGCTTTTGACGTGGTCTGCTAATGCCAAAGATGGATAGGCTCGTGGCCACCAACGATTCGATCACTGAGCTCAAACGTGTGATCGGCCCCGAGGGGCGTGCCCTTCTTCAGCGCCATCAGTTGTTGACTCCTCTGGTGCAGCAATTAGTGATTCGGGATGCCATTGCTGAAACATCGGTGGACCCGCTGGCATTGGATCAGGCCAAGTTGGAGTTGCTGACCGATCGTGGCTATGAGTCTCTTGATCAGTGGCCTGAGGCTTTGCAAGAACTCGGCCATTCTGAGGAGATTGTTCTCGAGCAGATCAGCCGTGGGCTGAAGTTGAAAGCCACCATGCGCGAAGAGTTTGCAGCGAAGGCTGAGGCTCGTTTTTTGCAGAGGAAGAACGAACTTGATCAGGTGGTATACAGCCTTCTGCGCCTTGAAAATCGCTTTCTGGCGCAAGAGCTTTATCTCCAGATTGAGTCCGGTGAATCGAATTTTGCTGACCTTGCCAAACGTTATGCCGAGGGGCCTGAACGGAACACCAACGGCATCGTGGGCCCTGTCCCCTTAACCCAGGCTCACCCTGCCCTCGTCGAGAAACTACGGGTGTCCCAACCGGGAGTCCTGCAGGAGCCGTTTCGAATCTCTGATTGGTGGCTTGTGGTCCGATTGGAACGCTATTCCCCGGCCACATTCACGGATGCGATTTCCGATCAAATGTGCAGGGAGATGTTTGATGAGTGGATTGAGGAGCTCACCGCCACTAGCTTGAGCCGGCTTAGCGGAAGCTCCGAAGTTCAGTACAGCGATGACGCAGTCTCCGCCGTTTCCCCTGCTGAGGCATCCGGCCTTTCAGAATCTCAGCCCTGAGGGGGCTGAGATTCTCCAAAAGTCCTCGCGGTTCCTCCGTTTCGAACTGGGGCAGCAGATGTCTGCTCCGGAATCGATCCCAGCCAACATTTTGGTCCTTCTTCAGGGCCAAGCTCGGCTGGTGTCTCGCCATCACGGCCGGCTCACCACGGTCGGCAAGTTTGGCCCCGGAAGTGTGATCGGTGCCGCGAGCTTGCTTTGCGGCAAGGCCTGCGAAAACGTTGTTGCTTCGGAGGAGGCAACGGCTTGCGCTCTTGCTGATGAGGTGTGGACCGAGCTTTATGCCTCCGAGATCAGCTTTCGCCGCTGGTGTGACAATCAGGTCTGGCCACAGGAGCTGTTGCAGCTGATTGAAGCGCTGCGTCAGAACAGTCCGGACGCCACAACTTCATCCGTTGAATTGCTTGAGCAAGGGTTGTCCGTTGCCGTGCACTGTGCTCCTGAGCAAGGCACGATTGATGCGGAGCTGGCATCAGGTAAAAGGATTTATCTCAGTTCTGAGGCGGGTGATCGCTCGATTGGGCAGCTGATCTCCAGCCCAGATGATTTGTCTGAAACGCAACGCTTCAACCCAAGGCTGATTGCGCTACCCCAGGAGTTCTTGGATGTAGTGCAAGCTTCCGTCGCGCTGGTGCCGACGGAGGTTGTTGATGAGGAGCAGTCCCACGACAGTGCTCTTGAGGCTTTCGGTTCCATCACCGATGCGGAGACCCTGCCACCAGTCAGTCAGTACAGCCCGGAACGCAATGTTGTTGACAGCCTGCGGTTGATTCGCGGCGAAGGTCCGTTGCAGGAAACGCTGGCGTGTTTCCAGATGCTGGCCCAGCTGTTAAAGCTGCCTTTCCGCCGCGACTCGATCGACAAGGTGTTGCAAGACAACTTGCGTCGGGGCTTGAAGCCCACATTGCAACTGTGTGGTCAGCTGGCGGCCAGCCTTGGTTTGCATGTGATGGCAGCGAAGGTTCCTGCATCAGCGGGCACGCGTTTGCAGGTGCCATCGATGCTCCCCTGGGCTGGTGGCTTCGCTCTTGTTGTCGCGAGCAATGAGCGCGGCCTCACCCTCGCGTCGCCGAGTCAAGGAATTGTCAGCCTTGGTCCGGATGATTTCGACGACAGCTTTCCCGAAGGGATTGAGCTGCTTTTAATGGAGCGCTCCAATGCCACCCCCGATCAGAAATTCGGTCCGGGTTGGTTTTGGCCAGCTCTGAAGCGCTACCGCGGCGTCTTAACTCAGGTTCTGGCCGCCAGTTTTGTTGTTCAGTTGTTCACGCTGGCCAACCCGTTGCTGATCCAGGTGATCATCGACAAGGTGATCAGCCAGCGCAGCCTCGACACGTTGCAAGTGCTGGGGATCGCACTGGTTGTGGTCACCATTCTTGAGGGTGTCTTGGGAAGCCTCAAGACGTTCCTTTTTGCTGAAACCACGAACCGAATTGACCAACGCCTCGGCGCTGAGGTGATCGATCACCTGCTTCGTTTGCCTCTCGGTTATTTCGATCGCCGCCCGGTTGGTGAACTCGGAACCCGCGTGGCTGAGCTCGAGAAGATCCGCAACTTCCTGACTGGTCAGGCCCTCACCACCATCCTCGACGCGGCCTTTTCGGTGATTTACATCCTGGTGATGGTGGTTTACAGCTGGCTTCTCACCTTGATTGCCTTGTCTGTGCTGCCGATTCAGGTCGGCCTCACGGTTCTTGGTGCACCTCTGTTCCGTCGTCAGTTCCGCGCGGCGGCTGAAGAGAACGCCAAGACGCAAAGCCACCTCGTTGAAGTTCTCACCGGGATTCAGACGGTGAAGGCTCAAAACGTTGAGATGGTGAGTCGGTGGCGTTGGCAGGAGTTCTATTCCGCTTACATCGCCAAGACGTTCGAAAAGACCATTACAGGTACGGCGCTGACGCAGACCAGTCAGGTGCTTCAGAAGATTTCTCAGCTGATGGTGCTGTGGATTGGCGCTTCTCTGGTGTTGCAGGGTGAGCTCACCCTCGGTCAGTTGATCGCTTTCCGAATCATTTCTGGATACGTAACACAGCCACTGCTGCGGCTGTCGACGATTTGGCAAAACATCCAGGAATTGCGCGTCAGCTTCGAGCGTCTCGCCGATGTGATCGATACACCGGAGGAATCCGATGAAGTCGATAAATCCAAAGTGATGTTGCCCCCCATTCAGGGAGCTGTTTCTTTCGAGAAATTGTCCTTTCGGTTCCGGCCAGGTCAGCCAGAGGTTCTCAAGGATGTGAATTTAGAGATTCCTGCAGGTACCTTCGTTGGCATTGTCGGTCAGAGCGGCAGTGGCAAAAGCACCTTGATGAAGTTGTTACCGCGCCTGTATGAACCGGGGGAAGGCCGAATCCTGATTGACGGCTATGACATCGCCAAGGTTGAGCTCTATTCCCTGCGTCGTCAGATTGGCATCGTTCCGCAGGATCCCTTGTTGTTCAGCGGAACTGTCAGTGAAAACATCGCTTTGACCAACCCTGAGGCATCGAGCGAAGAGATCATTCGTGCCGCTCGACTGGCCAATGCCCATGACTTCATCATGGAATTGCCGAGTGGTTACAGCACTCCAGTTGGCGAGCGTGGTGCTGCGTTAAGTGGTGGACAACGCCAGCGCGTTGCGATTGCTCGTACGTTGCTCAGTAATCCGAAATTGTTGGTGATGGATGAAGCCACCAGCGCCTTGGATTACGAGACGGAACGCAAAGTTTGCGACAACCTTTTGGAGAATCTCAATGATCAGACTGTCTTTTTTATTACCCATCGACTCTCGACGATTCGGCAGGCCGATTTAATCGTGATGCTGCACCAGGGTGCAGTTGTTGAAATAGGTACTCATGATCAGTTGATGCAACATCGCGGCCGTTATTACGCCCTTTATCGCCAGCAGGACAGCAACTAATGATGAAACTCAATCCATTTAAAAAACTCTTGTCAGCTGTTTCTCCTGCTGTTAAACAGGATTCATCTGCTTTTGCTAAGTACGACGAATCAGTCCTTCAGCAGGGCCGTTTTTGGATGCGGACTGTCACGTGGACCTTGATTGGGACGACGGTTTTTGGTGTTGGTTGGTTGGCTCTGGCAAGGACAGAAGAAATTGTTGTTGCGGCTGGAAAGCTGGAGCCGATTGGTTCGGTGAAGGACATCCAGATGCCGGTCGGCGGGGTTGCTGATTCGATCCTGGTTAAGGAGGGTCAGCGTGTCTCTGCGGGGGATGTGTTGATGAGGCTGGATACCGAAGCCAGTGAAGAGCAGCGTAAAAGCTTGGAAAAAACGATGTCTTTAAAAGAAGAGCAGCTCACACTCAAAGATCAGGAAAAGCAGCGCTATCTGCAGGTGAATGAGGCCGAAGTGGTGATGCTTGAGAAGAATCTCGTGCTTGCTGAAACGATCCTGGGGCGATACGAGCAATTGGTTTTGCAAGGTGCTTCTCCGGAGTTGCAGCTCCTTCAGCAGCGCAATCAGGTGGAGGAGACCCGGGGGCGTTTGCTTCAGACCAGAGCTGATCGCCTCCGGCAACTCTCCGTGCTCGATCAGCAGACAGCTGAGTTGAGTTCTGAGTTGGCTGATCTTCGGGGTCGCCTCGCGGAAAACCGTGTGACGCTTCGCTATCAGACTTTGAAATCCCCAGTGGATGGCGTGGTGTTCGACCTCAAGCCAACCTCGTCTGGCTACACCGCCCAGTCCACCGAGACCGTGATGAAGGTTGTCCCGCTGGGTTCTCTCGAAGCCAATGTTGAAGTCCCAAGTAACAAGATTGGTTTTGTCACCTTGCCCCAAGGATGCCCGGAACAGCAGACACGCTGCATGGATGCGGACATCAGCATTGATTCTTTCCCGGCCACCGACTTTGGAGTGCTCAAGGGCAAGGTGATCAAGATCAGTTCGGATGCTTTGCCACCGGATCAGATTGAACAGCGTGAGCAGCTCAGTTTCCCGGTCACGATCGCATTGGACTCTCAGCAATTGTCGCTGCGCAGTGGCGAAATGCTGAATCTGCAAGTGGGAATGAGCTTGACGGCGAATATCAAGTTGCGCAAGGTGTCGTATCTACAATTGTTGCTTGGTGAATTCCAGGATCGCGCGGAATCTCTTCAGCGCATCTAGTTGATTGACGATGAAGTTGCTGTTTGTTCATCAGAACTTCCCTGGTCAATATCTTCATATTGTTCGGCGATTGGCTCGTATTGGTGGCCATCAGTTGGTTGCTCTTGGAATTAATCCGCTGGATCATGACCGATTAATCCCAAAGGAACTGCAGTATTTTCGCTATCGACCGGAACGGGGAAATACTTCAAATATTCATCCATGGGTGCTTGAAACAGAAACAAAGATGATTCGTGGCGAGGCCTGTGCCGAAGCTGCTTACCAATTGAAGGTTCAGGGTTTTGCTCCTGATCTGATTTGTGCACACCCGGGATGGGGAGAAGCTTTGTTCTTGAGAACGATTTGGCCGGATGTGCCAATGCTTTGTTATCAGGAGTTTTTCTATAACGAAGCAGGGTTTGATTCGGGCTTTGATCCTGAGTTTGATGTCGATCGTACTTGGCAAGATCAAGCGCGATTGATGGCAAAAAATGCTTACCTCTATTTAACACTTGAGCAGGCCACGTGGAATATATCGCCAACACATTTTCAGGCCAGTAGTTTCCCTGATCCTTGGCGTCAGAAGATCAGCGTGATTCACGATGGAATTGATCTCACGCTGGCCAAGCCCAGTTCCTCTCCGCCGCCGCTCACCCTTCCAGACAGCACCGAGTTGTGTGCTGGAGATCAGACCATCACCTTTGTGAACCGCCGACTGGAGCCCTATCGGGGTTGTCACACATTTATTCGTGCAATTCCAGAGCTGCAACGTCGTTGTCCAGACGCACGCATTGTTTTGGTCGGCAATCTCAAAGGCGTTAGCTATGGCGCTGAATGCCCCTCCGGCGAATGGAAAGACCGTTTTCTCGCCGAGATCGAAGGTCGATACGACCCCTCACGGGTGCACTTCACCGGTTCTCTCCCGTATTCCCAATTCATCCCGCTGCTTCAGCTCAGTGCTTGCCACGTGTATCTCACCTATCCGTTTGTGATGAGTTGGAGTTTGTTAGAGGCGATGGGTTGTGGATGTGCCGTCGTCGGTTCCGACACCGCTCCGGTGCATGAAGTGATCCGTGATGGTGAAAACGGGTTGCTGGTGGATTTCTTCTCACCCGCTGCCCTTGCCGAAGCGGTCGGAGAGTTGATTCATGACCGAGATCGGGCTCAGGCCTTTGGTGCAGCAGCACGTCGCACGGTGGAGGGCCGCTACGACATCAACAGCTGTGTGAGCCGTCAACTGGCCTTGATGGATCTCGTCGCAAACGGCAGCATCGGCGCTTAACGGCAGACTGGCTCGGCTCCGAGCGCTTGTTGTGTCCCAGTTGCAGTGCCTGAGAGGCATGGTTGATCTGCTGCCAGCTGCCCTGCAGCGTTGGCAGGCGGTGGAGGCGGTGGCTCGGGGTCACTTTCAGCGGTCTGGTTTTGGCGAAATCCGGACGCCTCTTCTGGAAAGCACAGATCTGTTTTGCCGTGGGATTGGCGAAGCCACCGATGTGGTCGGCAAGGAGATGTACAGCTTCTTGGACCGGGGGGAGCGTTCTTGCACCTTGCGGCCGGAGGGAACGGCATCCGTCGTTCGAGCGGCGATTCAACACGGGTTGCTCAGCCAGGGTGCCCAGAAGCTTTGGTACGCGGGCCCGATGTTCCGTTATGAGCGTCCTCAAGCCGGTCGTCAGCGCCAGTTTCATCAGATCGGCGTCGAGTGGCTGGGTGCGGAAAGTCCCCGCAGCGACGTGGAAGTGATCGCTTTGGCTTGGGATCTGCTTCAAGGATTGGGCATCGGCGGCTTACAGCTGGAACTCAACAGCCTCGGTTCAACAGACGATCGCCAGGCCTATCGAGATGCCTTGGTTGCCTGGCTAGAGGTGCGGGTGGATGCACTGGATGACGACTCCCGGTCCCGATTGTCGAGTAATCCTCTGCGCATCCTCGATTCCAAACATCCCTCCACGCAGGCTCTTCTGGAGGAGGCCCCAACCTTGGCCGATGCGCTCAGCCCGGCCAGTCGAGAGCGGTTTGAGCGGGTGCAGAGCGGTTTGTCTGCGTTGGGGATTCCTTATCGCTTAAATCCCCGTCTCGTGAGGGGCCTGGACTACTACAGCCATACTGCGTTTGAAATCACCAGCGATCAGCTTGGCGCCCAGGCGACGGTTTGCGGAGGCGGCCGCTACGACGGCCTGGTTGGGCAGTTGGGGGGACCAGCAACGCCGGCTGTGGGCTGGGCCCTGGGGATGGAGCGGCTGTTGTTGGTGCTGGAGGCTGCTGCCACCGCCGATCCGCAGGGCGTTGCAGCGCGTCTGACGGCTGGGGCGGTCCCTGCCGCCTACGTGGTGAACCGCGGCGAGCGCGCAGCTATCGCGGCCCTGGGTCTTGCACGGGATCTACGCCGTGCTGAGCTGGCTATTGACTTGGACAGCAGCGGTGCTGCTTTTGGGAAGCAGTTCAAGCGAGCGGATCGCTGTGGTGCACGCTGGGCGTTGATTCTTGGCGACGATGAGGTGGATCAGGGCATTGTGCGTTTGAAACGCCTGCAGGGTGAGCCGAAGGAGCAGAGCGTTGCGCTCACAGCGATCTCCGCGATTGTGGATACGCTTCGTTCCAGCTGAGATGGCGATCAACCTTGTCACTGGGGGTGCGGGGTTCCTGGGCTCCCATCTGGTCGATCGCTTAATGGAGGCTGGGGAGGAGGTGATCTGCCTGGATAACTATTTCACCGGTCGCAAGCGCAACATCGCCCGTTGGCTTGGCCATGCCCGCTTTGAGCTGATTCGGCACGATGTCACCGAGCCGATCAAGCTCGAGGTTGATCGGATTTGGCACCTGGCCTGTCCTGCCTCGCCGATTCACTACCAGTTCAATCCGGTGAAAACGGCGAAAACCAGTTTTCTAGGCACCTACAACATGCTCGGTTTGGCCCGGCGGGTTGGAGCACGCTTGCTGCTGGCGAGCACAAGTGAGGTGTATGGCGACCCCGAGGTGCATCCGCAGCCCGAGAGCTACCACGGAGCGGTCAACCCAATTGGCATTCGCAGTTGCTACGACGAGGGCAAGCGCATCGCTGAAACCCTCTGCTTTGACTACAAACGTATGAATGCAGTGGAGGTTCGTGTGGCCAGGATCTTCAACACCTATGGCCCGCGGATGCTCCCTGACGATGGTCGAGTGATCAGTAACTTCATCGTGCAAGCGCTGCGAGGGCAGGATCTGACCCTTTATGGGGATGGCTGTCAGACGCGGTCGTTCTGTTATGTCAGTGATTTGGTCGAGGGTTTGATCCGTCTGATGCATGGGGATCACACCGGTCCGATCAATCTGGGGAACCCCAATGAGTTCACGATCCGTGAGCTGGCTGAGCAAGTGCGGTCTCGGATCAACCCAGGGCTGTCTTTGGTGGAACAACCGCTGCCGGATGATGACCCGCGGCAGCGCCGTCCAATGATTGATTTGGCGCGGCAGCAGCTGGGATGGCAGCCGACCGTGGCACTGGAGCAGGGGTTAGAGGCCACCATCGATTCTTTCCGTAAGGTCCTCGCATTGGAAGGAGCTTCCGGCTTGTGACGGTCCACCGCATCTGCTGCATCGGCGCTGGTTACGTCGGTGGTCCAACGATGGCGGTCATCGCCGATCGCTGCCCGGAGATTGAGGTCACTGTTGTGGACCTCAATCAGGCCCGAATCGATGCTTGGAACGATGCAGATCTGAGTCGATTGCCGGTCTATGAACCCGGGCTTGATGCGGTCGTTGGTCGGGCCCGAGGCCGCAATCTGCAGTTCTCCACAGCCGTGGAAGAGTCGATCGCGGCCGCGGACATGGTGTTCATTTCCGTCAACACGCCCACCAAGACCAAGGGGCTGGGGGCCGGTCAGGCCAGTGACCTGCGCTGGGTGGAAGCCTGTGCTCGCACTGTCGCGGAAGCGGCTACTGGCCACACGATTGTGGTGGAGAAGAGCACGTTGCCTGTGCGAACGGCTGCTGCGATTCAGACCATCCTCGAGGCTGCCCAAAGGGATGATCGCGGCCGAAGTTTCACGGTGTTGTCCAATCCCGAGTTTTTGGCGGAAGGAACGGCGATTGGTGATCTCGAGGCCCCCGATCGAGTGTTGATCGGAGGTGACGATGCCGGCTCGATTGATGCGCTGGCGCAGATTTATGGCAATTGGGTGCCAGCCGAGCGGATCCTGCGGACAAACCTCTGGAGCAGCGAACTGTCCAAGTTGACGGCCAATGCGTTCTTGGCGCAACGGATCAGTTCGATCAATTCGATCGCCGCCTTCTGCGAAGCCACCGGTGCCGATGTTCGGGAGGTGGCTCGTGCCATTGGCACAGACAGTCGTATTGGTCCGAAGTTTCTGCAGGCGGGTCCAGGCTTTGGGGGCAGTTGCTTCCAGAAGGACATTCTTAATCTGGTGTATCTCTGCCGGCATTTCGGATTGCCGGAGGTGGCCGATTACTGGGAGAGCGTGGTGGCTCTCAACACCTGGCAGCAGCACCGCATTTCTCGTCTGGTGGTTGAGAAGCTGTTCGGAACCGTGACCGGCAAGCGCTTGGCTGTGTTGGGGTTTGCCTTCAAGGCTGATACCAATGACACCAGGGAGGCCCCGGCGATTCGGATCTGCCGTGACCTGCTCGAGGAAGGAGCTCAATTGGCGATCCACGATCCCAAGGTGTCATCGACACAGATCGCCCGTGACCTCCAGATCGAGGCATCGCCTCACACCGACGCGCTCAGCGGCACAGGCAATTGGGCAATGGCTGACACGATTGAGCAGGCGGTGGTGGGGGCCGATGCCGTTTTGATCCTCACGGAATGGACGCACTACCGCAGCTTGAATTGGCAGGCTCTCGGTGACTTGATGCGACGGCCGGCCTGGGTGTTCGACGCGCGTGCAGTGGCTGACCCCCAGCAGGTGAAGGCATCTGGCCTCAACCTCTGGCGCGTTGGTGATGGGGAAGGCTGATGACGCGAACGATTCTGGTCACGGGTGCCGCCGGTTTCATTGGGGCGGCCCTGAGTCAGAGGTTGCTTCAACGTGGTGACCGGGTGGTCGGTCTCGATAACCTCAATAGTTACTACGACCCAGCTCTCAAACAGGCACGGCTCGCTGAGATCGAGTCGCTGGATGGCTCATGGCGCTTCGAGCGGATGGCGCTGGAGGAGGGTGACGCGCTCAGCCGGCTGTTCTCCGATGAACGGCCGGATGTGGTTGTGAACCTCGCTGCTCAAGCTGGTGTCCGCTATTCCCTTGAGAATCCTGCGGCTTACATCCAGAGCAATCTGGTGGGGTTTGGCCACATCCTGGAGGGCTGTCGCCACCATGGCGTCGGCCATTTGGTCTATGCCTCGAGCAGTTCTGTTTACGGCGGCAACCGCAATCTGCCGTTCCATGAGCGCCAGCCGGTTAACCACCCGGTCAGCCTCTATGCCGCCAGCAAGAAAGCCAATGAGCTGATGGCTCACACCTACAGCCATCTCTATGGATTGCGGGCGACTGGCCTGCGTTTTTTTACGGTCTACGGCCCATGGGGGCGTCCAGATATGGCGCCGATGCTGTTCGCTAGGGCGATTCTCGCCGGCGAGCCGATCAAGGTGTTCAACCACGGCAAAATGCAGCGCGATTTCACGTACATCGACGACATCGTCGAAGGGGTCCTGCGCTGTTGTGACAAGCCGGCCACGGTGAACCCGGACTTTGACCCATTGCATCCCGATCCGGCCACGGCGGCAGCTCCTCACCGTGTGTTCAACATTGGCAATAGTCAGCCGACGGAGCTGCTTCGTTTTATCGAGGTGATGGAGGAGGCCTTGGGGCGGACTGCCATCAAGGACTTTCAGCCGATGCAGCCCGGTGATGTCGTGGCAACGGCAGCGGATACGGAGGCTTTGGAGGCTTGGGTCGGGTTCCGTCCTGCAACGCCGATTGAACGAGGCCTCGCCCGATTCGCTGCTTGGTATCGCCGCTACAACGCGGTTTAGCTGTCGTTTGGCCGTTGGTCCCAACCCTGTACCTGCATTGGACCGCGACCGGATATCACTGGATCCGGCCAGGTCACTATCACGCCATCGTTGGTGGTGATGGACGGGTGCATCGTCTGCACGATTACTCGATCGATCTCACGGCCCATACCTGGCGCCGAAACAGCAATAGCGTCGCCCTTGCTTGCGCTTGCATGGGAGGACAGCCAGATCCCTGGGACCAGCCGCCGACGGACGCTCAACTGGAGGGTCTTTGCAATGAAGCGGCCACAATCTTGATCGATTGGGGACTCGAGGCAGATCAGGTCAGGATTGAGAGAGTGATGACCCACGCAGAAGCTGCCTCCAATCGGGATGGGCGTCAGCCACACGACAATTACGGACCCGTGATTTGGGGTGGCAGCGGAGAGCGTTGGGATCTCTTCCAGCTTGAACGGAATGGCGCCATCGATGGTGGCGACCAGCTCCGGAACCGCATTCGACAACGGATGCACCTGCCTCTGGAGCATGAACCGTTGTCGTTTCGTGGGGGCACCAGTATCGATGTGCGTGGTGATGCCTTCTCAGTGGTGATCGATGAGACAGGACGGTCTTGGGCGCCGGCTGGCGAGCTATTGGAGCGTTACGAGATCGACTATGTCTGGGATTTGTCCCAGCGTCGTTTGTTGGTGGCTGCTGGTGATGTGGTTCCAACCTTTCGCGATGACGCGGTGCAGGCGGAGGTTGGATGGCCGCTGGTGGATATGACCTTGAAGACGGACCAGGCTCCGGTGATTCTGCGCGGAATTCTTCGTGAGGAGCGAGTGTGGTGCCGAGTCGTGGAGTTCGCCGAAGAATTTGGCATCTCGATGCAATTCAATTCTGTGGTCCTTCAGGAGCGTCGCGGAGGCTGATCTGCACTGGAGTTGCCATTAAAAAAACCCGGCTATTGGCCGGGTTCGCTGTTCAACGATCGATTTGCAAATCGTTTAGGCAGAACCGACACCGGTGTAGGCGCCATAGAAGAAGAGACCGACAACAAAGAGAACGGCCATACCACCAGCGGTTGCAACCAACCACAGGGGGAGAACACCTTCAGTCCAGCGGGAGCGCCAAGGCACTGCTGGACGTCCATCAGGAAGACGATCGGGAATGCGACCGTCTGGATAAAGAGACTTCTTGCTGCTCATAATCAGACCCTCAGTTGAAGAAGTAGCTGGAGAACAGAACTCCCGTGACGAAGACGAACAGCAATCCCAGATAGAGACTGGTGCGGTTCAGTTCAACCGGCAAGTTGTTGGGGTTGTCGTTACGTTCCATGGTTTAGCGATCAGCGACGGATGAATTGCATCGCGGCCAGTGCTCCAAGGAAGAACACCGTCGGAACACCGAGGGTGTGAAGAGCCAGCCAACGCACCGTGAAAATCGGGTAATTGCGCGGTGTTGTGGAAATGGGGGTCTGGGTCATGAGCTTTACTTCAGGCGCACATCGAGCTGGGACTTGCCTTCGTAGCGCTGGCTCACCACTGGAGCTTTGCTCTCAGTGGCTTGGAAGTAGGTGTCCGGGCGTGGAGTGCCGAAGGCGTCGTACGCCAGGCCAGTGGACACAAACAGGAAACCTGCAAGAAAGATCGCCGGAAGGGTCACGGCGTGGATCACCCAGTAACGGATGCTGGTGATGATCTCGAAGAACGGTCGTTCCCCGGTAGAGCCTGCGGCCATGGCTTCGGGCGTATCAGCTCGGCGATCCTAGGGCGTGACACCGGATCGCCGCGTTGGCTGAAAGCTCTCAGTTACACAGCGTTGCCGATCCAGCGCAACAGATTTCCGCGTTCGCCGAGAACGAACGCGTGATCTTGGTCAAAAATCATCCGTGTGAAGTTGCTGGGTTGGCGGTCTCCAACGGGATCGATTTCCCAGCTGTCACCGTTGTCGTGGCTCACCAGCAGCGTTCCATTTCCGCCACAGGTCCAGATGCCACCGTCTGCATCCCAGGCCATATCCATGTACCCATATCCATTGGTGATGGGGATGATGGCTTTGCCCCAGCTCTCCACATCTCCGTCCTGATCATTGAGGCGAATTTGGGCACCGCGAGCCACCATCCAGAGATTCCCATCGGGTTGATAGCCAATGCTTTGTAGGCGTTGGCTGCTGACGCGTTGGTGGACTTGCCAAACCGAATCGCCGGGCTCCCAGGTGGCGTAAAAGTTGCCAAGACTGCTGACGCTGACATAGCTACCGCTTTCACTGCGGCGGAGGTCGCGCACGGAGCCTGCGGCATCGGTGACTTTCGCTTCCCAGCTACTGCCACCATCATTCGTGCTGTAAACCGCTCCAACGTTGGTGGCTAGTTCAGCGGAGTTCTTTCCTTGCGCATTGATCAAGTAGGGCTCACCGGGAAGCTTGGTGTCCAAAAACAGGCGCGTCCAGTTCTGTCCGCCATCGGTGCTGTGCATCAGGAGGCCGGGCTGACCCGCAATCCAGCCTTCATCACCTTGGAAATCAATGCTGATTAAGCGGAAGTTTTCCTCATCGGGTAGATCAAGGCTGCGTTGATTCCAGCTGGCGCCGCCATCGTTGGTCTCTTGGATCATCCGATTGCTGCCGACCAGAAAACCGTGGGACGGACTGGTAAAGGCGATGTCCAATGGATTGCCTTGGCTTTCAAGCGTCTGGGCTTCCCAAGGGCTAGTGGTGGCGATCGGCAATCGCGTTGTGACGCATCCGCTGAGGCTGATGCCAAGAACACCAACGAGAAGAAGGTTGAGGAGAGGAGTAAGCAGACGATTCATCGGGCTCCGTTCAGCGCAGTGAGTAGAGGGACAGAAAGAAGGCGAAGGCCAGGGCGAGGCTGCCAAAGATGAGCACGTTTTTTTGTCCGGGCGTCATGCGATTGACCCCAAGGCCGTAATTGAGGTTTTCCTCAAAACCACTGGCCTTGGTCGCTGGGCCGATATCGCGGAATGCTGCCACCTTGCTGCGACAGACGGGACAGCGAAAGCTGAGAGCATCCAAGTCTTCGAATGCCGTGCCGGGTCCGATCCCAACCTTTTTCACCCCTTCATCTGGGTCGTATACATAGCCGCAACTGCGACACTCAAAGCGGTGGGTTCTGGGGTCGCTGGTCGGTTCGGCCGACTCCTCCATAACCTGCTGATCCGCCTCTTCAAGGGGCTGGAGTTCGTCGCTCAACACTCAGCTGCCGTTCTGAGTGACTCTATCGGCGCCAACTCCTGGCGGTGAATGCCAGACTGGCTCGGTCTACGGGGACGTTCATGTTCGCCCTGCCCGGCTACGACGCCTTTCTGGGCTTCCTGTTGATTTCAGCAGCAGTACCGGCTCTTGCGTTGATCACTAATAAGTTGGTCTCGCCGAAGAGCCGAGCAGGCGAGCGCCAGCTCACCTACGAGTCTGGGATGGAGCCCATCGGTGGGGCCTGGATCCAGTTCAATATTCGCTATTACATGTTCGCGCTGGTCTTCGTCATCTTCGACGTCGAGACAGTGTTCCTTTATCCCTGGGCGGTTGCTTTTAATCGTTTGGGACTGCTGGCCTTCATTGAAGCGCTGGTGTTCATTGCCATCCTTCTGGTCGCTCTGGCTTACGCCTGGCGCAAGGGTGCCCTCGAGTGGAGCTGAGTGATGCCTGAATCAACCCCGTCACCGTCGATTACGGCGGTCCGCGATCTCCGAGAAGCAAGTTGCGGTCCGGTTGGTGCTCCTGCGGTCACCAATGACCTCAGTGAGAACGTCATTCTCACCAGTTTGGATGATCTCCACAACTGGGCTCGACTTAGCAGCCTTTGGCCTCTGCTGTATGGAACCGCCTGCTGCTTCATCGAATTTGCAGCGCTCATTGGGTCGCGCTTCGACTTCGACCGTTTTGGTTTGGTGCCGAGAAGTTCACCCCGCCAGGCCGACCTTCTGATCGTTGCTGGCACGGTGACGATGAAGATGGCACCTGCCTTGGTTCGGCTCTATGAGCAGATGCCAGAGCCGAAATATGTGATTGCGATGGGTGCTTGCACGATTACAGGTGGCATGTTCAGTGCTGACTCCACAACAGCTGTTCGTGGAGTCGACAAGTTGATTCCTGTGGATTTGTATTTGCCTGGTTGCCCTCCCCGGCCAGAAGCAATCTTTGATGCTGTGATCAAGCTGCGTAAGAAAGTCGGTGATGAATCATTGGCTGAGCGACGTAAGCATCAGCAGACCCATCGTTATTTCACGGTCTCCCATCGGATGAAGCGGGTGGAAGAGCAGGTCACTGGTTCTTATCTCCGAGCTGAGACCCAACGAGCTGCGCTCGCTGCAGCTCCTGCCGGCCAAATGCTCGCCACCGATGCTGCCGTGTTGACCCCTGTCGCTGAACCTGTTGAGTCATGACTGAGAGCCCTGTTAATCAGCCCTCGGACGATGAGGTTGCACTTCAGGCGCCGCAATCGGGACCTGTGAGTGATTGGTTAAAAACACAAGGTTTTGAGCACAAAGTCCTTCCTGTTGATCACGTTGGTGTTGAGCAGATTGGAGTTGAGCCAGCACTTCTTCCAATCATCGCCGCGGCGCTGAAGGCCAATGGTTTCGATTATCTCCAATGCCAGGGTGGTTACGACGAAGGCCCAGGAGCTGATCTCGTCTGCTTCTACCACTTCCTTGCAATGGGAGAACAAGTGGCGGCCATGCAGGACGGCCAGACGCCAACGTTGCGCGAAGTGCGTCTCAAGGTTTCGTTGAGTCGAGAAGGAACCCCAACAATCCCATCCATTTACGGTCTCTACCGTGGTGCCGATTGGCAGGAGCGCGAAACCTTCGACATGTTTGGGATTCACTTCGAAGGTCACCCCCATCCCAAGCGTCTGCTGATGCCAGAAGATTGGAAAGGTTGGCCCCTTCGAAAGGACTACATCCAACCTGATTTCTATGAAATGCAGGACGCCTATTAATTAGTTTCGGCTCTGCTGATCTTTGCGGTGGCTTCGGTAGAAGCGCATAACAGCCAAAGCCAAACTGCGTGAGTCGTGGCGGAGTGTTGCCGTCGGACGGGCACCTTGGAGTGGGGCTTGGCTGATGTCGTAGCCGTCTCGTCGGAGATCGTCGGCATCGCAAATCACCGGCTCGGCGCCACGGGAGCGGTAATGCTCGATCAAGGGTGAGGTCGTCAGGTCGTTTTGTGCCAGCACAGCGTTAAAGAGCCGCTGTTGGATGCCAAGGCTGGCGAGTTGGGCTTCGATCGCTCGCAGGTGTCCCCGCACGTCGAGCCCGTCTGTTTCCCCAGGCTGGGTCATCAGGTTGCAGATGTAGAGCCGTGGGGCGCGACTGCGTTGGATGGCAGCCACAAGCTCCGGGACGAGCAGGTTGGGAAGAAGAGAGGTGTACAGGCTTCCAGGTCCCAAAACAATCAAATCGGCATTGGCGATCGCTTCGAGAGCCCTGGGCAGTGCAGGCGGGCGTTCGGGTAGGCAGCCCAGCCTCACGATTGGACTTTGGGCATGACCGATATTGCTCTCCCCCTCGATCCGCTCGCCGTTTTCGAGTTCAGCCCAAAGCCGCACATCGGCATTCGTTGCTGGCACCACTTGCCCTTGCACCGCCAGGACGCGACTTGACGCAGTGATCGCCGTTTCAAGATTGCCGGTGATGGAGGTAAGGGCCGAGAGGAATAGGTTTCCGAAGCTGTGGCCCTCCAGGCCATTTCCTGCTGAAAAGCGGTACTGGAACAGACGGGTCAGCAGGGGCTCTTCCGTGGACAGTGCCGCCAAGCAATTCCGGATGTCGCCGGGTGGGAGAACGCCCAGTTCTCTGCGTAGGACACCACTGCTTCCTCCGTCATCGGCGACGGTCACGATCGCAGTGATGTGACTGCTGTAGCGCTTCAGGCCGCTCAACAAGGTGGAAAGTCCGGTGCCGCCGCCAATGGCGACGATGTTTGGTCCCCGATTCAGACGACTTTTGGCCCGTAAGGCATCGATCAGCACGGTGTCCTTGTCCGGTGCCAGCGCCTGTTGGATCGCTCCGAAGCTGCGACTTTGCCCCCAAAGCACCAGGCCCATGCCGATGAGCAGCACGAGTGGGCCCGTCACTTCCCTTGGCATCACTGTGGTGAGAATGCCGAGGAGGTCGCTGAGGGCCTCCAGAATCCAATAGATCGGTTTGAGGTCCGCCCAGACGGCCCCACCCAGGAGGGCCATCATTAATCCGAGCCCCGAGGTCAGCAGCCAGCGCTTGACGACCAATCCAGGTTGCAGCCAGCGCACTGCCCGGGTCGAGCGCGTCATCAGATCACGGCGCCGTTGCGCCCTCATCACCTTGGTCTGACGTCGTTGCTGCGGGGTCGCTGGCGCCAAGGCCGTTGTGATCTGCCGTTGAGAGAACTGTACGGAGCCCAGGAAGTCACGGCAGGATGTTGGTGTTTTTCAGACCGACCTGTGCCGCAGACCCCGTCGGTTGTTGAGATGCGTGATCTCACGATGCAGTGGGGTGACGGGCCGGTTCTGGATTCCGTCAATTTGACGATGGAACCAGGAGAGCGCCTGGCGGTGGTTGGACCGTCTGGTGCCGGTAAGTCCACGGTGTTGCGGTTGTTGGCGGGGTTGCAGCTGCCCACTGCAGGTGAATTGCACTTATTTGGCCAACCTCAGACCTACTTACGGCTCGATCAGACGGCACCGCCCGATGTGCGGCTCGTGTTCCAAAACCCTGCGTTGCTCGCATCGCTCACGGTGGAGGAAAACGTTGGTTTCCTCTTGCGCAAGGCAGGTCGACTGAGTGCAGCGGAGCGGAGAGAACGGGTTGAGGCTTGCTTGGAGGCCGTTGGCTTGTATGACGTGGCTGATCGATATCCCGGTGAGCTCAGCGGGGGCATGCAGAAACGGGTGAGCTTTGCTCGGGCCTTAATCGATGATCCGGCCAGCGCTGATCAAGCCATGCCATTGCTGCTTTATGACGAACCCACGGCGGGTCTGGATCCAGTGGCCTGCACACGGATCGAGGATCTGATCGTGAAAACCACCACGGTTGCCCGCGGATGTTCTGTCGTGGTGAGCCATGTGCGGAGCACGATTGAACGCTCGGCTGAACGGGTATTGATGCTCTATGGCGGCCGGTTTCGCTGGCAGGGCTCGGTTGAGGAGTTTCGCCATACCGACAACCCCTATGTGGAACAGTTCAGGACCGGTAGCCTGCGCGGACCGATGCAGCCAGCGGAGCACTAAACGCCATGCGACGCAGCGTGCGAGACGCGATTGTTGGTTTCACGGTGGTTGGAGGGGTGGTCGCCTTTGTGTCCACCATGTCGTGGATGCGCGGCATCCGTCTCGGTGCCGGTGATTGGGCTTTAACAGCGAGTTTTGCGGATGCCAGTGGTTTGGCTGTGCGTTCGCCGGTGACCTATCGCGGAATTTTGGTCGGTTCGGTCAAGGCGATTCGCGTGACCCCGACCTCGGTTGTGGCCGATTTAGAAATCAACAATGCTGAGCTGCGCTTACCGCTGCCAGTCACCGCCATGGTCGCGTCAGGCTCCCTGCTGGGTGGTGACGCTCAAGTGTCACTGATGAGCACAGGAGCTCCCTTGGGCGATCGTTCGGCGGATCCAACGTCGTCGGACTGTCAGCCCACCCTGCAGCTTTGCCATCAAGCGTCGGTTGAGGGGGTGGGGGCCCCGAGCTTGAGCAGCGTGACCGACAGCCTGCAGGCGTTGCTTTCGGAGGCGAAGGAGGCGCGCTTGGTTCCGAGCCTGGCGAAGTCGACTCAGCAGATCGACGAAACAGCACGGGAGATTGAGGTGCTGACGGTGCAGCTGCAGAAGGAGCTCACCAAGGTGGAGCCAGTGCTGCGTAACTTGGAGGCTGCGACTGTGAACGCGGTGGACGCGTCTCAGCACGTCATCAACATCGTGGCGGCCATGGATAATCCTCAGACCATCAATGATTTGCAGCAAACGGCTACCAATGCTGCGGAACTCACGGCCAAGATCGATGCCGTCGGCGGCGACGTGGCCAAGCTGACGTCGGACCCTGAGTTCATTAAGGGCCTGCGCCAGGTGACCATTGGCCTGGGTGAGCTGTTTGGCGAGATTTATCCAGGCAAGACTGGTAATTAGCGCTCTTTAGATCGTGCTGATCGCGTCCATGGCGACGGCGGCAATGGCCTGATCGCTGGCTTTGGGCAGCTGCACATATTTGCCACCCGCGGCTTCAGCGAGGTCTTTGCCCATGCCGCTACCGATGAATTTCCGCTCGGTATCGATCACCAGAAGCTTGATGCCCAGCATTCGATACCGGGCCGCCACGTCCAGTACTTCCTGCTTGAGGTCCGGCTTCTCGTCGCCGTCCAATTCTGGTTGGCCAAGCGATGTGCCCAGAGGCACATTGCCCCGTCCATCGGTGATCGCCACGACCACCACTTGGCCGAGATCACCGGTTGCAAGAGCGTTGGCGCCCACCCGAGCCGCTTGGGTGAGCCCGTGGGCCAGCGGTGAGCCACCGCCGCAAGGCATCGATTCCAGGCGGCGGCGGGCCGCCGTGATCGAGCGGGTGGGGGGCAGCAGCACTTCGGCCTGATCACCGCGGAAGGGGATCAGGGCCACTTCATCGCGGTTTTCGTAGGCCTCGGTGAGCAGACGGATCACGGCACCCTTGGCGCTCTGCATCCGGTTGAGGGCCATCGAGCCGCTGGCATCCACCAGGAACACCACCAGAGCCCCGGCCTTGCGCTGCAACAACTTGGCGCGAAGGTCCCCCTCCTCCACGATCACCGAACGGCCCGGTTCCCGCTCCCGCCGAATCTTCTGGTACGGCGCAGCCGCCCGCAGGGTGGCGTCCACCGCGATGCGGCGCACCGGACCGCGGGGCAGCATCGGTTTCACATAACGCCCGCGGCTGTCGCTGAGCACCACCGAACGGCTGCCGCTGTTGCCGCTCTTGGCCTTGGCGGCATTGAACAGCAGCAGATCAGGGTCCACCTCGATCGCTTCCGGGTCGAGCATGAACTCCTCGGGCACGGCGGGAGGGGCCTGGTCCTCCTCGCCGTCGCCGTCATCGTCGTCGGTGTTGTCGTCCTCGCTGTTGTCCTCCGGCGGATCGTTGTCTTCCTCACCGGATCCCTCCGGTGGCGGCGGTGGATTCTCCTGTTGGTCGTCGCCCTGGTCCTGCGGTGGTGGTGGCGGCTCCTGGTCCTGTGGCGGCGGCGGTTCCATCTGCTGGTCCGGCGGCGGCATTTGCGAAGCGCGCGGTGCAATCACCAGGGCCACGGCCACCTGCAGGTCGTCGGCTTCCACCCGATCCCGGCCGCTGAGGGCGGCATGGGCCTTGGCCACCCGCACCGCATAGAGCTCGGAGCGGTGGCCTTCCACGCCGCCGCGGATCGCTTCGGTGACCAGATATGCGATTTGTTCGCGGCTGATCTGCACATCCGGCAGCCATTGGCGTGCGAGCAGCAATTGGGTTGCCAGGGCATCGGTTTCTTCACCCCACTTCTCGGCAAAGGAGCGGCTGCATTGGCCGTGGCTGAGCACCGCTCTGGTGATTTCCACCCGCTGTTCCGTGCTGACGAGCTGATTGGCCGAGAGGGCAATCGCGAAGCGGTCGAGCAGGTGATCGCGAACGTTGCCTTCTTCGGGGTTGTAGGTGGCGATCAGCAGCGGCTTGCAGGGGTGGCTGAGGCTGAGGCCTTCGCGTTCCACTCGGTTTTCGCTACTGCCGACGGCCGCCAGCATCAGGTTGACGATGCCGTCGTCCAGCAGGTTCAGCTCGTCGACGTACAGCACCCCTCGATGGGCATCGGCCAAGAGCCCGGGTTGGAAGACGGCGCTCCCGCTTGAGAGCGATGCTGCGACATCAACAGCACCCACCAAGCGGTCTTCCGTGATGCCCAGGGGAATCTGAACAAACGGTGCCGGGATCACCTTGGACGGAGGATCTCCCGTGATTTGGGTCCGGGTGGTTGCATCCCATTCCTCGGGATTCTGTGGGTCGAGGTTGCGACCAATACCACTTTCACTGTCGAGGATGTCGATCGGAGGCAGTAGTGCGTGGAGCCCCCGGGCCAGGACTGACTTGCCGGTGCCGCGACCGCCGGCGATCACCACTCCGCCCAGGCCTGGATCAACGGCGGCTAGGAGCAGAGCGAGTTTCAGCGTGCCGTGGCCGGTGATCGCGGCCAGCGGAAAGGCACGGGTTGCCTGGTCGTCTTTTACGACTGCACCGCTTGCCACCATGGAGGCGTTCCATCCCGCTTCGTGCGCGCCAGTCTCGCTGATGCTCTCCTCCGATGCTTCAGCACTGGCCATTGCGCTCGGCGCGAATCGGCCGAGTGATGTCGGCACGCCCCGCGACACGCTGTTGGCGGTGCGCCCGTTGCTCGAAGCCAGTCTTTTGAGCTGGTCCAGTGAGAGCCTTGGGTTTCGTTGGTCTGAGCTACTGGCTACCGACCCTGTGGGTGGTCCTCCCGATCAGCCTCGCTACTGCAATGCGGTGGTGCTGGTGGAGGGTCTTGTGGCTTTACCAACGGAGACGGCAGCCTTAGATCTGCTGGATGGATTGCAGGGACTAGAGCGCCAATTCGGCCGTGATCGTCGCGTTGAACAACGTTGGGGGCCGCGAACGCTGGATCTCGATCTGTTGTTCTGGGGTGAGTTCCGGATGGATCACAGCAGGTTGGTGTTGCCCCATCCCCGGTTGCATCTGCGGGCGTTCGTGATGGAGCCACTGCTGCAGGCGATGCAGGGTTCGGTGTCGTGGTCTAACTGAGCCTGGGCGTTGTTTATCCCCCAGCTGCTTTTAAAACGATCACCTGATCGGCTTGTTGGAGTAAGTCCGCGTCGTGGGTACTAATCAAAATCAGCCGTTCCTGGGCGCGTTCGCGAATCACTGCGCGAACCTGCTCAGCAGCTGTTGCATCCAGAAAGGCTGTGGGTTCATCGAGCACCTCGACGGCTTTGTTTCGCAGCCAGGCGCGTAATAGGCCGAGGCGATGAATTTCGCCTCCAGAGAAGGGATCCTGCGCTAACGCCAGAGGTGCATCCAGTCCGCCGGGGCGCTGCAGGAGATGCTCCAGCCCTAGCCGTTGCAGCCAGGATTCGATGGTCTGCTGTGGCTGGTCATCACCGAGCAGCAGGTTGTCGCGCAAGCTGGCTTCAAACAGCACGGCGTTTTGGGGCGCGTAGGCGATCAGCTGATGCATCTGCCGTGCTCCATCCAGGCCAAACAGCTGCCAACACTCCCCATCGCACGACACCTCCCAGTGGCTGTCTTCTTCGTTGAGCAATCCACATAGGCGATCGATCAGGCTGGTTTTGCCACTCCCCGAGGGGCCTGTGATCGCGATTAGTCGGTTGGGGTGTAAAGCAACAGCATCACTGGGGGTTGAAGCCAGATCAGTGGTTCGTCGGGTCCGGTGCCACTTCAATCCGCTCCAACGCCGTTTGCTGAGAAGTGGCACCATCGTTGCCGCGATAGTTGAGTCGCTGGTCTCAACATCGCTGGGGATGAGTTGCTCTCGGCGCTGGCAGAGCGCCTCATAGCCAGGCAGATTCCCCAGGCAGAGCCGTCGTGCTTGAACCACTGCGCTCACGGATGCGCTAGCGCGATAAGCCAGCACCAAGGTGGTTGTGAGCACATCAGCGGTGAGTGCTTCCCCCTTGAAGAGCATCCACAGGCCCGCGACAGCCACGACCAGGGTGTCTCGCCAGGCGTTGTAGCCCGCCCGGCGGCGGACTCGTTCGCGCAGAAGCCAGCGTCCTTCAGCGGTTTCCTTGGCGAAACGGTCCAGAAGCCAGTCTTCAGCGGCCGCCGCCCGGAGGGCTTTGAGGCCATGGAGGCCATCGCCAACGGTTCGTTGCAGGGCGGCATTCAGGCGGCTTTGGATCCGGCCCAGTCCCCAACTGCTCGAGCGCTGCATCAAGGCGGCTGCGGTCGTTGCGAGTAGCGCCAGCAACAGCGGCCAAGCCGTGGTTCGGCCCACGAGCACCACGCTGGCGAGATAGATCCCCATCGCCAAAAGTGCTTGCCCCATGCGCACGGCCTGATCGAGGCTGAGTGCCGTTCGGTTGATGTCGGCCATCAGCAGGGCGAGCAACTCTCCGCGCCCAAGGCGGTCCAGTTGTGCTGACGAGGCCGCGAACACCTGGAGCAGCAGCTGCTGCCGAAGCCGATCGGTGAAGCTGGAGCGCAGTTGTTCCCGACGGATCGCGACCTGCGCCTGCGTCAGTCCACGGAGCAGGATCAAACCCACCAACAGTCCAAGACTGCTAGCAACTGTGAGATTGGCCAGCAGGGGGCCTGCTTCAGCGGACGTTGGGCCCGATCCCAACAACAGTGTGACCGCTAAACCAAGCCCTGCAATGTCGAGCAGGCTGCTGATCGTGCTCAACACACTCAGCAGGGCTAAATGTCGCCATCCGGCTTCCCTGGCCAGTGCTGTCAGCAGCTGGATCTGCCGTCGTCGGGGCAATGGATGTGGAGCTGCTGTGATCAATGGTCGTGAGGCTGAGCGAAGGGGCGAGCCGTCGGAGCGTGCCGAACGATTGAGCGGTTCACCCGCCATGCTGGGCCCCAGCAATGCCCCGTGAACAATGGCGCCTCTGCCGTCACCGGAACGTTTTGAACTACTGGAAACGGTGGAGGCAGTGGATGCGCGAAAGATTCGCTTCGAGCGCAATCGGATCAAGTTGCCGATGGGGGTGGAAGGCACCTTCGGGATGATTCGCCATCCAGGGGCTTCTCTGGCTGTGCCAGTTACGGCGGATGGGCAAGTGGTGCTGCTGCGTCAGTACCGCTTCGCTGTGCAGGCGCGCCTGCTTGAGTTCCCCGCTGGCACTTTGGAAGACGGCGAAGATCCCCTGGAATCGATGCAGCGGGAGCTTGGAGAAGAAGCTGGTTACAGCGCAGCCAAGTGGGATGTTCTCGGGCCGATGCTGCCCTGCCCGGGCTATTCCGATGAGGTGATCCACTGCTTCTTGGCTCGGGAGCTCACGGCCCTCGATAATCCACCGGCTGGGGATGACGACGAAGATTTGGAGGTGGTGCTGATGACGCCGGCGGCCCTGGATGCCGCCCTCGCCTCCGGCGATGAATGGCTCGATGGCAAAAGCGTCACTGCCTGGTTCCGCGCTAAGCAGGTGTTGGGTCTCTGATGGCTTCCTCTCGCGTTCTGTTCTGGCATCGCCGTGATCTGCGTCTAGCAGACAACCTTGGACTGGAGTCTGCCGTTGCGATCAGCCCCGCCGTGACGGGGATCTACATCCTCGATCCGATGTTGGTTGATCCCCCCCCGGAGCTCCCGCCAATGGCTCCGGCTCGGCTGTGGTTCCTGATCGAGAGCCTGATTGAACTGCAGCAGCGTTGGCGCGATGCCGGCAGTCGTCTGGTGGTTGTCGAGGGTGACCCAGTCGCGGTCGTGCCTCAGTTGGCGGATCAGCTTGGTGCTGAGGCGGTGGTGTGGAACCGCGATGTGGAGCCCTATGCCCGCGAACGGGACCGCCAGGTGGCCAAACGTTTGCAGGCTGATGGCCGCAAGGTGGTGGTGGACTGGGATCAGTTGTTGGTGGCACCGGAGCTGCTCAAAACTGGTGCCGGTGATCCATATCGGGTGTATGGCCCCTTCCTGCGCAACTGGCGTGGACAGGTGCAGGCGAAGCAGCCCACAACGGTTTCTGCACCAAGGGATTTAGTCGACCTCGACCCCGCTCAGGTGCCGGCGGGGGACCCTCTGGCGGCACTGCGAACGAGCCATGGTTTCAAGGGAACCGAGCTCTGCCCCTGCCGTCCCGGTGAGGCGTCAGCCTTGGAGCAGCTCAACAGCTTCTGTGATCGAGCTTTGTTCCGCTATGAGCCGGATCGGAACTTCCCTGGTGTTGTCGGCACGTCATATCTGAGTGCGGCCCTGAGTGTTGGCACTCTCAGCCCACGTCAGGCCTGGTGTGCGGCCCAGGAGGCTAGGCAGCAGGTGCGTAGCGATGAGCAACAGCAGGCGATTGCGGTTTGGGAGCAGGAGCTGGGATGGCGCGAGTTTTACCAGCAGGCCCTCTTTCATTTCCCAGAGCTTGCTGATGGCCCCTACCGGGAGCAGTGGCACCGCTTCCCATGGGAGAACAACAAGGATTGGTTCGACTTCTGGAAGGACGGCCAGACCGGCATGCCGATCATCGATGCCGCCATGCGTCAGCTCAATCAGACCGGGTGGATGCATAACCGCTGCCGCATGATCGTGGCCTCCTTTCTTGTGAAGGATTTGATCTGCGATTGGCGCTGGGGTGAGCGCGCTTTTATGGAATTGGAAGTGGATGGTGATCTCGCTGCCAACAATGGCGGTTGGCAGTGGAGTGCCAGCAGCGGGATGGATCCAAAGCCACTCAGAATCTTTAACCCCGCCACCCAAGCCAGCAAGTTCGATGCGGCCGGCGACTACATCCGCCACTGGGTGCCCGAACTCCGGCACGTCAACACGAAGGATTTGCTCAGCGGCCAGATCGGGGCACTAGAGCGGCGCGACTATCCCGAACCGTTGGTGGATCACAAGAAGCAACAGGCGAGCTTCAAGGCGCTTTACGCCACCATCCGATCCTGAGTGGTGCGCTGGGGCAGTTCTGTGGGAGACGTGGCTCCCAGAAGTTGCTCCAGGCTGGCCACCACCTGTTGTTGTTGCAGCACGGTTAATTCCGGGAAGATCGGCAGGCTGAGGACAGTCGTACAGAGCTGTTCAGTGATCGGCAAGGAGCCGGGTTGCAGCCCTAGCTCGGTGTAGGCCGGTTGGCGGTGGATTGGAATCGGGTAGTAAATGATCGTGCTCACTCCCTGTTCTTGAAGCGCCTGCTTCAGCCAGTCGCGGCAGCTGCTTTCCGGTAGGCCGTGGGTTGAACTGGTGCTGGAGGGTGTGCAACTTGTCCGGCACAGCGATTGACCGTTCTGGCACTGGCCGATTTGAACAACGAACTGGTTCCAGCTGTGGCCTGCCTGATCGTTGGGGAGTTGGATGCCGTCTAAGTGGCTCAGTAGGTCCTGGTATCGCTTGGCAATCGTTCGGCGCTTGTCGATCCAGCCGCTGAGCCTTGGCAGCTTCACGTTGAGGACAGCCGCCTGAATTGCATCCAGTCGGCTGTTGTAACCGAGGGAGGTGTGCAGATAACGCTGGGGCATTCCGTGCACAGCCAGCTCACGCATGGTCTGGGCAAGGTCGTCGTTGCTGGTGGTGATGGCGCCACCATCTCCGGCGGCACCAAGGTTTTTGGTAGGGAAGAAGCTGAAACAACCGGCATCCCCGAAGCTGCCGACGGGTTTGCCGTTCCAGCTGGCACCGGTGGCCTGGGCACAGTCTTCGATCACCTTGAGCCCATGGGCCGTCGCGATCGCCATCAATCGATCCATATCAACGGGCCGGCCGAAGAGATGCACCGGCATCAGTGCCTTCGTGGCTGGAGTGATCGCCGCTTCGATCTGATTGAGATCGATCAGGTACGTCTCCGGGTCCACGTCCACAAACACCGGTTTGGCGCCCACAGCGCTGATGGCTTCAGCAGTTGCGAAGAAACTGAAGGAGCAGGTAATCACCTCATCGCCGGGGCCGAGCCCCAATCCCCGTAGCGCCAAAATCAACGCGTCGGTTCCGCTGTTACAGCCCACGGCATGGCTGGTGTCCACGCTGAGCGCGAAGGCTTCTTCAAAGCGTTTGATCTGAGGGCCGCCGATGTATTGACCACTGCGCAGAACATCCAGCACTGCGGCATCGAGGTCAGTGCCTAAATCAGTGATTTGCTGATTAAGGCTGAAGGGAGGCACCTGCATAAAGCAAATCTTACGGGGCTCAGCCAAACCAGTCGGGTTCCTGTCCGGGGTTCCACTTCACATTGCAGCCCACGGATGGTGTCTGGTCGGGATTCACAGCTGTTCCATTCAGCACGGCATCGAGTGCTGCGCGGAGGTCTTGGCCGTTCAGGATCTGCTCATTGCCTGGGCGGCTGCTGTCCAGTTGACCGCGATAGTGCAGTGTCTGATGGCCGTTGGGATTCGGGTTGAACAGATAAAACTCTGGGGTGCAGGCCGCACGCAGCGCCTTGGCCAGGCTGTGCTGATCATCCAAGAGGTAAGGAAAGCGCCAGCCCTGTCGCTCGGCCTGCTCCGCGAGCTGTTTGGGTCCGTCTTGGGGGTGGGTGATCAGGCTGTTGCTGCTGATCCCAATCATTTGGATCCGTGAGCCGTAATCCTGCTCCAGGCGGCTGAGTTCAGGTTCCACGTGCTTCACGAAGGGGCAGTGGGCACAGAGCACCATCAGCAGCGCAGGCCGTTGATCAAGATCCGCGCTGCTGAAGCTTCCGTGCAGGTCGTGAACGCTCGGTAGAGCAAACACAGGTAAAGAGCTGCCCAGGGGCAGCATGGTTGATGGAGTGAGGGCCAAATCGCTGCAGCCGCGAGGAACCTCCAGCAGGATGGCGGTTCGATCGCAGTGGCTGCTGTTGAAGCCAACCATTCCTTTTTGTTTGGGACTTGTTGGAGTGCTGTTCGGCTGCAGTGCACCGAAGCCCGAAGGCACTTGGCGGGTGCTGCCGTTATCACGCAATGTCGCCCACGACGGCTTGGCCGTGGTGAATCAGCCCGATGGCTATGGGATTCATATTTTTCTGGAGACAGACACCAGCGATCCGAACGTCTGCAAACCGCGGTGGCTCCCTGATCCAGCGCGGCTGTTCAACGGAAACGGCAGCACCCCCTTCAGCTCTGGGCTTGGGAGTCGCCAGGAGTTTTTTGAGGTGGTTCGTCGCCGCGATGTGACCAAAGCCCTGCAACGGGAACTAAAGGCGCTGTGCAACACCCGAGCTCCGGAGGCCAACTGGCAATGGTTCGCACCACCCCGCTCAGAGGATGAGGTGGTGCCGGTTCGTCTGCCTGCACTGGAGGAAGAGGACCTCCTCACCAACCCCGTGGAGGAGCTCAAACGGGTGAAGCAACTGTTGAAGGAGGCTCAGCAGAGGGACGACTAAAAGCCTTCCCAAACCACGCGTTCCGCTTCTCGCCAATAGCGACTGAAGCGTCCCAGGCGCGGAGGCCTCGGCAGCTCCACAAAGGGCTCTGGGTCCAAAATGATGAGGGGCAAGTCGCGCTCAATGGAGGCGGCGATCTGCCTGAGGCGCGGCTCGACGGCAGCGCTGGTCACAACGCCATCAGCGCTATGGCGTTCAGCAAAGCGGAGCACTTCAGTTGCCACGTCTCCCTTGCGAAGGGTGACGGGCAGTTCCAAGCAGGATTCATAGAGGAACCCAAGCCGTTTACGGCTGATGCGTTGGTCTCGGATCCAGGCCTCATCGAACACAAAGAGTGCTGCCGCGTTGGGGTAGTCCTGCAGTGCTGGATTGGCGGGGCCAAGGGCTTCCTCGTGCACCCAGAGGATCGGTTGTCGAATGGTCATGGATTGATGGCGTTACTCGGTTATCGCTTCGGACGAGCCAGGGCGGCATTCGCACCACCACGCCCCCGGTCTCGGGTTTTGTTGGTCCGTCGGTTGCTGTTGGTCCGAATCGCGGGCTGGGGGGCAAACAACTGGTTTTCGAGTTGGTCGTAGCTGCCCTCGAATGGGCACTGCTCAGCGCTGGAGCAGACCTTGCAGTAGCGACCGTCGCTGTAGCGCTCCAAATTGCCGCGATTGAAGAAGTACGGCTTATGGCTGAAGCTGCTGGCCACCCATTGCCAACTCAGGTGATTGCTGGATGGGTCGCCATCGAGCAAATGTTCCAGGAACCAGTCGGCTCCAGCTTTCCAGTGCACTCGGCGCCAGTGCACGAGATAGCCCGCCATCCACATCCGTGCGTGGTTGTGCAACCAGCCGCTGCTGACCAGTTCATCGCGAAAACGATCCATGCAGGTCAGGCCAGTGCGACCTTCGCGGATGTCGTCGGGTAGTTCACGGCTGTAGCTGGCAGCGTCGTGGCCAGTTTTCATCTCCTCTTGGTCGTCGTGGATTCCGTCACCCAAGTCGTCCCACATCCGCTGCCAGAAGTCCCGCCAGCCCAATTCATTGATCAGCTTGCTGCCGTCATCACGCTGCAGCTGGCGATCCTTGAGTTGCTGAAAGACCGCGTCGCGCACCTCTGCGAGGGTCAGCACTCCATGGCGGATATAGGGAGATAGTCGGGTGACCGCTCCAGCGAGATGATTTCGGCTGCGCCCGTAGCGCTTGGCATCCATTTGCCGCAGCTGGCGTTCGGCCGCCTTTCGACCACCTTGCACCGAGCTGAGGCTGCCTTCCGCGTCTGGGAAGGCTGTGGTGAGAAGGGTTTCCAGCGCCTGTCGGCTGGCAAACCGTTTGGGGAGATCCCCTGGACTGGCTTGAGCTGGATCGGCGGTCACCGGCCTGATCGTTCCAATGAGCAGTGATCCTGGCGGGGGATGGGGGAGAATCGCGCGATTCCACTTGATTCCGGTCCGCCTGATGCTGCTCGATCTCACTGGTAAGAAGATCCTCGTCACCGGCATCGCCAATAACCGTTCGATCGCCTGGGGGATCGCTCAGCAGCTCAAGGCTGCTGGTGCCGATCTGGGCATTACCTATCTGCCAGACGAGAAGGGTCGTTTCGAATCCAAGGTGCGAGAGCTCACCGCTCCTCTCGAGCCCAGCTTGTTCCTGCCCCTGAATGTTCAAGATGCTGATCAGATGGCCGGAGTCTTTGCGGAGATCAAAGAGAAGTGGGGCGTTCTCGATGGCCTCGTCCACTGTTTGGCCTTCGCGGGCAAGGAGGAGTTGATCGGTGACTACAGCGCGACGACGGCAGAGGGTTTTGCCCGTTCTCTCGACATCAGCGCTTACTCCTTGGCTCCCCTGTGCGCCCATGCCAAGCCGCTCTTCAGTGAGAAAGCCGGCGTGATCACGCTGTCTTACCTCGGTGCTGAA
Source organism: Synechococcus sp. ARS1019 (assembly GCA_002690325.1). GTDB lineage: Bacteria > Cyanobacteriota > Cyanobacteriia > PCC-6307 > Cyanobiaceae > Parasynechococcus. The sequence goes on from NZED01000038.1 coordinate 42,988, forward strand.
CGTGCCATCCCTAACTACAACGTGATGGGTGTGGCCAAGGCTGCCTTGGAAGCATCAGTTCGCTATTTGGCAGCTGAGCTTGGCCCCGAGAAGCAGGTGCGTGTGAATGCCATCAGCGCGGGCCCAATTCGCACCCTGGCGAGCTCTGCCATCGGCGGCATCCTCGAGATGATCCATAACGTCGAAGAAAAAGCACCGCTGCGTCGCACCGTTACCCAAATGGAAGTTGGCGGCACGGCTGCATTTCTGTTGAGTGATCTGGCCAGTGGGATCTCTGGTCAAACCATCTACGTGGATGCCGGCTACTGCGTCACCGGAATGTGAGGCACCATGTGATGACTGGAACAGCCGTGCAGTGATGGAACGTCAGGGTGAGGTGCACCGGGTGACCGGTGAAACCGATGTCAGGGTCCGTTTGGGCCTTGATGGCTCTGGTCGTTGCCAGGCCAGCACCGGTGTTCCCTTTTTGGATCACATGCTTCATCAGATCAGCAGCCATGGGCTGATTGATCTAGAGATCAATGCAGTGGGAGATACCCATATCGATGATCACCACACCAATGAAGATGTGGGCATCGCGGTGGGGCAAGCCCTGAGCAAAGCCCTCGGTGATCGCAAGGGCATTCATCGCTTCGGCCACTTTGTGGCTCCCCTCGATGAGGCCCTGGTTCAAGTCGTTCTCGATTGCTCCGGTCGCCCACATCTGAGTTACAACCTGAGCATCCCGACACAGAAGATCGGCAGCTACGACACCGAATTGGTGAAGGAGTTCTTTGTGGCGGTGGTCAACAACAGTGGTCTCACCCTGCACATCCGCCAGTTGGATGGGGTGAATTCTCATCACATCGTGGAAGCTTGCTTCAAGGCTTTTGCACGCGCTCTGCGCATGGCCACGGAGATTGATCCGCGTCGAGCCGGCATGATTCCCAGCAGTAAAGGGGTGTTGGAGCAAGCCGGCGCCAACTGAGGCCAGCCGTTCACGCGCACTTCATAGTCCGTTACGAGAGGATGGCGTGCCCTAGTGCTGCTGCCCGTGACCGTCGCTCCTGCCCGCACATATTCCCGCGACGATTGGGCGAGCTCCTTCGTCAACGTGGAGCAAGAGCTGTCCGACGTTGCTCTGACGCCCGTTCGCGGCACGGTGCCAGCTGAGTTGTCGGGAACCCTGTACCGCAACGGCCCCGGTCGCTTGGAACGCGACGGCCATCGCGTGCATCACCCCTTTGATGGCGACGGGATGATCGCCGCCATGCGCTTTGAGCACGGAGCGGTGTCCTTGAGCAACCGTTTTGTGCGCACCGAAGGATGGCTGGCTGAGGAAAAAGCCGGAAAAGTCTTGTATCGCGGGGTGTTTGGCAGTCAGAAGCCAGGCGGCCGTTTGGCGAATGCATTTGATCTCCGGTTGAAGAACATTGCAAATACCAATGTGGTGCGGCTTGGCGATCAATTGCTGGCCCTCTGGGAAGCGGCCGAGCCCCATGCCCTTGATCCGAGAAGCCTCGACACCCGTGGCCTCTCACGCCTTGATGGTGTGCTCAAAAAGGGTGAGGCGTTCAGTGCCCATCCTCGTTTCGATCCCGGACACAACGGCCGTCCTGCGATGGTCACCTTCGGGGTGAAGACCGGACCTCGCAGCACGATCCGGTTGATGGAATTCGCCACAGACGGCCCCGATGCCGGTGCCTTGTTGCATGACCGCTCCGACAGCTTCCCTGGATTCGCCTTTCTCCACGATTTCGCCATTACGCCCAACTGGGCGGTGTTCCTTCAGAACGCCGTTGCTTTCAACCCTCTTCCGTTTGTCACGGGTGAGAAAGGTGCAGCGCAGTGCCTGTCATCGCAACCTGGTGGGAAGGGACGCTTCTGGTTGATCCCGCGGGACTCTGGCCGTTTCGCTGGGCAAAAGCCACGCATCCTGGAGGCGCCGGACGGATTCGTCTTCCACCATCTCAATGCTTTTGAGGAGGGCGATCACGTGGTGGTGGAGAGCATCGTCTACGACGACTTCCCCTCGATCGGTCCGGATGATGATTTCGCTGCTGTGAACTTCGATGCGATCCCAGAGGGACTGTTGCACCGCAGTCGTTTGGATCTCAGCCGCGAGTCGGTGCAAACCGAACGAATCAGTGACCGCACCTGCGAGTTCGCGATGGTCAACCCCCAGCGTCAGGGCCTCTCGGCTCGCTACGCCTGGATGGCCGTCGCTGAGCGTGAAACCGGGAATGATCCTCTGCAGGCGATTCAGAAGTTGGATTTGAGCAGCGGCGAGAGCACAACCTGGAGTGCTGCGCCCCGAGGTTTTGTGAGTGAACCATTGATGGTGCGGCGCTCCGGTGCTGTTGCTGAAGACGACGGCTGGGTGTTGGATTTGGTCTGGAACGGTGCGCGCCGGGCCTCCGATCTGGTGATCCTCGAGGCCAGTGATCTCTCGGAGGTCGCTGTGTTGGAACTGCCTCTGGCCGTCCCCCATGGACTGCATGGCAGCTGGGCTGAGGCTTGAGCGTTGGTCGGTTGAGTCACACTCGTTCAGATTCCTGCTGATGTTCGGTCATCCCTTCAGCTGGAATGCCGGCTAGATCGGATGCAGCGTTGTGGTTTGGCGATGGGGCATCAATTGATTGGTCTTGGTCTGATCTGGCCGCTCGTCGTCGTCGTCGGTGTGTCGTCTCCAGCATCAGCACTGGCTGCGACGCCTTTGACCGCGTCTTGTTCGGGCACGGTGTTGCAGTTGTCGATCCAAGAGCAGGGCTTGAGTGCTGTGGATCGTTTCCGCTTTTCATTGGTTGTTTCCGGAGAAGGGTCGACCGAGTCAGCAGCGCTGCAGCAGCTCAATCAACGCCTCGGAGAGCTCCGCGGTGATTTGAAGCCGTTGTTGCGTGGGCAGCTCACGGTGCCCGCGCCACGCAGCCATCAGCGGGGAGGTACCAATCCGAACGCTGAGCGTCTGTTTGTGGCCAACACCACCCTGAGCGGTGAGGTGGTGCGTGAGCATTACGACGCCTTGATCCAACTGGCGGGCCGTCGGCCCGGTGTTCGCTTGCAAGGCATGACAGCGTTGGCCGATGACCGAGACGAGCTCAATCAAGAGCGGGTGGTTGTGAAACGAGCACTCCAGCGGGGGCTCCAGGAGGCTCAGTGGATTGGCAGAAGCATCGGTCGCTCCAGGGTCAGCCTGCAACACATCGATCGACGAGGCGCGATTCGTCGTCCTCTGCAAGCTCGCCTGGCAGATCACAAATCGATGGGGTTTGATCCCAATGAGGCGCCCAAGCCGCGAGTGTCGGTTCACTTGCAGCTGACATATTGCCTGAGCTGACGATGTTCAATCTCGATGCCGGGTAGTTGTTTGTTTCGATGATATTTATGTGCCACTAACTTGAATTCAGTTGCTTAGACTTGTGCATGTTAAATTGCTACTAATTGCGAGCGTTGCGTGCCGGTCTCTTTTGCTCGTCCGGAGATCAAGCGCGATGAGCGGATGCTGTGGATCCATGCTGGTCCACATAAGGCGGCGAGTAGTTATGTCACCGAGCGCCTGCGCAAGAACCGGAATGCCCTTGCGGCACAAGGTGTCTTGATGGACGGGGATGACAATCGTCTCGCCAATGCGATTGCACAAAAGCACTATGAACCCCTCGAGCAGGCGCTGGGCACTTTGCCCACAGGATTGCATCGCGTTCTGCTGAGTAGTTCATCTCTCGATACCCGCATTCTTAAGAAGAGTGTGTTGACGCCGTTGCGAGATCTAGCCGCCTCCCATGGCTTCAAATTGGGAGTGAGTTATTTCATTCGGGATCAACAATCTTGGTTGAATTCTGTCTATTGCCACCGGATCCGTCGTTTCCGCGAAACGCCCGATTTCCCAGAATATTGTGATTACATCATGAATGATCGAGATTCCTGGGATATTGCTTATCCTTCCAAATTCAAGGTTTTTAAATCCTTTCCAGACATCACAACGTTGTTTCTGCCCCTTTCAAGGCAGATTGCAACCTCTGACCCATTCCTAGCGTTGGTCGAAGCCTTGGATCTGGATTCTCCTGAGGGTGAAGATGGTTGGTTGAAGGGTGAATCCTCCAAGCAGAATATTCAACCTGGCGCGAAAGGCATTTGGATGTCGCGCTTGTGCCGGCAATTGATTGATGAGCTCGGATTTGATTGCGAGCGCTTGGCTCG
>NZED01000012.1 GCA_002690325.1 Synechococcus sp. ARS1019
GCCAAGGAACGACGGCTGGCCATTGGCCCCGTTCCGCTTAAACGCGCCGCTTGAGGCCGTCGGTAACGGCGGTCCCAGATAGATAGCCACCCACCCTCTGCGGAGGAGTGAACAGAACCCGGCTTATGTCCTGCTTTCACCCCATCGAAAGCCTCCGCTGTGATGTTCAGCCCCACAACCAGCGCCCTTGATCTTGGTGAGGCCTTCGAACTAGGCAGATTGGTCCACACCCCCTTGCAACCGGGGGTGTGGACATTCCTCGAACCCATGGGGGAACAAAACCATGCCCCTCACCTTTGCTGGATCGGACCCGATCTACTCGCTTGCGTGTGGATGGCAGGCGGGCAGGAGGGNACAGCGGGGATGTCNATTTACCTGTCACTGCTCGCCAAAGGATCCAGNAGTTGGANNCTTCCGCAACGGATTTCTCAGGATCCAGGGCGTTCCGAACAAAACCCGCTGCTGTTCGTGGCCGGGGAGACTCTGCATCTCATCCACTCCGCCCANAGAGTGCGGGATCCAGACGACGCCAGCTGGCAACAGCAGGCCGACACAANCTTCTCAATGCAATGGACCGCGGCTCTGCGCCAGCAGACACTGCCGCTGAATCAACTCGTTCCNGACCAACCTGAGAGTTGGGGAGCAGATGCTTGGTCANCATGCCGGGATCTCATCGAGAATCCAGCCTTCTGCCGGCATCCACCCGTGGCGACGGCGGATGGCTGGCTTCTACCGATCTACCGGAGCTTGGAAACAGGCGGATCCTTCGGCCATGACCATTCCGAGGTCTTGCCACTAACNCCGAAAGGAGCACCCGCGGACAAGGCAACTCCNATACCGAACTGCACAGGCCGCGTGCANGGCTCCATCGTGCCGACGACCGATGGGGAAGGCTGGCTGCAGTTTTTCCGCAGCCGCCTTGCTGATCGGATTTATCGCTCCAGCAGCCGTGATGGCCTCGCTTGGACAGACCCAGAGCCAATCTCACTGCCTAACAACAACAGTTCGATCCACGCACAACGACTGACCAGTGGTCGCCTNGCCCTGATTTTCAACCGTTTCGGATTCGAACCAGACCCAAGCGCTCCTCAAGAGTGGGGGGACGCCAACTGGCCAAGGACTCGCTGGCCGTTATCCGTCGCCATCAGTCCNGATGATGGNGACANCTGGCCCTGGATCCGCGATCTCGACACCGGCTTCGGCTTCTGCGGACCTTTGAATTGGGATCTCAATGGACAGCTGGCCTATCCCGTCCTCTTAGAGGGACGCCCCGGAGAACTCCACATCGCTTATTCCTGGGGTGGACGTCAAGCCATCCGCTACCTCTGCATCGACGAGCACGAGATCATGGGAGTGCTGCACGACTGATGTCCGACCAAGACGTTTTGCCCATGGACAACTCGCGACGAGAGGCTTTAGTTGCCTTTCTGAAGCGAATCAGCCCCGAAGAGCCTCCGTCAGTCGAGANGCTGACGTTGGTTAATCAGGCGCTCACTCATATCTCCAGCGGCCATCANCAGCACCATGAACGGCTGGAATTTCTTGGNGATGCCGTCCTCCGGCTTGCGGCTACGCAATACATCGACCGATCCCATCCAAACCTGGTGGTGGGGGAGTGCTCCAGCTTGCGGGCTCAGCTGGTGAGCGACCGATGGCTGGCGGCGCTGGGAGAACGGATTCAACTNGAGCCACTGCTCATCCTCGGAAACCAAGCGCGTAGTGACGATGCCGCACGCGCCACCCTGCTGGCCGACACCACTGAGGCCCTGATCGGAGCACTNTTTGAAGCAACTGGAAGCTTGGCCACCATTCACCAATGGCTGACACCGCACTGGCAGAACACAGCCCAAGCCGTTCTCGAGGCACCACGCCACTTCAACAGCAAAACCGCCTTACAGGAATGGAGCCAGGGCCAAGCACTAGGCCTCCCNAACTACTGCACCAACGAGCGCAGCCAGCGGCATGGCGACCCANGACGGTTCTCCAGNCANGTATCCATCGGCGAACAACTCACGGCTGAAGGCTGGGGCCGGTCCCGCAAAGAGGCTGAACAGGACGCTGCCAATNCCGCTCTGGATCAACTCGAGTCCGATGACTGAAGCGGCAGCTGCGAACCACAGCGATCGCAATGCACTGCATCGGNACGGTGGCCCGAACGTCCGCAGCGATCGCAACTGAGCCCATTGCCTTGACGATGCCTGACTCCGGAATAGGTCAGGATCCCCGTCGGAATGGCAATGATGCCAAAGCCGAGCATCATCACCACCGACGCCAATAGCCTTCCCAACGCGGTTTGGGGAACCACATCGCCATAACCGACGGTGGTCATGGTCACAATCGCCCAATACACCCCGTTCGAGATGGTCTTGAACTGGGAGTCCGGCGAGGCGCTTTCAATCACAAAGATGCAATAGCCCAGCACCACCTGGAGCATGAAGACAAAGAAGAGATANACGACGATCGTGCGGGCACTCCCCCGCAACGCCTGACCCAGCATTCGGGCTTCATCNATGAAGCGCAGCAGCTTGAAGACACGNAGAATCCGCCCAAATTTGAACACCCAAAGNAGGATCTCGCTGCGGATCTGNGGAACAAAAAAGAACAACACAGCCGTGAAATCAATCAGGCCGTAGAAACTGAAGAGGTATCTGAGAGGTCGCTCACTGACGATCAAATGCAGAACGAAATCAGCAGCAAAAATGCCCAGACAAATGTTCTGAACCCAATCGATCCATGGCACCTCGCTTTGACGCAGTGCGGAATTGCTAAAGGGATCGGGTTCCAGCATCAAGGCCAGAACACTGACCAGGATGGCTCCGAACACCACGACGTTGTAATAGCGCCCTGATGGCGTGGAGGCCTCCAAAACGGTGGTCCTGAGATGCNCCCGCCAACTGCGATCGGGTGGCATGCGAGTCAGGCGGCAACCAGGTCTTTGATTGGCATCGTGATCAACTTGTCCCAGTTGCCGCCTTCGAACAGCACAGCAGCNCGATCACCACTGATGCGCTGCACAAAACCGGTGTAGCCGTTGTANATCGAACGCACGTCTTGAACCGTGACGGTCGAACCAGGAAGGATTGGTGCTGCGGAAGGCGCCATGACNCTGGCCGGGTCNGATCTGGCGTCATTATCGACAGTGCACNCCGTCGCCGTCATTTCTATGTCTGAGTCGTGGCTGTCCGTCGGANACCTCGTCGGGGCCCAAGGACTGCGCGGTGACGTGAAAATCAACCCCCGCAGCGATTTCCCTGAGCGATTCACCACGCCGGGACAACGCTGGCTCAGCCATCCTCGCGGTGAGCAGCCGATGGCCGTNGAGCTGCTGCGGGGGCGGCAACTCCCCGGGAAAAAAGTGTTTGTCGTCCACTTCGACGGTGTCGACACCCGCGAAGGGGCNGAAGCTTTGGTGGGACGAGAGCTGCTGGTCCCAGCTGATGACCGCCCCGAACTTGAGGAGGGAGAGTTTCACCGCATGGACCTGGTGGGCCTTGAGGTGAGGCTGGATGGCAACACAACGGCCATCGGCACCGTGACCGACCTCATCAGCGGCGGGAACGACCTGTTGGAAATCCAACTGAGTGACGGCCGAACCGTGCTGGTGCCCTTNGTGGAAGCGATCGTTCCGGATGTGGAGCTCAAGCTNGGTTGGCTCCGCATCACACCACCACCCGGATTACTGGACCTCTAAAGGATCGACAGACCAGCCAGTANCAGGCGATTGTGTGCTGAGCTGATCGGGATGCAGTGGCAACGAACCCCCTTATCCCCGTAATTCTTTGCGGAGGGACCGGCACTCGTTTGTGGCCACTCTCNAGAGCCAGCTACCCAAAGCAGTATTGGCCCCTGAGTGGTGATGGGGAAGCCACGTTGTTGCAGCAAACGCAGCAACGGCTGGTCGGCCTCGATGGCTTAGCCCAACCATTGCTGATCTGCAACGAGGACCACCGCTTCATCGTGGCCGAGCAGATGCGCCAGATCGGGGTCGACCCCAAGGCCATCCTGCTCGAGCCCATCGGCCGCAACACGGCACCCGCNGTCACCGTCGCGGCGCTGCNGGCAACTGCCCAAGGCGAAGACCCGCTGCTGCTCGTGTTAGCCGCAGACCACCTCATTCGTCAGGCCGACCAATTCCGCACAGCCATCGATGCGGGCCGGGCCGCCGCTGAAGCAGGGCGNCTGGTGACCTTCGGGATCGTTCCAACGGCCCCTGAAACCGGCTATGGCTACATCGAGGCCGCCGAAACCGTCTCGAATCACGAGCTCAAGGATGTGCCGATCGCCAGGTTCATCGAGAAGCCGGACCGAACNACCGCCGAGCAATTTCTCTCCACAGGCCGCTTCACCTGGAACAGCGGAATGTTCCTGTTTCGAGCCAGCGCCATGCTCGCCGAACTTGAACGACTGGTTCCGGAAGTGGTGAGCTGCTGCCGCGCCGCACTGGAACAGGACACGGCCGATCTGGATTTTCTCCGTCTGGAGCGGGAAGCCTTTGCCAAATGCCCGAACGTGGCGATCGACGTGGCGGTGATGGAGCAAACCACGCTGGGATCGGTGCTGCCACTGGATGCCGGCTGGAGCGATGTTGGCAGTTGGAGTGCCCTNTGGGAAACCTCCGATCGCGATGAAAACGGCAACGTTCTCCAGGGACGCGTGATCGCTCAAGACAGTCAAAATTGCTATTTGCGCAGTGANCACCGGCTGGTCGTAGGCCTGGGTGTGGACAACCTGGTGGTCGTGGAGACCGATGACGCTGTTTTGATCGCTGATCGATCCAAGGCCCAAACGATCAAAACCATCGTCAAACAACTCGAAGACGATGGGAGTCCGGAAGGCAAAGCCCACCGCAAGATCTACCGACCCTGGGGCCATTACACCGGCGTNACCGAAGGCAACCGCTGGCAGGTGAAGCGAATTTCGGTCAAACCAGGCGCCAGCCTCTCCCTACAAATGCATCACCACCGCGCCGAGCACTGGGTAGTCGTTAAGGGAACGGCCCTCGTGGAACGCGATGGGCAAGAGCATCTGGTTGGGGAAAACCAAAGCACCTACATCCCGATGGGATGCAAACACCGTCTGTCCAATCCAGGGCGCATCCCCGTAGAGATGATCGAGGTGCAGAGCGGCGAGTATCTCGGGGAAGACGACATCGTTCGCTTCGAGGACCGTTACGGCCGCAGCGAACTCACCATTTCAGCTCCTTGATCCGTCCGTNAAGCGTCACTCCACCGTGACGCTCTTGGCCAAATTGCGGGGTTGATCGACGTCCAATCCGCGATGGGCTGCGATGTGATAGCTCAACAATTGCATTGGAACCACGGTGAGCAAAGGGCTCAGCCACTCGCTGACCTCCGGGACGGGCAGCAGCTCATCGAAAAGAGCCGTATCGGCGCCTTCCGGGGCCACCCCGATCAATTGGGCATCCCTGGCCTTGGCCTCCTGGGCGTTGCTCAACACCTTCTCGAACACCATCCCAGGCATGGCAATCGAGACCACAGGGACCCTCGAATCAAGAAGGGCAATTGGGCCATGCTTCATCTCACCGGCGGGATACCCCTCGGCATGGATGTAACTGATTTCCTTGAGCTTCAACGCCCCTTCCAAAGCGATCGGATAGTTGATGCCGCGGCCCAAGAAAATCACGTCTTGGGTATCGGCAAAGCGATGGGCGAGCTGTTCAGATCTCTGGTCATGCAGATCAATCAGTTGACGCAACTGATTCGGCAAACCACGTAGCTCTTCGGCTAGAGCACCGATTTCAGCCTGTGTTCGACTGCCTCGACGGGCAGCGAAGGCCATAGCCAAGCCATAGAAGGCGAGTAATTGGCCGAGAAACGTCTTGGTGGCAGCCACACCAACTTCAATGCCGGCCCCGATGTCGAGGATGTGGGGGACCTGCCGGGACAGGGAACTTTCCGGACGATTGGTGATCCCCAATTGGCGCGGTGCAAAACCCACATCACCATGGGCTGTGCGCCTTTGCGCTTCCATAGCAAGAGCCGCCAGGGTGTCGGCGGTCTCCCCAGATTGCGTCACTCCGATGGTGAGTGTGTTGCCAGCCAGGGGCGGTGGTGAATAACGAAATTCACTGGCGTAATGCACCGACGTGGGGATACCGGCGAACTGTTCGAGGAGGTGTGCCCCAACCAAGGCGGCATGGCGACTTGTTCCACAAGCAAGAATCTGAATCTGTTCCAGCCCGGCATAGAACGACTCATCGAAGGGAAGTGCCGCCCCAGCATCGGTTGGTAATCCCTTGGGCAGATGACGGGCGACCCAGAGCTCTGCCGTTTCGGGCTGCTCATGGATCTCCTTGAGCATGAAATGACGGAAATCACGCTTATCAGCGACATGGTCCGTCCCACTCAGCAAGGTGGGCATTCGCTGCTGACGGGTCCCCGACGCGTCGTACAGCTCAACGCCAAGCGGCGATAACAAGGCGACTTCACCATCCTCAAGGGGAAGGATGGTGCGGGTGAACCCCGCCAGAGCTGGCGTATCGCTGGCACAGAGGAACTCCCCTTCACCCAGACCGATCAGCAGCGGAGCNGCCTGGCGNGCAACCACCAGAAATCCAGGCAATTGCTGCCAGATCACTGCTAAGGCGTAGGCCCCTTGCAGCCGTGGCAAGACAGCTCGCACCGCCTCAAGCAGGAGGGCTCCGCTGGGAGCCGCACCGGCAGCGACCCGTTGATGCAACTCAGCGGCAATGAGATGGGGAATAACTTCGGTATCCGTCTCGGATTGAAAGGTCACTCCCTCCGCCTGAAGCGCCTCGCGCAGTGCACGGTGATTTTCAATGATTCCGTTTTGAACAACCGCCACGTCCTCATCCCCACTGCGGTGAGGGTGGGCATTCCGGACTTCAGGCTTTCCGTGGGTGGCCCAGCGGGTATGGCCGATTCCACACTGACCTGGGGCCCCTTCGGCCTCCAACAACTCAGTGAGATTGACTAATTTTCCTTTGGCTCTGAGGCAACTCAGATGTTGCTCTGAATCGACCACCGCGATGCCTGCGGAGTCGTATCCGCGGTACTCAAGCTGACGCAACCCCTCCAGTAGCTGTGGAGCAGCAGGTCGCGAACCGACGAGAGCAACGATCCCACACATCGAAAAAAAAGCCCGGCACTCGCCGGGCAGAGCTTATAAGCGNANNGCCTGAATCAGTACGAGAGACCCATGCTGCGGCTGGTCTCGTCTCCGAGGTAGACCCGAATGCTGAGGAAGTCTGTTGGGCAAGCGGTTTCACAACGCTTGCAGCCAACGCAATCTTCNGTGCGAGGGGAGGAAGCGATCTGGCCAGCCTTGCAGCCATCCCAGGGGACCATCTCGAGAACATCGAGGGGACAGGCACGNACGCACTGAGTGCATCCGATGCAGGTGTCGTAGATCTTGACGGCGTGGGACATGCCCTGTGCTGATCAAAGGCTTGGGGCCAAACGTACCTGCCACAGGGGCACCCGTGACCAACGCCGTCATCGTTGTTAACGCCCCTGGAAAAGTGGGGCCGAGGCTTGCCCGTAAGATGCAGCGTCCCGTTGCCACGGCCATGTCCCAGGAAGCGATCCTCGAGAAAGTCCGTTCGATCGTCGCGGAGCAGCTCAGCGTTGACGCCGGCGAGGTCAAGCCGGAGTCCAATTTCCAGAATGATCTGGGCGCTGACTCTCTGGACACCGTGGAACTCGTGATGGCTCTAGAAGAGTCNTTCGACATCGAGATCCCCGACGAAGCTGCCGAAGGCATCACCACCGTTGGCGACGCCGTCAAATACATCGAAGACAAGCAAGCCTGAGGAACGGCATGGTGGACGGTCTCCATCGCGTCGTGGTCACAGGCCTTGGCGCGGTTACACCGATCGGCAANTCAGTGCAGGAGTACTGGANNGGCCTGACGTCCGGAAGGAACGGNGTCGATNCNATCACNCTGTTNGANGCTTCCAATCACGCCTGCCGCTTTGCGGCGGAGGTGAAGGAGTTTGACCCTGCCGGTCTNATCGAACCGAAAGANGCGAAGCGNTGGGATCGCTTNTGCANATTCGGCGTCGTCGCAGCCAAACAGGCTCTGGCGGATGCNGGGCTCGAGATCACCGATGCGAACGCCAATCGCGTCGGGGTGATCATTGGGTCAGGAGTGGGTGGTCTCCTCACGATGGAAACCCAAGCCCACGTCTTGGAGGGCAAAGGACCGGGGCGCGTCAGCCCATTCACGGTTCCGATGATGATCCCCAACATGGCCACTGGCCTCGCTGCCATTGCTTTGGGAACCAAAGGCCCTAGCTCTGCAGTGGCAACCGCTTGCGCAGCTGGATCCAACGCGATCGGCGATGCTTTCCGCTTGCTGCAACTCGGCAAAGCCGATGCAATGGTTTGCGGTGGCGCTGAATCCGCGATCACTCCGCTCGGTGTAGCCGGATTCGCGAGTGCCAAGGCTCTGTCATTTCGCAATGACGACCCCAGCACTGCCAGTCGCCCATTCGACAAGGAACGCGACGGTTTTGTGATCGGAGAAGGTGCAGGCATCTTGGTGCTTGAAACCCTCGAGCACGCACAAGCACGTGGCGCAACCGTTCTCGGAGAAGTCGTCGGGTACGGGATGACCTGCGACGCACATCACATCACGTCCCCGACACCAGGCGGCGTGGGCGGCGCTGAAGCCATGCGGCTTGCGCTCTCCGATGGCGGCATCAATGCAAGCGATGTCGACTACGTCAACGCCCACGGCACCAGCACGCCGGCGAACGACAAAAACGAAACCTCGGCAATCAAGAGC
>NZED01000039.1 GCA_002690325.1 Synechococcus sp. ARS1019
GGCAAGCCAAGCTCTCGCGCTGATGCTCTCAATCGCTCTTCCAAGCGTTCGGGGAAGACCGTTTCGCCACCGGAGTGCACTGCACCATCCCGACGACCCAACACGTTTAAACGGAGCGCTGACCCTTCAGCCCATAGATCTGCTGCATCTCCACTCGTCCACCATCCCTGGGAATCGACCAGCGCGGAAAGACGATCGGGTTGATCGCGACACCAAGAGGCCACCGCCAATCGCGGGGATCGAACCTGCAGTGCTCCATCCGCTCCTAAGCGCAACTCCACATCGACGAGTGGAGAACCACATCCACGCTCAGCGGCGAGAAAGGCTTCAGGGGTCTGAGCCGTCACCATCGCAGCCGTTTCCGTCGCGCCATAGCAAGGAGAGAGTCGCAAGCCGACCTCGCGGGCTTGGTGCGCCAACGCAGCAGAGATCGGTGCTCCGCCCACCCAAATCACAGAAAACTGCTGCAACCAAACCACACCCTGGTGGTGGTCGATCAATCGAGCCAGCTGCGTGGGAACCAATGACAGCAGAGCAGCTCTCTCCCCCCAGCCCGCAATTTGCCCTGAGAAATCCAACAGGTCGGCGGGTTGTTTCATCCATTCAGACCTCAACCAAACGTGAGCTGCACCCCACTGGCAACTCCGCCACCAAGCCATCAAACCACTGATGTGATGCAGCGGCAGAGGGTTAAACATCACAGTCTCTGAGGAGCGAATGCCTATGTCCTCAAGCCAATTGGCCGTTGCAGCGGCAGAACAAACCAAGTGGGATTGAGGGTGGAAGCACAATTTGGGTTGGCTACTGCTCCCACCACTGGCCAACACCACCCCTGGGCCCTCAGGCAACTCAAGATCAGGACACACAGGGACCGACCCAGGCGGATCAGGCATCAACTGAACCCACTGGCCTGCAGCCAGATGCGTAGACAACTCCGTAACCGCTACTTGGAGGGACTCAGAGCGACACGACACCAGCTGCAGTGTCATCCCCCTACCGCCCGCCAGACGTTCTCAGGATCAGGATCAAACAGCAGCCCTTCAGGGCACCATCCCGGAGCAAGACCGGGTGCTGTTGGCGTTGGACCCAGGTGTTGCAATGCAGCTAGATGGTGCAACCAACGGCGACCGATACCAGTTTCGAAGGCTGTGCTCAACATCTTCTTCGGCACACCCTTCCTGAGCTCCTTGAGGAATCCCCTTGGATCACCCTCCAACGCTGGCCGCCGCACCTGCCATCCCCTCCAAGACCGGCGAAGCTCCGGTCGGTGAGCCAATGATTCATCTAGCGCCACCGGACCCAGCGCTGCCAACTGCTCCAAACCTTTTTGATCCTCCACCGGCAAAGGCTGCTCTAACCAGTCCAATCGAGGCTCATTAACCAACAATTTCATCCAAGCCGCAGCGGTACGTCGATCCCAGCCGCCATTGGCATCTAAACGCAACCGCGCTGAAGCGGGCAAACAATCGAGCAAGTGCTCCAGCCAGCGTCGTTCCAAGCCATCCGACTCTGTGGCCACTTTCCACTTAAACGTTCGCCCTTCCAGACCCGCCGGCGAAGCCTGCCATTCTGCGAGAGCTGAGAGCATTCCTTCTCCAGCTGGCAACAGCAACGCCGGCTCTGGAGGTTGGAGCCACCCCTGGGACGCCCCGGCCCCCACTAGGCCATCGAGCTCCGCCAGTGCAGCACCCAGTCCAAAGGCAAGAGAACCATTGTCTTCAGCCAACAGAACTTCTAACTGCGTTCGAGCTAAGGACTGCGGTAGGCCCTCCAAAATTTGCGCGCAACGCTGCAATTGAGTCGTCTGAAAGGGAGCAACCTCACCCCATCCGACCGCTCCCGAACCGTCGTCTAAGCGGAGTAACCACCCACAGCGCTCATGCAGGATCCCCGCCGCCGTGCGAAGCGGCTTCTGCAGGGCAAAGCGAAACTGACGACTCTGAAGCCGGAAGGTCATCCGCCTGTCCAAAGCGATGACAGAGCCAAACCCAAACTCAAACCCAAACCATTCCAGCCTTGAAAGCGAAGGGCTAAGAACTTGCTGCCACTGATGCGATCCGGTTGAGCGTGGTGACGACGCAGCAACCCGATCAACTGCCAACCAGCGGGAAGGCCCAGACCACTCAGCAGCACCGTCGGCGGCCAGGAGCCGTTGAGCATCGGCCACCACTCCAGAGCCAGGGTGCCTGCGATGAACCAGGGAATCACCGCCGCCGATTGAGCAGTCCCCAGACGCACCACCGGGGAGCGTTTGCCATGGGCTGCGTCCTCATCCACCTGATGAAAGTGAGAACAGAACAGCACCAGTGTTGTAGCCAAAGCCGGGCCGCTACCAAGCCGTAGCGCGTCGACCCAAGGAATGGCCTCAACGCCGCCCGCTGGAGCCAACACCAGCAGAGCAGCGGCGGTGGCAAACGGACCAAAAGCCAGCCAACACAGCGGTTCCCCCAAGCCCCGATAGCCCAACCGGAACGGCGGCCCCTGATAGATAAATCCCAGGCCACAGCACACCAGCACCAGCGCCAACACCACGGGCTGACTGCGCCAGGCCAACCAAGCGATCAGCGCGAGGCCAACCAACAACGCCAACGTCGACAGCCATGCAACCCGGTCGCGACGGCCGGTGAGGTTCACCACCGAGTGGGGTTTGCCCTGGGCATCCACCCCGGTCTCAGCATCGAACACATCGTTGCTGAGGTTCTCCCACAACAACAGCAAGATCGCCGCCAACAGAAAGCCGAGCAGCTGATCCCAGCGCATGATCTCGCCGGCCCCGAAGCGATCACCAGCTGCGAGAAGCACTGGCATCACGGCCACCGAATACATCGGCCATTTGATCGCGGCTTGCCAAAGACGGCGCCGCTGGGCGTAACGGGATGCAACAGCCTGCTGCTCTGACATGAAGGAGACCCCGACAACACGGAGGAGCACTCATACATTTGAGCAGTCCCTGCTCGTTATCTGCTCCGCGGATGCCGGCTGATTCCCGCTTCATCGCACTGGTAGATGCCGCCCGGCAAGCCTGGGAGCGGCATGGCAGTGATGAAACCTTGTTCAGCCTGGCGATGCCGGTCGAGGGGATCGATCCATTGCAGGCACTGCCCTCTCTCGCTGGAGCGGAGCCCTTCCAAATGCTCTGGGATGGAGCCCCAGGACTCTGTTTCGCAGCGGCAGGCTGCACCCAACAACTGAACTTGAACGGCGCACGCCGTTTTGAGCTGGCGCAGCGGTTTAGCGACCTCAGCTTGGCCCGCTTGATCGATGCCAGCCCAGACAGTCCGGCCCAAGCCCGACCACGGGTGCTGCTCGCCTTCAGCTTCTTCCCCCAAAGGAGCGAGCGCAGCGCAGACATCGACACCGTTCCCTCCGTGCAAGCTGTGCTGCCGCGATGGCAACTCAGCCGGCAGGGGCGACGCGGTTGGTTGCGGATCATCGGGACCACCAACAGCGCCGACGATGCTCGCCAGCTGGCGGAACAGCTTTGGCTCAAAGCCATAGCTCTGGAACAACTCAAGCCCAACCGGGACAGTGCTCTCTCAACGGTTTCCATCAATGGAGCCTGCTCCCGTCCGTGGCAGAACCGCTACCGCACGGCCTTAGAGCGAGGCCTTGAGTTGATTGAGCAGGAACAGCTGCACAAAATCGTGCTGGCGGTGCGTCAGTCCATTGACCTGACGACCCCATTCGATCCCCTGCCCTTGCTCAAGCGTCTACGCCGCCAGCAAGCAGGCAGTTGCCGCTTTCTCTGGCAGCGCAGCCGAGAGGATGCCTTTTTCGGAGCATCCCCGGAACGGCTGCTCAGCTTGCGCAGTGGCTACCTGCGCAGCGACGCCTTGGCTGGAACCGCCGGCCAGGGGGACGATGGGCAAGCGCTGCTGCGCTCCGATAAGGACCGCCGCGAGCATGACCTTGTGGTGGAAACGATCACCACTCAATTGCGACATGCCGGCCTGACACCGAAGAGTCGATGTCGCCCGCAACTGGCCCGCCACGGCCATCTCACCCATCTGCACACCCCGATCAGCGCAGACGCCCAAGGGCATTCCCCCCTCAGCCTTGCGGAACAACTGCACCCAACCCCTGCCGTTGCCGGCCTACCGCGACGGGAGGCGATGAACTGGCTGCGCACCCTCGAACCGTTTGAGCGCGGCAATTACGCCGCTCCTNTGGGCTGGATTGACAGCGCCGGTGATGCCGAACTGCGGGTGGCGATTCGCTGTGGCCATGCCCATGGCCTGCGCCTGGATCTCACCGCTGGCGCCGGACTGGTNCGGGGCTCCATCGCTGATCGGGAACTCCAGGAAGTGGGGCTCAAACTCGCCGTGCTCGCCGACCAACTGGAGCTGAGCACCGTTCCNACCAACTGAACCGATCAGAACGCTCGATGCAGGCATTCGATCGTTTGATCTGCCAAGGGCTGCTGCATCAAGCGCTCCACCTCCCNCACACCGGTGGGACTGGTGACATTGATCTCGCTCAACATGCCGCCGATGACGTCGATCCCGACAAAAAACAAGCCCTCAGCGCGCAAGGCGGGAGCGAGGGCATTGCAAATCTGATGTTCGCGCTCGGTGAGCTCCGTTGCTTCTGCCTGACCACCCACCGCCAGGTTGCTACGGAATTCTCCGGCTGACGGACGGCGGTTCACNGCACCCAATGGAACACCATCCACCAGCAGGATCCGCTTGTCGCCATCGCTGACGGCGGGGAGAAACGCCTGGGCCATCACCGGCAACCGTTCCTGCTCAGTGACGAGTTCCAGCAGGGCTTTCAACCCAGGTGCTTGGGCCTGCACGCGAATCACACCGAGCCCCGCACGACCTCCGAGGGGCTTGAGCACCACCTCACCTTGTTCTTCGGCAAAGCGGGTGAGCTCCGAGACCCGTCCGGCCACCAAGGTGGGGGCCATCCAACGGCTAAAACGCAGAGCCCCGAGTTTTTCGTTCCAAGAGCGCAAGGCACTCGGACGGTTCAGCACGCGAACGCCGGCACGCTCGGCAACCTCTAACAAGTGGGTGGCGTACAGATACGCCTCATCCACCGGAGGATCCTTCCGCATCCAAATCACATCAAAGCCTGTGAGGGATTGACGTTCACAGGCTCCGATGCCGATCCATGGCTCAGCCGTTACCGGCACCGCCATCGCCAACGGTTCATCCCCCCGTGCGATCAAATCGCTTGGCGTACAAGCCCAGACCTCATCCCCCGCGCGTTGCGCAGCCTGCATCAAGGCAGCAGACGAGTCTTTCGCAGGATTGATCTGCCGCAGCGGATCAAGGACAAACAGCTGGCGCATGGCTCAGGCGTTGAGAAGGGGATCGAGCTTCCCGGCGCGATCGAGGGCATGCAGTTCATCGCAGCCACCGACGTGCTGATCATCAATGAANATCTGGGGAACACTGCGTCGCCCATTGCCACGAGCAGCCATTGCATCGCGGCCCGGCTCGTCACCATCGACGCTGTGCTCGGTGTAGGTGACGCCTTTGCGATCCAGCAACCCCTTCGCCCGCACACAGAAGGGGCAGGTCTGCCAGGTGTAGATCTCAACCTTGGCCATGGCGGCAGCAGCGTGTGTGAGCGGACTCTATGCAGCGACTGCGCTGATAGCGTCGGAAACCAATCAGGCCCGAGTCCTTGCTGGATCTCACCGACTTCAAGCGCGACCTTTCCGAGCTCACTGACCGCCTGGGCAATGCCCAGGACTGTCTTTGACGTTCCTGCACTAAAAGCACGCCAACAGGATCTCGAGCAGCTCGCTGCACAGCCCGACTTCTGGGACGACCAGCAGAACGCTCAGAAGCAGATGCGTCGCCTTGATGAGGTGAAAGCCCAGCTGCAGCAACTCAGCGACTGGCATGGAGCCGTTGATGACGCCAAAGCCACCCAAGAGCTGTATGAACTGGAGCCAGACGACGAACTGCTTCAGGAAGCTCAGGACGGCTTAAATCAATTGCGACTCGGGCTTGATCGTTGGGAGCTGGAACGGCTCCTCAGCGGTGAGTACGACAAGGAAGGCGCTGTGCTCAGCATCAATGCCGGTGCCGGTGGCACCGATGCCCAAGACTGGGCTCAGATGCTGCTGCGGATGTACACCCGCTGGGCAGAAGATCACGACATGCGCGTGACCGTGGACGAACTTTCTGAAGGAGAAGAAGCCGGGATCAAGAGCGCCACCATCGAGGTGGAGGGGCGCTACGCCTACGGCTACCTGCGCAATGAAAAGGGCACCCATCGACTGGTGCGGATCTCACCGTTTAACGCCAACGACAAGCGGCAAACCAGCTTCGCCGGCGTGGAAGTGATGCCCAAGCTTGAGGAGGACGTCGACATCGACATCCCCGAAAAAGATCTGGAGGTCACCACCTCACGATCCGGCGGAGCTGGCGGTCAGAACGTGAACAAGGTGGAAACCGCGGTNCGCATCCTGCACATCCCNACAGGGCTCGCCGTGCGCTGCACCCAGGAGCGCTCGCAGCTCCAGAACAAAGAAAAAGCGATGGCGTTGTTGAAGTCCAAGTTGCTGGTGATCGCCCAGGAACAGCGGGCAGCTGAGATCGCCGACATCCGCGGCGACATCGTGGAAGCCGCCTGGGGCAACCAGATCCGGAATTACGTGTTTCACCCTTATCAAATGGTGAAAGACCTCCGCACCCAAGAAGAAACCAACGATGTGCAAGCGGTGATGGATGGGTCCCTTGACCCCTTCATTGACGCCTCACTCCGCCAAGGTGTTGACCGCCCCGGCGCCGATGCCGACAGCTGAGCAGCGATGAGCCCCGATTCCGACACCANTCCTTCGAGCACCAGCAGCCCACCCCCGAGCTTCGTCAAACAGGCGATGCGCAACATGGTGCGAAAAGGCAGCAAAAGCCTGTTTCACTTCGGGCTCACCGCCGCGGGCTTTCTTGGCTTCATCGTTCTGGTCGCCTGGCTGGGCCGCCCGACCCTCCCGCAGTGATGCAACCAACGGCTTCGCCGCTGCTCGATCTCGCCCTGGATCCGGGGCCAACGGGCGCGCTTGGCGATTCCACAGCTTGGTCGGCGGAACTCAGCACCTGGCTGGAGGCCATCCGAGCCAATCCTGATCTGGACTGTCCGGACAGCGTGCGACAAGCCGAAGAGCTGAGCCTGGGGCTGCAGTTCTGCGATGACGCAGATATCGCCGAGCTCAATCAAGCCTGGCGTCAACGCCATGGCCCCACCGATGTGTTGTCGTTCGCCGCACTCGATGACCTACCCGAGGATCTGGCACAGCCCAGCCTCGAACTGGGCGACATCATCATTTCGGTTGAGACCGCCGAGCGCCAGGCGCGNNATCACGATCACAGCCTGCTCCACGAGCTGCGCTGGCTCCTCAGCCATGGGCTCTTGCATCTGCTGGGATGGGATCACCCCGATGANGTCTCCCTGGAGCGGATGTTGNATCAACAAGAGCAGCTCCTTGCCATCAGCCATAACATTTGGTCCCGGGAGTCCAACCCGGTGGTCAGCCCGGTCAAAAGCGATGCCCACTGACAGATCGATTCAGACCACCGAAGAGATCACCGCGATGCCATCGACTCGCAGCAGGGCCGTCCGCCGCGGCAGCTGGAGCATTGCCACTGATCTTCCAGCGAGTTTCCGCTACGCCGCCCAGGGGCTTGGCTACGCCTTTGNTAGTCAGCGGAACTTCCGGATCCATGTGATCACCGGTGTCGTGGTGTTCGCGCTGGCGACCTGGCTTCAGCTGGACATGATCCGCATGGCCGTGTTGATGCTTACGGTGGCGGCTGTTCTGGTGCTGGAGCTACTGAACACGGCCATTGAAGCCGTCGTGGATCTGGCCATCGGGCGGCGCTTTCACCCCTTGGCCCGCATCGCCAAAGACTGTGCAGCCGCGGCTGTTCTGGTCGCGGCCATCAGCGCACTGATGATCGCTGCTTTCCTGATCCTGCCTCCCCTGCTGCTCCAGCTGGGGATCTGACTCCGCACCATCTGACACCGCACCCACAACGATGCTGCTNGTCATCGATAACTACGACAGCTTCACCTTCAACCTGGTGCAGTACTTCGGGGAGCTGGCACCCCACCACCCCCTAGCGGCGGACCTACGAGTGCATCGCAACGATGAACTCACCCTGGCGCAGATCCGAGAGCTGCAACCCGACGCGATCTTGCTCTCCCCTGGTCCAGGAGATCCCGATCAATCCGGGGTTTGCCTGGATGTTCTCGAANAGCTCTCCCCGACGGTTCCGACCCTTGGNGTTTGCCTCGGTCATCANGCGCTGGCACAGGTCTANGGGGGAACGGTGGTGCGCGCCAAAGAGCAAATGCACGGCAAAACATCGCCCGTCCTCCACAGCGGCGAAGGCGTGTTCAGCGGCCTACCTCAACCCCTAACAGCCACGCGTTATCACTCGCTCATTGCCGACCGCGACACCCTGCCGGACTGCCTTGAAGTNACGGCCTGGCTCGAAGACGACACGATCATGGGGCTACGGCACAGGGAATACCACCANCTCCAGGGTGTGCAGTTCCATCCCGAAAGTGTGTTGACCGAATCCGGTCATCAACTGCTGGCGAACTTCCTACGAGAAGCCGAGGGATAACGCTGTTAGCGTCCAAGCGACCTGTCCTTCCGCCATGTCCGTCCTGCAACGCTTGTTGACCGCGGCAGCCGGCCTGGCTTTGAGCCTCCNAANCGCCGCCCTTGCAGGCAACGGTGTCAGCATCAGCAGTTACGGCCAGCGTTCTCTGCTGATCCAAGGTGGTGGCCACTCGGTTCTGCTGAATCCCTACAAGGCCGTCGGCTGTGCTGCCGGACTGAATGAACCACGGGTGAATGCCGGTGTGGTGCTGGCCAGTTCAGAACTCGCCGATGAAGGGGCCCGAGGTGTCGCCGGAGGACGCTTTCTTGTGCAACCAGGCTCCTACCGAATNGGTGGCCTCAGCCTGGAGGGCTTTGCCAGTCCCCATGACCGCATCGGCGGACGCCGCTTTGGTCAATCCACCCTGTGGCGTTGGCAACAAGGGGGCCTGAACTTCGCNCACCTCGGTGCCACGGCCGGTGAGCTCACCGGAGCCGACAAAGTGCTGCTGGGCCGCCCCGATGTGTTGATCATCGGCGTGGGCGGCGGCAGCAAGATCTACGACGGTGCAGAAGCCGCCGCTGTGGTGGAAGCNCTCAACCCACGCCGGGTGATTCCCGTGCAATACGTGAGTGGTGACGCCCCGGCCAACTGCGACCAAGAAGGCCTTCAGCCATTCCTTGAAGCCATGCGAGGAACCACCGTCCGCAACGGCGGACGCACGATCAGCCTTCCCGGACAACTGGGGGACACCACCGTCATCGAGGTGATGCGCTGAGCCACTCAGCCAGCGTTGGCCGATCCCAACCCATCATCAACGCCAACAGCAACAGAACTCTCGCTTTTTGCGGGCTGAGGGTTCCCGCTGGCAGCAGGCCAAGGGCCGCGTCGACGTCGCNTTGATGCACCGGACCGGCCCCACATCGGTTGGCCCNAAGCATCAACGGCAACTCNCCAGACCATGCNTCCAACGCTTGGCGTTCGACCANNGAGAGCTGCCCGGCGCCAGTGCCGGTGAACACCAACCCGTTGACGCCAGCCTGCAGCAGCAGGGGCAGCAACTGGGCTGGTGGCTCAACACAGCCATACACAATGGCCACCTGAGGCCAGCGCTCCAGAGACGNCAAGGCAGCAAACGGCGCTGAAGCCACCGATGCAGGGGGCTCTGGAAGATGCACCCCCGCATCGTCCACCCAACCCAAGGGAGCGGCCTCCCGACTGCTAAACGCACCAATGCCTTGGGTGGCCACCTTGGTGACGTGGCGAGCCCCATGGATCGCACCATCCATGACCACCAGCACGCCATGGCCNNTCGCCGCCGGGCTGACTGCCGTCTGCACCGCTTGAAACAGGTTGAGCGGCCCATCGGCGCTCAAGGCGGTCGCCGGACGCATGGCTCCTACCAGAACAATCGGGCGTAGGTCGTCGATCAGCAACTGCAGCAACCAAGCCGTCTCTTCCAACGTGTTGGTGCCATGGGTGATGACCACCGCATCAAAACGATCACGGTCAGCGAGGGCATCGNGCAACCGCTGGTGGAGGTGCTGCCAATGGCGAAAGAGCAAATCGGCACTATCGACATTGGCCACCTGCTCAACAGTGATCTCAGCCAAAGCCATCAGTTCTGGCACCGCCTCAACCAAGGCCGTCCCTGGCAGCGCACCGGCTGTGTAGGCATNGAGATCGGTGCTGCCANCGCCGCGGCCAGCAATCGTGCCACCGGTGCAAAGCAGCAGAACGTGCATTAGGCCGGCAACCCGTCGATCCTGCGGAAAGCCTCCATAAAGCGCTGCATCTGGGAAGTGGTCCCGAGGCTGACCCGCAGGGCTCCATCGATCAATGGCTTGCCTGCCATCGAACGCACCAAAATTCCAGACGCACGCAGCTGCGCTTCCACCTCCGCCGCNGGCCGTTGNGGCCAAATCAGCAGATAGTTGCCGCCATCCACGTGATGGCGAACACCGCTGGATTGCAGAGCTGCCACGAGCCAATCCCGCGCCCGCAGCACCTCAGCGACATAGGCATCCACGAATGATTGATCAGCCAACGCGGCAAAGGCAGCGGCGACAGCGAAGCTGTTGATGTCGTANGGGCCGGTGACGCGGGAGACCCGGTCGACCACATCGGGATGNCCCAGGGCAAAGCCGATGCGCAGACCCGCCAGACCAGCGGTCTTGGCCAAGGACCGCAGCACAAGCACGTTGGGCTGGGCCTCGAAATCCGCCACGGGCAACACACTGTCGCCGGTGAACGCTTCGTAGAGCTCATCCACCACCACCAAGCTGCTCGGTGCCGCAGCCGCCAAAGCAAGGACTCGCTCCGGAGCCAAGCGCGTTCCAGTGGGGTTGTTGGGATTACACAGCATCAACAACCGGGGCGGTTGTTGCTTCAAGCTCGCTTCCATGGCATCCCACGGAAACGCGAAACCATCCTGTTCATAGGGAATGGCCTCGATTTCCATGCCCTGCATGCGGGCACAGGGGGTGTAATAGCCGAAGGTGGGAGCTGTGGTGAGNAGGCGATCACCGGGGTCGCCATAGGCCTGAAACACCGCATGGATGGCGGCATCAACCCCGTTGAACAGGCCCACCTGCTGCGGCTGCAACCCCGGGCGACAACCGCCCTCGAGCAGGTTGGTCACTACCGCCTCCCGTAGACCGTCGTACTCGGGGTAGACAGCGATCTCCTCGCTGTTGAACTGGCGCAACGCTTGGGCCACCAGAGGACTGGGACCGATCGTGTTCTCGTTGAAGTCGAGCCGAAGCAGCTGGCGACGTCCCTCGAGCGGAGCGCTGTAGGCCTGGAGGGTTTCAACCGCTGGACGCGCCGCCGGAGCACCGGAGGCNGTCAGTGGGTTCGGGTTGGTTGTCACATCCTCTCCAGGGTGTCGATACCCAGCAGACCGAGACCCAGTCTGAGCGTGTCGGCCGTGAGTCGGCAGAGGGCCAACCGTGATGCCAGGGCTTCCGGATCTGCCTTCAACACAGGCACTTGGTCGTAGAAGCGGTTGAAGGCCTGGCTGAGCTCAAACAAATAGCTGCACAGACGATTGGGGAGCAGTTCCTCCTCNACCTCAGCAATCACGGCGTCGAGGCGCAGCAATTCACGCACCAAAGCCCATTCCAGGGGCTCACTGAACTGCAAATCGGCGGAGCTGCCTTCGAGATCACCNCCCTTNCGAGCGATACCAGCGATGCGGACCACGGCATAGAGCAGGTATGGCGCCGTGTTGCCCTGTAACGCCAACATCCGATCGAAGGAGAACTGGTAGTTCGTGATCCGGTTCTGGCTGAGGTCGGCGTATTTCACCGCCCCCAGACCCACAGTGGTGGCCACATGGCTGATGAACTCTTCCGACTCGGTGCGCTCCTCCTCCTTGAGGCGCTGACGTAGATCCGCATCCGCCCGCTCCACCGCCTCATCCAACAGATCGCGAAGGCGCACCGTGTCACCTGCCCTCGTCTTGAGCTTTTTACCGTCTTCTCCCTGCACCAACCCGAAGGGCACGTGCTCCAGCCGAGCGGCCTCTGGGATCCAACCAGCTCGCTCCGCCACCTGGAACACCCCGGCGAAATGGTTGGCCTGGCCGGCGTCGGTNACATANATCACCCGGCGGGCACTATCACCATCCGGGGCAGCGGCAAAGCGATAGCGAATCGCCGCCAAGTCGGTGGTGGCGTAATTGAAGCCTCCATCGCTTTTGCGCACGATCACCGGTAGGGGGTTGCCGTCCTTGCCGGTGACGCCCTCAAGAAAGACGCACTCGGCTCCGTCATCGGTGACCAACAGATCAGCCGCCGCCAGCCCTTCAAGCACAGCCGGAAGGAAGGGGTTGTAGAAGGATTCNCCCCGCTCGCTGAGGCGGATGTCGAGCCGGTCGTAGATCTTCTGGAACTCCCNCCGTGACTGATCACACAACAGGCCCCAGGCCTTGAGCGACACCGGATCACCCCCCTGCAGCTTCACCACCTCATCGCGGGAGGTGGTTTGGAACGCCTCGTCCTCATCGAAGCGCTTCTTGGCTTCGCGGTAGAAGGCGACCAGATCACCAAGATCCACGGCATCGGCGGTGTCGAGAGCCTCAGGCGCCACCTGCTTGAGGTGGGTGATNANCATGCCGAACTGGGTGCCCCAGTCNCCCACNTGATTNAGNCGCAGCACCGGATGGCCGCGGAACNCCAGCACCCGCGCNANCGAGTCGCCAATGATCGTGGAGCGNAGNTGCCCCACATGCATCTCCTTGGCGATGTTGGGGCTNGANAANTCNACCACCACCGGAGTGGTCGACTCCACCGGCGGCACTCCGAGCCGGGGATCCTGCAAACGGCTTTGGATTTCAGCCGCCAGGCGCTCAGGGCGCACGGTGAGATTGATAAAGCCGGGCCCGGCGATCTGGGGCTCCAGGCAAAGCTCTGCAAAGGCCGCATCCGCCTTGAGCTGCTCCACAATGGCTGTGGCGATCTGTCGCGGTGCCTGCTTCAGCGGTTTGGCCAAGGGCAGCGCACCATTGGCCTGAAAATCGCCAAATTCCGGCTTGCTCGCTGGAGACAGCTGAGGATTTAACCCTCCTTCCGCGTCGGGGAAGGCACGCGCCATCGCAGCCCGCAGCTGGGCGTCCAGGGTGTGGAACAGGCTGAGCATGGACGGAACAGAACCGCTGGGTCAGGCTCCGATCATCTCTCTTTGCGCTGGACGACCAGAGATCAGTCGTAGCGCATGCTCAGATCCAACCAGGCACTGCGGGTAATCGGGGCGCTGGTGGAGATCAGATCAATGCCTGTGGCCCCATAGGCCGCCAACGACGCCGGGTTCACCCCCGACGCTTCCAGCACCACCACACCCCTCGGCCCAGCAGCGGCCTCACGCCTCAGATGCGGAACCAAATCCTGCAACTGCTCTGGCGTGAATTCATCGAGCAACACCCCATCGGCACCGGCGCGGACCGCCTGCTCCGCTTGACCCTCCGTTTCCGCTTCGACAATCACGCGGGTCGGCCAGGGGGAACCAGCACGCACCGCCGCAATCGCCTCCACCATCCCCCCGGCCCAGGCCAGGTGGTTTTCTTTGAGCATGGCGGCATCATCGAGCCCCATCCGGTGATTCACACCACCACCGCAGCGCACCGCATATTTTTCGAACACCCTGAGCCCTGGTGTTGTTTTGCGCGTGTCGGCCAACTGAACACCGGTGCCCGACAAAACCTCCACAAGCTGAGCGGTCGCCGTGGCAATACCGGACAGACGCATCGCCAGGTTCAAGGCGGTGCGTTCCCCCGCCACCAGCGCTGGGGCCGGTCCCTGCAGGCTCAGCACCAGCTGACCGGGTTCCACCACCGCACCCTCAGCCACATCGCAGCGAACCGTGACCGCCGGGTCGAGGCGCTCAAACAGGCGAGAGACCAAGGGGCCACCGCAGAAGCGCCCGGCTTGCTTTGCCGTCCAACGGGCACTGCCCTGCTGG
>NZED01000057.1 GCA_002690325.1 Synechococcus sp. ARS1019
CGTAGACGACGCGGCGGGCACCATCCCCCTCCGGAGCCGATCCAAAGCGGTAGCGAATCGCCGCCAGATCAGTGGTGGCGTAGTTGAAGCCACCGTCGCTCTTGCGCACGATCACCGGCAGGGGCTTGCCGTCTTTGCCCTGCACACCCTCAAGAAACACACACTGGGCCCCGTCATCGGTCACCAGCAGGTCGGCACTCTTCAGGCCTTCAATCACCCCCGGCAGGAAGGGGTTGTAAAACGACTCGCCGCGCTCGCTCAGGCGGATGTCGAGGCGGTCGTAGATCTTCTGGAATTCACGCCGCGACTGATCGCAGAGCAGTCCCCAGGCCTTCAGCGAGACAGGGTCTCCCCCCTGCAGCTTCACCACCTCGTCCCGGGATGTGGTCTGAAAGGCCTCGTCCTCATCGAAGCGCTTCTTGGCCTCGCGGTAGAAGGCCACCAGGTCACCGAGATCCACCGCATCGGCGGTATCCAGCGCTTCGGGAGCCACCTGCTTGAGGTGGGTAATCAGCATCCCGAACTGGGTTCCCCAGTCGCCCACATGATTGAGCCGTAGCACCGGATGGCCGCGGAACTCCAGCACCCGCGCCAGCGAGTCGCCGATGATCGTTGAGCGCAGGTGCCCCACGTGCATCTCCTTGGCAATGTTGGGGCTGGAGAAGTCCACCACCACCGGTGAGGCGTTCTGCACTGCCGGCACCCCGAGGCGTGCGTCCACGAGCCGGGCGGCCACCTCAGCCGCCAGCCGTTCCGGACGAAGGGTGAGGTTGATGAAACCAGGCCCGGCGATCTGAGGCTCCAGACAGAGATCGGTGAAGCCGGAGTCGGCCTGGAGCTGCTCCACGATCGCCGAGGCGATCTGCCGCGGCGCCTGTTTCAGTGGCTTGGCCAGGGGCAGAGCACCGTTGGCCTGAAAGTCCCCGAATTCGGGCTTGCTAGCAGGAGCCAGCTGCGGATCCAATGGACCATCCGCTTCGGGGAAGGCCCGTGCCATCGCCGCCCGCAGCTGGGCGTCCAGGGTGTGGAACAGGCTGAGCATCCGCGCCGGAACATCCGGCTCCGATCATCCCTCTTCAGGTGAAGCGCATGCTCAGATCCAGCCAGCGGCTGCGCGTGACCGGTGCACTGGTAGAGATCAGATCGATGCCTGTGGCGGCGTAAGCCCGCAACTGCTCGGGCTGAATGCCGGAGGCCTCCAGCACCACACCATTCGTACTGAGCTGTCGCAGACGAGGCACAAGAACGGTGAGCTGCATTGGTGTGAACTCATCCAGCAACACCGCATCGGCTCCGGCCTGAACCGCTTCGATGGCTTGGTTATCGGTTTCCGCTTCCACGATCACCCGTGTCGGCCAGGGAGCCTGACGCCTCACCGCCGCGATCGCCGCCGTGATTCCTCCAGCCCAAGCGATGTGGTTCTCCTTGAGCATCGCCGCATCGTCGAGGCCCATGCGGTGATTGAGGCCACCTCCACAGCGCACGGCGTATTTCTCCAGCAACCGCAACCCTGGCGTCGTTTTACGGGTGTCGGCCAACCGCACACCACTGCCATGCAGCTGAGCCACCAGATCCGCTGTGGCCGTTGCGATCCCAGACAGACGCATGGCCAGGTTCAAGGCCGTGCGCTCACCAGCCACCAAAGCTTCCGCGGCTCCCTCCAGCTCGAGCAAACGAGCATCCGATGCAACGGCAGCTCCGTCCTCCACCAGCAGGCGGACAGACACCTCAGGATCCAGACGCTGGAACAGCCGCTTCACCAGAGGGCCTCCACAGAAACAACCGGGTTGCTTGGCGATCCAGTGCGCTGCCCCCGCCCGGCCCCGGAGGGCGGTCGCCGTGAGATCGCCGCGACCGATGTCCTCCTCCAGCCACTGATCCAGGGCACGGATGAGCGCCGGAGCCTGCCAGTCCACACCGCGATCAGGAGCTCAGGCGAGCCTATTTGCCGATGCAGAACCGCGAAAACACGCGGTCCAGCACCGCCTCCGTGAGCTCCTCACCGGTGATCTCCCCCAGGACCCGGATGGCGTCCCGCAGATCGATCGTCCAGAAATCCCAGGGCAGCTGCTGCTCCGCTACCTCCTGGCTGCGGGCCAGGGCTGCGGCAGCCGCGGCGGCGAGATCCCGCTGACGCTGATTGAGTGCCAGCACCATGCCTGCGGTNTCGGCTGCACCGCAGGCCCCCAGCAAGGCCTGGATCAGCTGCTCCTCCCCATCGCCATANAGCGCCGAAACGCTCACATCCGCAGGCTCCTGAGAGGGCCCTTGCTGCAGATCAGCCTTGTTGGCCACGATCAGGCGCGGCACTCCAGCCGGAATCCTGTCCAGAAGATCGGCATCAGCGGGGGTCCAGCCGATGGAGCCGTCGATGATCAGCAGCACCAGGTCTGCCGTGGCAAAGGCCTGTTCACTGCGGGCGATCCCCATCTGTTCAACGACATCCTGGGTGGCACGAATGCCGGCGGTGTCGAGCAGGGTGATCGGGACGCCGTCCAGAACGATCTCGCTCTCCAGCAGATCGCGTGTGGTGCCGGGCAGCTCCGTCACGATGGCGCGCTCTCGCCGGCTGAGCCGGTTGAGCAGGGAGCTCTTACCGACATTGGGGCAACCCACCAGGGCCACCCGCAGACCGCTTCGCACAGAGTCGCTCCTCTCCGCGTCCACCACCAGGTCGAGGAGCTCCTGACGCACCGCCTGCAGCTCCAGCAACAGAGCCTCGCCATCCAACGGCGGCAGATCCTCCTCGAAGTCCACCCGTGCCTCCAGCTCCGTGAGCTGATCCAGCAACCGCTCCCGGAGTGCCGTGATCCGCTGCTGAATGCCTCCATCCAGCCCGGCCATGGCCAGATCCGCCGCCCGACGGCTGCGGGCCGCCACAAGCTCACTGATCGCTTCGGCCTGGGTGAGATCGAGGCGTCCATTCAGAACCGCCCGCTGGCTGAATTCACCCGGCCGCGCCCGCCGCACTCCGGGCTGTGCCAGCACGCGCTCCAGCACTTGTTGCACAGCGATGACCCCGCCGTGGCAATGAATCTCCACCACGTCTTCGCCGGTGAAGCTGCGCGGACCACGCATCAGCAGCAGCAGCACCTCATCGAGGCGCCTGGAGCGGCCTGCATCCAGCACGTGTCCGTACAGGATCCGGTGGCTGCTCCAGTCCTGCCGGCCGGGACAGACGACCAAAGCNCGTCCGATCGCCTCAGCGTCAGGCCCGGAGAGGCGAATCACAGCGATTCCCCCCTGGCCCGGGGCCACCGCTGTGGCCACGGCAGCGATGGTGTCAGTCGGGTTCAGAGAGATCGGCNGTGTCGTGGAATCCCATACCTAGGATCCGCCCTTCCGCAGCGACACCCCGGAGTCCATGTTTCAAGGCACCGGCAAGCGACTGCAGCGGGGCCTCCACTGGATCTGGGCTCAGGAGGGCAGTCCAGCCCGCCGGGCCCGAGGGCTGGCTGCGGGGGTGTTCTGCGGTTGCTTCCCTTTCTTCGGGCTGCAGATGATCTTCAGCGTGGGGGTGGCCACCATGATCCGAGGCAATCCACTGCTGGCCGCGGCCGGAACGCTGGTGAGCAACCCACTCACCTACGTCCCGCTCTACTGGTTCAACTACCTGGTGGGCCGGCGGGTGCTTGGCCCCGGCTCGTCGGAGACCGACATGGGGGACATCTCGCGCAGCACGCTCTGGGCCCAGGGCTGGGATTTCACCAATCGCATCATGCTCGGATCGGTGCTGGTGGGAGCTGTTCTGGCCCTGCTGCTGGGACTGCTGTCCTACGGGTTGTTCCGACGCCGTGAGGCGATGACAAAAGTCCGACGCTCCCTGCACTGACCGGACTGACGCTTCAGCTACCCGACTCCGGTTCGGGCNATGTCGATCACATCCGCCATTGAGCGGATCTGATTCATCGTGTGCGTGAGCTGATCGGAACCGCTGAGTTCCACCCGCAGATCGATGCGTGCAGGACGACCCTGGGCGGTCTTGACCCTGGCGTCACTGACATTGATCGCCCCGTCGGACAGACGCATCAGGATGTCCTTGAGAATGCCGACNCGATCGATCACCTCGATCCGCANCTGCGCCGGNAAGCGATGCTGNNCNGCGCTGGCACCCGGATTCCANCGCACCGGNANNCGCCGTTCCGTGGGGATCGNCTCCACNTTGGCGCAACTCTGNCGNTGNACCGTGATGCCGTGGTTGCCGAGTGCGACCGTGCCGACGATGGCTTCACCCGGCAACGGACTGCAGCAGCCACCCAGCCGGTAATCCAGCCCCTCGATCCCGAGGATGGCCCCCTCGCCGACGCCGCGGCGCTCCCTCTCCGCACTGGCATCCCGCTGAGGCACGAGAGCCCTCGCCAGTTCCTCATCCGCGGGGGGAGGCACCTCACGTTCCGCCAGCAACCGGATCTCCTCCCGCAGACGGTTGAGCACCTGGTGCAGGGTGACGGCTCCGAATCCCAGTGANGCCAGCAGGTCATCCGTGGAGAGCACATTGCACCGCTGGGCCACTTGGGTCATCGCTTCACCATTCAGCAGCACCTCGAAGCCGTCACGCCCCAGTTCCCGCTCCAACAGCTGCTTACCGCGCTCGATCGTCTCGTCACGGTGGCTGCGCTTGTACCACTGTCTGATGCGATTACGCGCCGTTGGTGTGGCGACGAAATTCAGCCAGTCCAGGCTTGGGTGAGCTGTCTTGCTGGTGAGGATCTGCACGAAATCGCCGTTTTGCAGCGATGTCGCCAGCGGACACAACCGATCGTTGATGCGTGCCCCGTGGCAGTGATTCCCCACTTCGGAGTGGATGCGATATGCGAAGTCCACTGCCGTGGATCCCTTGCGCAGCCCCACCACATCACCTTTGGGTGTGAACACGAAAACCTCCTCGTCAAAGAGGTCTTCTTTGATCGAAGCCAGGTAGTCGTTGTGGTCGTCACTGCCACCCTCCTGCTGCCAGTCCACCAGCTGCCGCAACCAGTTGAAGCGTTCGGCATCACTGCTGCTGCTCGCCGGTGACCCCCCCTCTTTGTACTTCCAGTGCGCGGCGATGCCGAATTCCGCCACTCGATGCATCTCGATGGTTCGGATCTGCACCTCGATCGGCCGATGCCGGCCGATCACGGCCGTGTGCAAGGACTGGTAGCCATTCGGCTTGGGGAGACCGATGTAATCCTTGAAACGACCGGGAATCGGCCGGAAGCTGTCATGCACCACCGCCAGAGCGCGGTAGCAGGCCTCGACACTGGGCGTGATGATCCGGAGGGCCGCCACGTCATAGATCTCGTGGAAAGCCTTCTGGTGGCGTTGCATCTTGCTCCAGATGCCGTAAAGGTGCTTCGGGCGTCCGCTGACCTCGCAGCCTGACAGGCCAGCCTGGCCTAGGCGGTCATTCAGCAGCGACACCGTGACCGCCAGCCGCTCCTCTCGCTCGCTGCGCTTGCTGGCCACTTCATGCTGAATCTCCCGGAAGGCATCGGGCTCCAGCAGCTTGAAGGCGAGGTCCTCGAGCTCCCACTTGAAGCGGCCGATACCGAGCCTGTTCGCCAGAGGTGCGTAGATCTCCCGGGTCTCCCGGGCAATGCGCTGCTGCTTATCGGACTTGAGCGCACCCAATGTGCGCATGTTGTGGAGGCGGTCGGCCAGCTTCACCAGCACCACCCGGATATCGCTGGCCATCGCCAGAAACATCTTTCGCAGGTTCTCCGCCTGGGCTTCCGTTCGATTGTTGAAGTGAATGCCGCCGAGCTTGGTGACCCCCTCCACGAGCTCGCGCACCTCCGCACCGAAATGCTGCTGGATCTGATCCGGCGTGACGTCGGTGTCCTCCACCACATCGTGCAGGAAGCCGGCGGCGATGACACTGGCACTGGCGCCGATGTCCCTGAGCAGATCCGCCACCGCCACCGGGTGAACGATGTAGGGGTCACCACTGGCGCGGAACTGGCCCTCGTGAAGCTGGAATCCGAAATCGAAGGCCGAGACCAGCAGGGCCTCTGGATCCGTAGGGCAGCTCTGGCCGATACCGGGGGGAACGTTGCTGATGCACTGACGCAACCACTCCGGCAAAGGGATGGCGTAGTCGTCCGGATTGCGGATTGCATGTCGCCGCAATTCAGGAAGGCCGCAGGAGACCGGAACGGGACCAGCATCGGTCCGGGATAGATCCGGTGTTGAAGCGGCGTCGAGCATCCGACCCGGCAGGTCAATCCATGGTATTCAGTGCTGGGGTCTTCGTCTCTGCTCCCCTCCCCTGTCCATGTCCCGGCCGGTTCTGGAGCTCGAACAGCTGCGACTGCGCTACCCAGGCAACGATGACTGGACACTGAACGGACTTGATCTGACCCTCGAGGCTGGCGAAACCCTGGCCCTGGTTGGATCCTCAGGCTGCGGCAAGAGCACGGTGGCGCGGGCAGTGCTGCAGCTGCTGCCACCAGGAAGTCGCTGTGAAGGGCGGCTTCAGCTCACGGGCAGCGACCCCAGACAACTGGATCGTGCGGCACTCCGCCATCTGCGTGGCCAGGCCGCCGGGCTGGTGTTTCAAGACCCGATGACCCGCCTCAATCCCCTGATGCCGATCGGNACNCATCTGATCGACACNNTGCAGGCGCACCGACCGGAGAGTTCCGCCAGCTGGCGTCGACAGCGGGCGGAGGACCTGCTGGAGCGGGTGGGAATCGGCACGGGACGGATCCGGGCCTATCCCCACGAACTCAGCGGTGGCATGCGGCAACGCCTGGCCATCGCCCTGGCGATCGCCCTGGAGCCGCCGCTGCTGATCGCAGACGAACCCACCACCAGTCTCGATGTGGCCGTTGCCGGCCAGGTCATGGCGGAACTGAGCGGCCTCTGCAAGCAGCTCGGAAGTGCCCTGCTACTGATCACACACGATCTGGCGATGGCAGCCCGCTGGTGTGAGCGGATGGCGATGCTCGATGGGGGACGCAAGGTGGACGATGGCCCCAGTCATCAGCTGCTCCGCGAGCCGCGATCGGATGTCGGTCAGCGCCTCGTCGCCTCAGCGCGGGCCAGAGAGGGGGGACGCTCTCCCCAGCGCCCCGATCGGGAGACAGTTCTGCAGGTTGAGGAGATGCGCTGCTGGCATGCCATCGGAGGCATGCCCTGGGCACCGGTCTGGCTCAAGGCGGTGGAAGGGGTGAGCTTCAACCTGCGGGCCGGCGAGACGCTGGGTGTTGTCGGAGCCTCCGGCTGCGGCAAGAGCACCCTTTGCCGGGCCCTGATGGGTCTGAACAGCATCCGGGGCGGGCGGGTCGATCTGCTCGGTCAAGATCTGCTGAAACTGCGCGGTGAGAAGCTGCGCAGCGCGCGGAGGGCCCTGCAGATGGTCTTCCAGGATCCACTGGCCTGTCTGAATCCGGCCCTCCCAGTGGTCGATGCCATTGCAGACCCCCTGCTGATCCATGGGATTGCAACGAAGGCTTCAGCGCGGGANCGGGCCCGCGGCCTGCTGGAGCGGGTCGGACTCAGCCCGGTGGAGCAGTTTCAGCACCGCCTGCCCCGACAACTGTCGGGAGGCCAGCAGCAACGGGTTGCGATCGCCCGCGCCCTGGCACTGGAGCCGAGNGTGGTGATCTGCGATGAAAGCGTCAGCATGCTGGATGCGGAAGTGCAGGCCGAGGTTCTGAGCCTGCTGCGGGACCTGCAGCACCAGTTGGGCCTGGCGATGATCTTCGTGACCCACGACCTCTCGGTCGCCAGCGGTTTCTGTCATCGCGTGATTGTTCTCGACAAAGGACGCATCGTTGAGGAAGGCCCCGGTGACCGACTGTTCGAAGCCCCGCAGACCCCGATCAGTCGCCTGCTGGTGGAGGCCTGCCCCAGGCTTCCGCGCTGAAGAGCTCCTCAGGCAACGCGAGGGAGATCCACCACGATCAGACGACGACGGATCGGCAGAGGAACAAACTCGTTGCGGATCGCACGCATCAACGAGGCCAACCAGACCCGGCGACAGNGGACGCGGATGACCATCGATCTGCAGGGTGGATAACGCCACCATCCAAGGCGCGGGAAAGGAAATGTCCAGCCTCTGCGACAGCTGACGGCCGGATTCTCAACTGGTTCGTCGTCGCAGCACCGCCAGCAGCTTCTCCATCACCACCGGCAGAGGTGCCTCGAACAACATTCGCTCGCCTGAGATGGGGTGGTCGAGTCCCAGCTGCACAGCATGCAACGCCTGGCCTGGCAGCTCGATCGGCAGCTTGCGGCAGCGGCTGTAGCTGGGATCTCCCACCACCGGATGGTTCATGTGGGCGCAGTGCACCCGGATCTGATGCGTCCGACCGGTGTCNAGCTTGAACCGCAACAGGGAGTAGTCGCCGAGCCGTTCCAGCAAGCTCCAATGGGTGCAGGCATAACGGCCGGAGTCATCGCTGACCACGGCGTACTTCTTGCGATCAGCNGGATGGCGTCCGATGGCGCCCACGATCGTGCCGCTGTCACCACCAGGCACGCCGTGCACTACGGCCAGATACTCCCGTGAAGCGATCCGCTTCTGGATCTGAAGCTGCAACCGCACCAGCGCCTCCTGGGATTTGGCAATGACGATGCAACCGGTGGTGTCCTTATCCAGTCGGTGCACNATNCCNGGNCGCAGCTTGCCGCTGATNCCCGGCAGNTCNGGGCAGTGNTGCAGNANGCCNTTCACNANCGTGCCGTCNTTGTTGCCGGGCGCCGGGTGAACGGTGAGACCAGCCGGCTTGTTGATCACGATCAGGTGCTCATCCTCAAAGAGCACATCCAGATCCATCGGCTCGGGCTTCAGATAAGGCAGCGGTTCCGGTGGTGGCATCCACAACTGCACCTCATCGCCCTGTCGCAATGGGGTCTTGGCCTTTCCGGTCCGCCCGTTGACGCGCACATAACCGGCGTCGATGAACTTCTGAATGCGGGCTCGGCTCTGCTCGGACCGCTGACTCACCAGCCATCGATCCAGCCGCATCGGCAGCGGCTTTGGATAGGTCAGGCAGACCAGCTCCCCATCCCCTTCGCCGAAACCGTCGGTGAAGGTTTCCTCTGGCAAGGCAGGGCGCCCCCCCGCACGGATCATGTCGGCAGCTCCAGGGCAATGCTGCCCAGAGCGGACTTGCGGAAGTCATCCAGCAGCCGCTGGGCCATGCGGGAGGTATCACCGGAGGTGTGACGCGTCGCCGCCGCTTCCAGCCACAACGCCGGGTCGCCTGTCTCCCCAGAGAGAGGCGTGCTGTAACGGCCCTCCAGCAGGTTGATGGCGATCCCCGAGGCTTCGTTGCTCTGCAGCACGATCAACAGCTGCAGAAACGCCTGGGCCACCAATTCGCCGTCGTAGGCCGCCTGGCCGATGTCATCACAGAGAGCAAGCCGAAGGGCAGCCTGCTGATCATCGAGCCTGGGCGGCAGCACACCGGGAGCATCAAGCAGATCCAGATCCTGTCCAACCCGGACCCAGCGCAGGGTGCGGGTGACGCCCGCCCTCCGGGCGCTGGCCACCACCTTCTGTTTGACCAGACGATTGATCAGAGCTGACTTTCCGACATTGGGGAAGCCGAGAGTGAGGGCCCGCACCGGCCGGGGCCTCATGCCACGGTTGCGCCGCCGCTCATTGAGTTGATCTCCGGTACGGATCGCCGCCTGCTGCACCTGCTTCACGCCAGTCCCGGCTTTGGCATCGCACCAGACCGTGCGTTGCCCCTGCGTCTTGAACCACTGCTGCCAGCTTTCACGCGCCGCCGGGGTCACCATGTCCCGACGGTTGATCACCAACAGGTGCTGCTTGCCCTTCAACCAACGGTTGAGATGGGGGTGACCAGTGGCCAGGGGGATCCGAGCATCGCGAACCTCGATCACCAGATCGACCTTGTCCAGGTGGCGCTTGAGCTGCTGCTCCGCCTTGGCGATGTGGCCCGGATACCACTGAATGGCAGGCGTGCTCACGGCACCACCAGCACGGGGCAGGGAGCGAACTGGATCACCCGGGCCGCCGTGCTCTCCCCGTCACCGCCGAGATTCACACCTCGGGTGCCCATCACGATCACGTCCACATCCATCTCGTCTGCCACATCGCAGATGACAAAGGCCGGTTTGCCCTGCCGCTCCACCACCTCACAGGGGACTCCCGCCTGCTCCACCTGCTCACGGGTCTGCTGAAGAAGCTGTGCCACCTCCTCATGGTCCTGCATCCCGGGCCGCTCCTCCTCCACCACAGAGAGGAGCACCAGTCGACTGCTGTGACTGCGAGCCAGCTCGAGAGCCTTGGCGGCGGTCTCCAGGGCCTGACGGCTGCGGTCGATCGGAAACAGGACAATCTCGAACATGGCTCCTCCCTGATCCAGGAACACGGGGTTAATCTCCTCCCGATTTCTTACCGCACGACACAACCCCATG
>NZED01000013.1 GCA_002690325.1 Synechococcus sp. ARS1019
AAGTCCAGATCTGATCGTTTTGGACGTCATGCTCCCGAAGCTGGATGGCTTCGCAGTGTGTCGGCGATTGCGAGCTGAGTCTTGCGTGCCAATTATTTTTTTATCGGCTGTTGAGGCGATTTCTGAGCGCGTTGCNGGCCTCGANCTCGGNGCNGATGANTACCTNCCTAAGCCGTTCAGCCCGAANGAGCTNGAGGCCAGAATTGCCACGATTCTTCGNCGTGTTGGTCGGGGNAATGCNGAGGTTGAGAGNCGTGAAATGCCCACCGGACAAGGNGTGCTCTGCCTGGGAGATNTGATNGTNGATACGAATCGACGCCANGTNACNCGTGGNGGTGAGCGNATNAACCTCACNTACACCGAATTCAGNCTTCTGGAACTGCTCTTCAGAGAACCTGGCCGGGTTGTTCCGAGNGCTGAAATTCTTGAGCAACTNTGGGGCTATCCGCCCCGGCGTTCAGCNGANCTNCGCGTCGTGGANGTTTANGTCGCAAGGCTNCGCGGAAAACTGGAGCCAGACCCCCGTAATCCTGAGCTCATCCTCACGGTCCGNGGCATTGGCTATTCCTCCCANNGAGTCGGAGAAGCAGCCACAGCCTGACGTCGACCCACGGAGCGGCAGGATGGCGCCCGATTGTCCGTCCTGCTGCTGTGTCTGAGCTGCGCGCTACACGTCTTGAGAAAGCGAACGCGCTCAAAGAGCTTGATCAGGGACCCTATGCCCTGGGTTTTGCGCTGAGTCACCGTATGCAGCCCTTGCAGGTTGACCACGCGGATTTGGCCAATGGTGCGGANCGGGACGTCACCGTTTCGGTGGCCGGCCGTGTGATGACCCGNCGCGTNATGGGCAAATTGGCCTTTTTCACNCTGGCCGACGAGACCGGCACCATCCAGCTCTTTCTTGAGAAAGCCGGTCTNGAGGCCCAGCGGGAAGGATGGTTCAAGCAGATCACCTCCCTTGTGGATGCTGGTGATTGGATCGGTGTGACCGGCACTCTGCGTCGCACCGACCGNGGCGAACTGTCCGTGAAAGTGAGCGACTGGCGGATGCTCACCAAGGCCTTGCAGCCTCTGCCGGATAANTGGCACGGCTTGGCGGATGTGGAGAAGCGCTACCGCCAGCGTTATCTCGATCTGGTGGTGTCACCCGATACCCGTGAAACCTTTCGACGCCGGGCACGTTTGGTGAGCGGGATTCGCCGTTGGCTGGATGAGCGTGACTTCCTGGAGATCGAAACNCCGGTGCTGCAGAGCGAGCCCGGTGGTGCCGATGCACGGCCGTTTGAGACCCATCACAACACCTTGGACCTGCCGCTCACCTTGCGGATTGCCACCGAATTGCACCTCAAGCGTCTGGTGGTCGGTGGCTTTGAGCGCGTCTANGAACTGGGTCGGATCTTTCGCAACGAGGGCATCAGCACCCGCCACAACCCCGAATTCACCACCGTTGAGATCTATCAGGCCTACTCCGATTACGAGGGAATGATGGAGCTGACTGAGCAGATGATTGCGTCGGTCTGCCAAGACGTTTGCGGCTCGACAACCATCACGTACCAAGGCACCNAGATCAATTTGGCTGCGCCCTGGCGTCGAGCCACGATGCACGCATTGGTGCAAGACGCCACCGGCTTGGATTTCCATGGTTTCAGCAGTCGGGATCAGGCTGCNGAGGCCATGACCGCCAAGGGCTTGCATGTCCCTGAGCTGGCCGACTCCATTGGGCGGCTCTTGAATGAAGCCTTTGAACAGGCTGTGGAAGCGACGCTGATNCAGCCCACGTTCGTGACCGATTACCCCGTGGAGATTTCGCCGTTGGCGCGGCCTCATCGCAGCAAGCCGGGCTTGGTGGAACGCTTTGAGCTCTTCATCGTTGGCCGTGAGCACGCCAACGCCTTTAGCGANCTCACCGATCCAGTTGATCAGCGCCAGCGTCTGGAGGCACAACAGNAGCGCAAGGCGGCTGGTGATCTGGAAGCGCAGGGACTCGATGAAGACTTCGTGACCGCTCTGGAGGTTGGGATGCCCCCCACCGGCGGTCTTGGAATCGGGATTGATCGCCTTGTGATGCTGCTCACCGACAGCCCGTCCATCCGTGACGTGATCGCTTTCCCACTGCTTCGTCCGGAGANTCGGTCGGAAGCTGCACCTTCAGTGGGATAATGAAACGTAGTGGCATAGTCCTGTCCCCATGAGTGGTGAACGCGTAGGGTTTCGCTTCAAGCACGCTGACGCGGTTGTCAAGCGCAATCCCCAGGGGCGTTCCCGTCGGGGTTGGGTGATGGAGCCCGTCGAGCAGACCACAAGTCGTGGCACCAAAATGCCCGCTTACCGAATCAGATGGCGCGACAGTGAGCGCCCTGAGATCGTCCTTCAGCACATGCTGATTGCCGATCCCGACCCAACACCTCCGCCCGAAGGTGTCAGCCTCGAGCCACCTGCACCGAAGGCTTGATGATTAAAGGGTTGGGCGTTAGCTCAGCCCTTTGTCATGTCTGAGTTGTTCCAGTTCCTGTTCGGCTTCAAAGAGGGCCCAGTCCTGCTCCAGGCCTGAACTGCTCGAGGCCGTTTGGTCGGCAAGGTCCTTGAGTTGTGCGTCGACCTCGCCAAAGCGACGTCCAAGGTTGTCCAGGTCGCTCCACTGTTGGCGCCCCTGGGCCATCAGTCCATCGAGATGGGTTTGGGCGCGACGTGACAGCTCGTTGGCTCCAGCTTGCTTCGCGCGTTTGGTTCGCTTGGTCCATGAGCGGATCTCCTCCGCTACATCGATCAAACGTTTGCGTTGTTGCTCCGCTTCCTGCTGGAGTTGCTCGCGTTGGCGCTGCAAAGCAACGGCCCGATCCTGCCGGTGTTGGTCCTGAAAGCGTTGGGCCTGAAGTGGATTGCTTCTTAAAAACGCCGATAGGCGTTGATCGAGTTCCCGCTCCAGTTGATCCAGCCAACTGTTCATCACGGTTGGTTCGCTGGTGTGGTGATCA
Source organism: Synechococcus sp. ARS1019 (assembly GCA_002690325.1). Classification (GTDB taxonomy): domain Bacteria; phylum Cyanobacteriota; class Cyanobacteriia; order PCC-6307; family Cyanobiaceae; genus Parasynechococcus. The sequence continues at coordinate 2,976 of NZED01000013.1, forward strand.
GAGGTTTTTCGATCTCCTTTTGCAGTGGTTCGAGGGCAGCCAGTTTGGAGTTCAGGATGATCTGGGTGAATTGCGCTGCTTTGACTTCGCCAATGTCCCCTTCCAGTTCACCCAGGCGATCGAACGCCGCCATGTACAGCGTTTCGAGCTCGTGAATCAATTGCTCACGTTGGGATTTGATCGCTTCTCGTCGATCGTCTTTTTTCATGTCGTTGGAGTCGCTCGCGTGTTCTCAGTCTGACGGCTCCAGCAGATGCAAGGACAACTGATCGGCAGGATCGTGCCAGCGCTGCCGAATGCTCCAGCCGGCTTTGGCTGCGAGATCAGCAGCGGCGGCGGGGGTGTACTTCACGCTGTGTTCGGTAATGAGCCGTTCATTAGCAGCAAAGGTCCAGGGCTGGCCATCCAAGGTGGCTGTCTGTTCGCATCGGCTGATGAGAGCCATTTCGATGCGTTGATGCTGCTCTTCCCACCGCGCTCGGTAGTCGAATTGATCCACGGCGATCGTGCCGTTGAGGTCACGATTGAGGCGATGGAGAAGATTGTGCGCGAAGGCTGCGGAGATGCCAGCGGCATCGTCGTAGGCGGCTTCGAGTTGCTTCGGATCACGGGGTTGATCGAGACCAAGCAGCAGTGGGCCTCCAGCGAGCAGTTGCCTGAAGCGTTTTAAAAGGTCAACGGCGGCATCAGGGCTGAAGTTCCCGAGAGAGCTGCCCGGAAAGAAGCCGATTCGTCGCTTGTTCTCAAGCCATGGATGGCTTGGCATCACGGTCAACGTGCTGTGGTCACAGCAGATGCCGAGCATGGGGATGTCTGGGTGGCTGCTGTTCAGTCCGCTGAGAGCCTCCACCAGCGCGTCACGGCTGATGTCGAGAGCAATGAAGGCTGAGGGCTGCAGAGCTTTGAGCAGCGGATCCACTTTCCGTGCGTTGCCGATCCCGAATTCGAGCATCACCCCAGAACCAACGGCAGCGGCGATGCTGTTGGCCTGATCCTCCAGCAGTCGGATTTCTGTGCGCGTCAGGCTGTATTCCGGTTGTTGGCAGATCTCAGCGAACAACCGTGATCCCTCGGCGTCGTAGAGCAGCCACGCCGGAAGTTGTTTCGGTTGTTTTGACAGCCCGTCGTGCACCAGCCGACGCAGGTCGGCCGCGGCCGGATANAGGTCGATGAGATCGACGGTGGAATGAGGACGCGTCGTCGTCATCGCGCCAGTCTTAGGCCTGAGGCCATCCAGCGGCTGGCTGGAGAAAAGAAGTTTCGATAGCTGTCCCGTTCATGGCCAGGTGGTGTCAGCCAACAGCTGCCTCGGAGGACGAATTGCGAACTCATGAATTTGCCGTTGTATTCACCAACCGCTCCCTCGGCTGGCTGAAACCCCGGGTAGGGCCGGTAGGGGCTCGCGGTCCACTGCCAGAGGCAGCGGTGCGCGTGCTGGAGTCGGCTGCCGTGGTGTTGGCGGGCGACTTCCCATTCCGCTTCGCTCGGCAGACGAGCTCCAGACCAGCGTGCAAAAGCATCGGCTTCGAACCAGCTCAGATGGCGCACGGGTGCATCGGGATGGAGCGGTTGACGTCCAGCGAGGGTGAACTCCTGTTGCCAGGTCTCTGAAGGGCCGTCACCTCGCCAGTACCGCGGTGCTTGCCAGCCTCGTTGTTGCTGGATGGTCCAGCCTTCACTCATCCAGAGTTCTGGGCGTTGGTAGCCACCTTCGGAGATGAAGTGGCGGTACTCGGCATTGCTCACCAGTTGCGACTGCAGTTCGAAGGGCTCAAGCCAGATGCGGTGCCGAGGCGTTTCGTTGTCGAAGTGGAAGTGCTCGCCTTGATGTCCAATCTCCAGCAATCCCCCATCACAGTGCAGCCAGGCATCGGCATCGCGATCCACCTCAGCTGTGAGGTTGGCCCTTGGGTCGTACACCGGCTCCATCGGCTGACGCGAGAAGCCATCCAGCACATCCATCAACAGCAATTCTTGGTGCTGCTGTTCGTGATGCACACCCAGTTCCACCAGAGAAAGCAGGGCAGGGTCATCGCTCTGCAATAGATGGGTGAGTGCATGGTCGACCCGATGCCGCCAGGCCAGAATCTCGCCGATTCCTGGCCGGCTGAGCATGCCGCGCTCCGGTCGTGGATGTCGGTCACCGATGGCGTCGTAATAGGAGTTGAACTGATAACTCCAAATCGGGTCGCAGGCTTGATATCCCTTCAGATATGGCTGGAGTAAAAACGTGTCGAAGAACCAGGTGGTGTGAGCCAGATGCCACTTCGGTGGACTGGCATCGGCCATCCCTTGAAGGCCAAGGTCCTCGGGCTCCAGAGGCTCAATCAGGGCTTCGCTGCGCCGTCGCACATCCAGCAGGGTGTCGAGCAGCAAGGTGGAGTTTCAAGTTCGCCCGGACCCTAGGTGGCGATGTCAGCCCATGGATTCTCAGTAGCCTTGGAAGGTCATTTTTCGGCCGTTTGTGACCGAGTCCAGTCCTGCCGCCGAAGGCACTGTGCTGGAGGAGCGCTATCGGCTCATCAGGGTGTTGGCATCCGGTGAACCAGCCCAGGGAACCGTTTGGCTTGCCCGAGATGGTGCCAATGGTGAGATCCCCGTTGTGCTGCATCAGCTTGAGGATCCAGAAGCTCGCGCCCGGTTGCAACGGCTCTGGCCGCTCTTCCGGTCGATGTCGCATCCGCAAATTCCTCAGTGTGGGGACCAGTTCACTGAGGCCGACTCGTTGTGGCTGGTTCGGACCTGGCAGGAGGGAGCCAGTTACGGGCAAATTCTTCGAGCACGTGCCGCAGCCCAGCAGACCTTGTCTGTCGACGAAGTGCTTCAGCTGCTGCGTCAGCTGCTTCCAGCGCTGTCGTTCTTGCATGGTCGTGGACTGGTGCACGGCCATCTCGATCTCGACACGGTGATTCGTCGCCAAAGCGACGGCCTGCCGGTGCTGATTGCTCTCGGTGCCGTTCAGTTCCGCGGTGAGTCGGCGGTGCTGGGTGCACGGGTGGGCGTGGCTCCGGAAGCCCAGCTTCAAGGCGATCCCTGCGAAGCATGGATGGATCTCCATGCCCTCGGGGCGCTGGCGCTTGGTCTTCTTAGCGGTCAGCCTCCAAACGCGGTCGACACACAGACGGCGTCGAGCTGGTCTTGGCCGCAAGCCCAATCCCTGAGCAACGCGTTCCGCACGGTGCTGTTGCGTTTGCTCAGCAACGATTCCCAGCAGCGGTTCAGCACAGCGCAAGAGGTTGTGCAAGCCCTGGCGGTGATCCCGGCGTCGACGGCTCCTGTCGAAACGCCGCAGCCACAATTGCCAACTCTGGAGGCTGATTCAGCCTCAACAGATCAGCCATCTGTTCAGGCTTCAGGTCGTCGTCTGAGCCGTGCTGAACTCAGGGCCCAAGGCGCTGAAGGCAATCTTTGGCCCGTGGTGTTGGTCCTCGCTCTCTCGGCGGTCATTGGCTCCGGGATTGGTTGGTATCTCTTTGCTCGGGGAGCCTCGGGAGACCGCGCTCCTTCGACGCAGCGAGATGTCATCGGTCGGACGCCGCAAACGGCGTTGCCTCCCCTGGAGCGGGATCAACGCCAGCAGTTGTCCAGCCGCCTGCGTGCCCTCCAGATCAATCGCACTTGGTTTCAGTCCCTGATCGACCGCAGCCTGACGTTGCGTTCAGCGGCGGGAAGTGTTGGTTCAACGAATGAAACGGCTTGGCTGGCATTGGCGCAGGAGTGGGTGGCGCGTTTGGAGCAGCTTCCGCCAGGAGTGCGCCGTCGTCTCGGTTCCCTTGGCGATGCGGATTGGCAGCAGCAAGAGCAGGTGCTCGTCGCCCAAGGCATTAGTCCTCGGGTGGTGGAGCAGCTGGTCAGTGCGGCGGCACGGGATCTCCTCCCCGGCGATGGAGAAGGGCAACCGCCTCGCGAACCGTTTCGGCAGCTTTGGATCGCCTCAGCCATGCAAAGCCTGAAGGACGTTTCGGTGGAACAGGTCAGCGCTAGGTCCGCGAAAGCCACCAATCGCTCGATGCGTGTGGCTGCTGGCGGTGCTCGCTTGATCACGATTGATGTTCCGACCAATCATCAGCTCGTGCTCGGCATCAACGGCACCCCTTTGATGGCGATGACGGTGTTTGATGCCGCGGGGGAGATTCTTCAAGAGCGTGGACCGTTGCGGGTGCTCACACTTCCGCAATCCGCGGGTTCACCGATTCAGGTTCTGGTCACGAATGCCGGAATGTCATCGGCTCTTCTCACCCTCGCCTGTCGGGCGGATCCCACTGAGCTTCCCCAACAACCTCGGCTGGAGACCCTTCCAGAGGTCGACCCCAATCCTGTGCCGGATTCGGCAACAGGAGCGTTCTGATCGTTGATCAGAACCGTGCCATTGCAGCTTTCACGTCTTTTTTCGACTGCTTTTCTTTCTCGGCTGCACGTTTGTCGTGCAACTTGCGGCCTTTGCCCACCCCGATGGTCAATTTGATCCACGATCCTTTGAGGTGGATGTTCAACGGAATCAAGGTGAAACCTTTTTGATCGGTGTGGCCTCGCAACTTGTCGATTTCCCGTCGATGGGCGAGTAGCCGCCGGGTGCGAAGGGGGTCGTGGTTGAAATAGCTCCCCGCATGGCTGTGGGGTGAAATGTGCACGTTGTGGAGGTGCAGTTCGCCGTTGCGGATCAGGCAGAAGCCATCGCGCAGGTTGGCTTTGCCATTGCGGATCGACTTCACTTCGGTGCCAACCAGCTCAATGCCGGTCTCCAGGGTTTCGAGAATCTCGTACTGATGGCGAGCCTGACGGTTGTCGGCCAGNAACCGGTTGGCCGCGGCTCTCGCGGCGGCTGCCGCTGCTTTCTTGACTCCTCCTTTGGCCATAACCGCCTCAACGTCTCCCGACGTTATCCAGGTCTGGGTACCCTGCCGAACATGGCGATTGTTTCCTCCGGTTCAGGTCGCGCTCCCAAGCGCCGGGAGACGGTGCTGGTGGATCCGCAACCCTCGACGGAGGAGGCCCGTGTCCGCCCCGAGGACAGCCTCCGGCCGAAGCGACTGGATGACTACATCGGCCAAAGCGAACTGAAGCAGGTGCTGGGAATCGCCGTCCAGGCCGCCCTCGGGCGTGGTGATGCCCTGGATCATGTGCTGCTCTATGGACCGCCGGGCCTCGGCAAAACGACCATGGCGCTGGTGNTGGCNGANGAGCTCGGCGTTCATTGNCGGATCACGAGCGCTCCAGCCTTGGAACGGCCTCGAGACATCGTTGGTTTGTTGGTGAATCTGCANCCTCGNGATCTGTTGTTTATCGACGAGATCCATCGCCTGTCCCGAGTGGCGGAAGAGCTTCTCTATCCAGCGATGGAGGACCATCGCCTCGATCTCACCGTGGGCAAAGGNAGTACCGCCAGAACNCGATCCATNGATTTACCGCCGTTCACGTTGGTNGGCGCCACCACCCGNGCTGGTTCCTTGAGTTCACCGTTGCGGGATCGATTTGGCTTGATTCAGCGTTTGGAGTTCTACGGCCAGCAGGATTTGGANTCGATCGTGGCGCGCACCGCTGCACTGTTGTCGATTCAGCTCACCCCGGAGGCNTGNTCNCGGATTGCGGCGTCCTGTCGCGGAACACCGCGAATTGCCAACCGCTTGCTGCGTCGGGTTCGGGATGTCGCCACCGTTCGCGGAGATGCCGACAGAATCGACGCCTCTATGGTTTCAGACGCTTTGAGCTTGCACCGGGTCGATCATCGAGGCCTCGACGCCAGCGACCGCCGTCTGCTGATGTTGTTGCTCGACCAGCATGGTGGTGGGCCAGTGGGGCTTGAAACCTTGGCAGCCGCCCTNGGCGAAGATCCGATCACGTTGGAAACGGTNGTGGAACCGTTCCTGTTGCAGCAGGGCCTTTTGGTGCGGACACCTCGCGGTCGCATGGTCACTGATGCCGCACGCTCTCATCTTGCGGAGGCCGCATGATCCGATCGATTGTCGTGCTGATGNTCACGGTGCTCCTGNTGATCCCTCAGTCGGTGGGTGCGGTGGACTTGCAGGGGTTGTACGAGCAAGCGTTGACCGCCAGCCGTCGCGGGGACTTCGGCGATGCCCTCCCCCTCTGGGATCGGGTGCTTGAGCAGGCTCCGGAGGACGCTGCAGCGCTCAGCAATCGCGGCAATGTCCGTTTGGCTCTCGGTGATCTAGATGGCGCGATCTCCGATCAGAGTCGTTCCATTGACCTGGCCCCCGAGGAAGCCGATCCGCATCTCAACCGCGGCACTGCTGAAGAAGCGCTTCAGGATTGGTCTGCAGCTGCNNATGATTACCTCTGGATCCTTCAACGCGATCCGGACGATGCATCGGCGCTCTACAACCTTGCCAATGTTCGTGGTTCTGAAGGTGATTGGGGAGATGCNAGAGAGCTGTATGGNCAGGCGTCTCTTGCGAGGCCGGGCTTTGCGATGGCTCGCTCCAGCGAAGCTCTGGCGGCCTGGCAAAACGGTGATTTGGCCTGGGCAGAGTCTGAACTGCGCAAATTGATTCTTCGCTATCCGATGTTTGCCGATGCCCGGGCTGCGCTCAGCGGCTTGCTCTGGCGCAAGGGCTCCAGCGGTGAAGCGGAAAGCCATTGGGCCGCGGCAGCTGGACTTGATCAGCGTTATCGCCAGGTTGATTGGCTCCTTGAGGTGCGTCGTTGGCCACCGCAGCCCGCCAACGACCTGATGGCCTTCCTGGCTTTGCAGCATCCTTAGAGATGACAACCACCTCTTCTGTGTCTCTTTGCGATCTCCTCGAGCAGGATCTTCCCGAGTTGCTCGAGTTGCGTCGCCACTTGCATGCGCATCCTGAGCTCAGCGGTGAGGAGCATCAGACAGCAGCATTGGTCTCCGGAGAACTGCGGCGTCTCGGCTGGCGGGTCCAGGAAGGGGTGGGGCGAACCGGGGTTCTGGCTGAGCTTGGAGCAGTCGACGGGCCCATGGTCGGGCTCCGGGTCGATATGGATGCTCTGCCAATCGAAGAAAAGACAGGACTGGCCTACTCCTCAAAGCGTCTTGGGGTCATGCACGCCTGTGGCCATGATTTGCACACCTGCATTGGCCTTGGTGTCGCCAGGTTGTTGGCGGCATCGCCTCCCCAAGGAGCCCGAGTTCGCTTGCTGTTTCAACCCGCCGAAGAACTGGCGCAGGGCGCGGTTTGGATGCGTGATGCCGGTGCCGTAGAGGGGCTCGAAGCGCTGTATGGCGTCCATGTTGTTCCGAATCTTCCAGCTGGATCCGTTGGTATCCGCCGTGGTTGCTTGACGGCTGCTGCTGGCGAGTTGGAGATTCAGATCCGTGGGGAAGGGGGGCATGGTGCCCGCCCCCATCAGGCCGTGGATGCGGTCTGGATGGCGGCCCGTGTGGTGACCGAACTGCAGCAATCGATTGCGCGTCGCTTGGATGCTCTTCAGCCGGTCGTGGTGAGCTTCGGAAAAGTGGAGGGCGGCAAAGCGTTCAATGTGATCGCTGATCAGGTGCGACTGTTGGGGACCGTGCGCTGCCTGGATCTTGAGCAGCATGATCAGTTGCCGGCTTGGATCGACGAAACCGTTCAAGCCATCTGCGCGAGTTGCGGTGGCAGTGCAGAGGTCAACTACCGCACAATTGCCCCTCCGGTGCAGAACGACCGCTCCCTCACCGACCTCCTGGAACGCTGTGCGATTCAGTGCCTGGGTCGAGATCAGGTGCATCCGGTTGAGCAGCCTTCTTTGGGGGCAGAAGATTTCGCTGAGCTGCTCAGGGATGTCCCTGGAATGATGGTTCGGCTGGGTGTAGCAGGTCCGCAGGGATGTGCCCCGCTGCACAACGGTCAGTTTGCCCTTGATGAGCGGGCGTTGGCCGTTGGCATCAATGTGTTGGCCAGCACCTTATTGGCTTGGATTGCCGACCGTCGCGACAGATGAAACCTGATCGTTCGGTTGTCTGGGTAACGCTCGGGGCACCA
>NZED01000014.1 GCA_002690325.1 Synechococcus sp. ARS1019
TGTCAGTGTAGTATCCTTAATCTCTGAGGGACCGTATATGCTCAGGTTCCCATTAATAGTGATTGCCGGATCATTGTTCGGATCTATGTCTACATATTCAGATATGAGAAAAAGGTTGCTATCTATAGTCAAATTTTCACTTACCTCGATGTCAATCTCTTTGTTGGGGACGCTTAATGACTGAAGATTGGTATAATCAACTGTTCCTGCAAGGTTTTTTGCCTGCTCTAAGGTTGTATTATTGCTATCAAACATACTACTGCCGATAATAATCTTGTCTGCAGTTGAAAGTGCCAAGCTTCCAATGTTCTCAGTCCCAAATCCATCATAAATATCAATTCCACCTGGCGAAAGAAGAGTGATATCCGCCTTGCTCCCCAAGACCTCTAGAGGTTTGGAAAGCTTTGACCCGTAACTATCAATGTTTGAAAGAATTATAGATGTAGATGTGTTGTTATCAATTTCTAATTTAGTTATTCCGCTGCTATCTACTGTATTGAGTTTCTCAAGCTTGTGAAACAAGTTGCTGCCAGAAGTTGCTCCGCCACTAATCGTGCATACTCCTGAGGTGCATTCATCAGTGCTGCCATTAACTTTTGACCATCCNGCGACAGGTTTGACCTGCGCATTCGCGGGGGCAGTTAGCAGGCCGGGGCTAAGGCCAAAGATGCCAAGGAGCGCTAGGGAGGCGAATAAATTGGGTTGGCGAATCATTGTAATTCGCATTTTGACTAGTTAACTTCGCTTGGCTACTGGTCGTTGTTTGTGGCGAACAAATTCTGTATTTCTTTTTTGTTGTTTCGAAGGCATANCCTTTTAGTTTGTNCTCAATGTCATTCAGATGCATCCTACATTTGTAGGATTTTTGCGTATGCCTGTGTCGTCTTGTTGGATAGTCGTGAGGAGTCGGTCAGACTTGCCACTATTCGAAGTACATTTCGCTTGGATCTGGCATTGATATGGATTGTTCAGTGGTTGCCTGATCTCTATTCAGGTCAAGTATCACGCTCGTAATGGCTCAAGGATTGGAAGCCTCTTGTTCGNCAGTCCGGTTCTTATTTCATCCTTAATGTATGAATTTTGAGATCTAGTATTTAGAGCTATTTTTTTATGCATTTCGCCTTATTGATCCAAGTTTTTTGAGTTAAATGGGTTCTATAGCCTGAGTTGAAATGACATCAGTAGACCGTGGCCAAGTGACCATGTTTCCCATGGTTGTTTGACTGGTTCTCTGTTGCTGTATTGGTGAGCCCATCCGATCTCTAATGAGAGATCTCGTGTTGGATTGGTGATGTTCAACATCGTTCCAGCGGCGCTAACCGTGTTGCTCTGCTCCCCCAGTGGTGTTTCTGTTGATAGGGTCGCAAATCCTGCGAATGGTTTCAGGCCAAGATTCCAGCCGCTGATTTCAGCTATCGGTATGAATCCTTCTGCATTGACCTGAAGTCCGCTGTCGCCACTCGCGATGCTTCCTGGGAGTCCAAGAAGGCCACTATCTGCGCCCACTTGAAAACGCATGGAGCCGACCAAGGGGGCAAGCGCCTTTTGTGCGGCTAGAGATGCTTTGACACGGACACCATTGTTGAAGACAAAAAGGTTGTCCAGTGAGGCGCCTATCGCTCTTGCTTTGTCGGGATTAATGCCAATTGAGTCAAGGGATTCTTGTTGCTCGTTTGGAATTACAGGGCTTAAGGCTTGACTGATGAATAGTCTGCTGTTGTGAATGGATTGTTGGTTAATTTTGCTGGCATCAAGGCCGAGTTTGATATATCCATTTTGCGGCTTTCTAATTAGGTCTGGCACGATGTCTGGCAGCTCTTTGCCGTCTAGGTATAGATTGGATCGGTTGTAAGAGATTTGTCCATAGATCCCCAAGCTGTTGTTGTATGAATCCAGTAGCTTTGAGTTGATGAGGCCAGTGATTTGAAATTGGTTGGTCCTAAAATCTTTTGCNAGCCCGCTTAATTCAATGGGTTCTGTTTTGCTGAAACCTATGGATAGTGTTACTTTTGTATCACGACCAATTGGCGAAACGTAACTCGTCGAATAGGTGCTAGAGCCAAGCTCAGGGCTGCCAGTAAATGAATGATCCGAATAAAATAGCCAAGTGTCATCGAATTGAAGTAAAGAGTTGCTGCTGATAATCAGACGACTTCTATTTTCACCGGCACTTATTTTGCCATAGTTGTCATAGCCAATTTGACCCTTGAGATTGCGTCCTTCTGGGATCGCACGCACGATCAAGCTGGCATCCCGTGCGTCACTNCCGATTCTCCCTAGTCGCCCTCGAATCTGTTGAACGCCGGGTAACTGTTGAGTGATTTGTAGGGCTCTCTGGACTTCATTGGCATTGAGAACTTGCTGCTTAAGNGATGATAATTTGTGCTCTATTTTTGCGTTTAGCCTGTCATTCTCACCGCTTACTCTTAGCTCGGTGATTTTGCCTTCGATGACTTCTAATTCGGGTTGATTGGATTCTGTTTTGACGTATACACGGGTGTTGATGTATCCGTCTTGTTGATATCTGTTTGTGACGCACAGTGCTGCCCATNCAATGGCGTNTTTTCCTTTGGGGTCGAGTCGACAGGTTTTAATGATTTCTTTGATTGTTAAGTCGTCATAGACTGAGGAGTTGTTGATTGTTGTGGTTTGCTGTTGATATATTTTTAATTGTTTTGAGTTGATNTCTGCTTCGTTTGTGTCTTTGTCTGGTTTTNTTTTGTCTTCCTGTTCTAGTGCCGGCTCTTCGCTATCTGATTCTTTTAGCCTCNGAATTGGAGTTTGTTCGGGAACTCGTGCGGGGCCAGGTTGGAATTTGGGTGCTAGTTCAGTTTGTGCAAGGAGAAAATATTCGAGCATTCTCCTTTTGTCTTAGGCATTTCCTCAAATAATCGTCTCCTCAAGTTTTAGCTGTTGTTCAATATGGACATCCGTTCAATTGTTGGGTTTGCGCCACCAGCCCGCGAGCACGGCAAGAACGGCTTCGGGTCCGATCACGCCAACGAAACCACCAAATTCGTCCACGACGACACGAACCCCTGCGGTATCGCGGCGGAACCCGGTCAGCAGGCGATCGGCACGAATCATTTCCGGCACATATTCCACCGGTTCACAGAGGTCGACGGCTGTCATCAACCCGCGATTTTCGAGCAGAGCTGTTAACAGGCGTTCGCGGTTGGCCACNCCCAGCACTTTGTCGACCTGNTCNCCGAGGACGACCCACCANGANGCNNTGTTGCCCAGGATTGTGATGCGTTGTGCCTCCAGNCTCAGGCCACCNTTGAGGGTTGGTGCAGCCACACGGGGGGTCATCAAGTCCCNTGCTGTGAGGTCATTNAGTTGAAACACCTTGCCGATCATCGCGGCTTCATCGGCCTCAATTTGACCTTTTTGTGANCCCAGCCGAGCGAGCAACCGGATCTCATCTTCATTGGTGCTGATTTCTGCTTCGGCCGTGATGGCTGGCATCAGCCGNTCCAGCAGCAACACAAGCGGATGCATCACGACGCNGAGTCCATGCAAGATCGGTGCCGCGGTCAACGACACCGGCATGGCCAGACGGCTNCCCATGGCTTTGGGCAAGATTTCACCCAGAAGCATCACCAGNANGGTGAGGCTGATNGAGAACAGAGGNAGAGCNATTCCGCTCACGCCCCGTTNTTCGAACACCCCTGCGGCGTAACCACCCAACATCAGGCTGCCGAAGATGTTGAAGCCGTTATTGGCGATCACGATGACGGAGAGCGTCCGTCCCAGCTTTTGGCGAAGTTTGGCGAGACGGCGGGCTCCAGGGAGTGGGCGGCTCCGTGCTGCCAATTCATGCACCCGGATCGGACTGACTGTGAGCAGCGCTGCTTCGACGCCCGAGCACAGAGCTGAACCCAACAGCACCACGGTGACCAGCAGCAGCAGCACCAGAAGGTCTGAGGGCATATGAAATCAGATAGGACTTCATCGTATCGGCCCTGACCAGTCGTCCTAACTGCCATCCTGATGCACACCTGCCGCAGTCATGCCCGTGAGCGTCTTCGATCAGACTGTTCATCAGACTCGTCGTGAACGCTTTCTCGAGGACCTCGGTGCAGCGGCTGCAGTCATCCCTGCCGCTGCGCTGGCGACCCATCATGCCGACTGCGAGTGGCCGTTCCGACAGGACAGTGATTTCTTCTATCTGACCGGGTTTGACGAACCGGATGCGGTGGCGTTGTTGTTGCCCCATCGCCCGGAAGGAGAGCGGTTTGTGCTGTTCGTTCAGCCCAAAGACCCAGCGGCTGAAGTTTGGACTGGCTTCCGTTGGGGAACAGAAGGCGCTGTGGAGCGTTATGGCGCTGATCTCGCCCACCCTTTGGATCAATTGGCGGAGAAATTGCCCCACTATCTGAATGGGGCAGAGGCGATTGCCTTCCGCGTTGGCCGTTACCCGGCGGTGGAGCCTTTGGTTCTTTCGGCCTGGGGACGCCAACTCGACACCTGGTCACGGACAGGCTCAGCAGCGCTGGGTTTGGTGGCTCCCACTCCGATCTTGCATCGATTGCGCTTACGAAAAGATGCCCATGAACTGGACCGTTTGCGGGAGGCTTGCCGGATCTCGGCCGAGGCCCATGAGTTAGCCCGGGGAATAACCCGCCCGGGGATGAATGAGTCCGAAGTGCAGGCCGCCATCGAGGCTCACTTTCGCGCCAGCGGTGCTCGAGGCCCTGCCTACGGCTCCATTGTGGCCGGCGGAGACAATGCATGCGTTCTTCATTACACCGCCAACACTGCGCCGTTAAACGATGGTGATCTTCTGCTGATCGACGCTGGCTGCTCGGTCTCGGATTACTACAACGGCGACATCACACGGACGTTCCCGGTCAACGGTCGCTTCAGTGCGGAACAGCGTGAGTTGTACAGCCTGGTTTTGGCTGCCCAGGAAGCTGCTATCGCTCAAGTCGCACCCGGTGGCACGGCGGAGCAGGTGCACGACACAGCCCTGAGAGTGTTGGTCGAGGGCTTGTTGGATCTTGGTTTGTTGATCGGTGAGCCCGACTCTGTGATCGAACAGGGCGATTACCGCCATCTCTATATGCATCGCACTGGCCATTGGCTCGGCCTCGATGTTCATGATGTTGGTGCTTACCGCTTGGGTGAGCGACCGATGACCCTTGAACCTGGTGTGGTGCTGACTGTGGAGCCAGGTCTGTACATCAGTGATCGGCTGGCTGTGCCGGAGGGCCAGCCAGAGATTGATGACCGTTGGAAAGGGATCGGCATCCGCATCGAAGACGATGTTGCCGTCATGGCGGATGGCCATGAGGTGTTGACAGCTGCAGCGTTAAAAAGCGTTGAGGCGATGGAGCGTTAAGCCACCTGCAGCACGATCCAGAACAGAAACACGACGAGTTTCATCATCCCTTCGATGCCCGTTAAACGGACATGGGGATTGAGCATGAACAAGGTGAGCCCGAGCAGCACCATCTCCAAGGGTTCCAGGCCAAGAATCACATCCGTTCCGGTGATTTCTCCGAGAATCAACACTGCGGGAACCGTGAGGCTCACTGTGGCGACAACGGATCCGTAGAGGGTGTTGATCGAGCGCTGAACCTCACCATGGGACGCAGCCTGAATCGCATTCAGGGCTTCCGGGGCAAGGATCAAGGTCGCCACGATCACCCCGGCCAGGGAGCTTGGTAGGCCGAGATCGGTGATCCCCGTCTCAATCAGCTGGCCCATCGATTCAGCGATCAGGCAGACCACCAGCAACCCCAACACCAGCAAGGTTGAGGACAGCCAGAGGGGAGAGCCTGACTCGGTCTCGTCGTGTTCGGCTGCGGCGTCGCCCAAGGTCAGCTCTGGTCTGAGCTCTTGCACTTCGGTGTAGAGCTCCCGATAGCCCCCCACTTGGCCAGAGATAAACACGACGTAAACGCCGATGGCCACGATGGACAGCACCACATTCACCGGCTCACTGAAGTTGGCCTCCGATGTGCTGCGGCTGAAGTTGGGGATGATCAGCGCCAGCACGCACATCGTGCTGATCAGATCGAAGTAGGTCAGCGCCCCAAGCAGGTTTGGCGACGCCATCTGGCTGGAATCGAGGTGACCAGACGAGGTGATTTGTCCGCGTTGGCGCAGGGCTGAGATCACGTTGCAGAGCCCACTAATGCCGGTCAGCGCGATCATCACCACGGAAAACATCGAATCCCGCGCCAGCGTTGGATTGGCTTCTCCGGTGAGCATCGTGCTCGCCACCAGAGCAAGCTCGATCGTCATCACCGCAGCGGTGAGCACCAGTGTTCCAAAGGGTTGGCCAATTAACTCAGCAACTCTGTCGGCTTGATCGGCCACACCTTTCGAGAGCACCAGCACAATCCCGCTCAGCAGGGCCAGTCCCGTTAGAACCGTGACGGTGGTTTGGCCCAGCAGCCACGTCATCAAATCGCTGAATTCGATGGCTGCCAGGGCGGCAACACCGATCAACAGCGGAGACAGCTGGGAGACCTTCAAGCCAGGGTTCACCAACGTCTGGCTCTCCTGATCGGTCATGGGCGTCGCTCTGGGCTTTGCTGCACCCTATTTTCCATTTCCTTCATGCCTCACAACCGATGAGCTTGAGCGCATCGGTTGTGGTGTCGAGGATCTGGTCCGCGCCGGCNTTCAGCAGCCGTTGTTGATAGGCCANGCGATCNTGCACATGGGGTGGCGTGACACCAAGGCTGAGCCAAGGGAGTTCGGGGCGTTTGGTTTTGGCTTGAACAACGGTNTTGATATCGGCGACCGTGTCTCCGAGGTAGGCGATCAGCTGGGGGTGATCCCCATTGGCCAATTGCATGGCCAAGCGGATCAGGCCAGTGGGATCTGGTTTGTCTGGGGCATCTCCCATGGCAATCAACGGAGGATCCTGCAGCCCCAGGCGCTGAGTCAGCACGTAGCGCGCGGAGGGTGGTTCGGCACCACTGACAAATCCCCAGCGCACATCGGCTGNGCTGAGTGCCTTGAAGAAATCAGGACTGACCAACAGAGGCTCATCGCCGATGAAGCCACTCCATCCGTTGGGATCGCCTTCAGGGTCGCCACCGAAATAAAACCCACTAAAAACGTCGATGAGCGCATCGCGTTCNGGAACGGTCGTGCCGTGNCGCCNCAACAGCTCAAGACTGGCGTCCCAGTCGTTGTTCCAGNCTCCCTCCCCTTTGAGTTGGTCGATGTCCTCCGCACTGGGCGTCCAGCCGCAGTAGTGGCAGACGGTGTCCTGCAAAGCGCGGCGATAGCTTCCGGCCACATCCCGGATGACACCATCGATGTCGAACAGCAGGATTGAAGGGCGAGTCAGAGCGTCTGGATACGAGCGGCTGGTAGGTTAGTTGTTTGTTCTGATGTCTTGAGCGCTGACACCATGACGGTCACTGAAGGCGCTGCCACCGACCAAGAGGTCGCGACGCCAGCAGCCGGTGCGGCTGATGAGGCCAACCAGGCAGCTGAGTCTGAAAAAACTGCTTCTGAGAAAGAGCAGGGCAGCGAAGGCGAAGGCCGTCCCGTGCTGCGCGGCGGGGCTGCGGCTCTCGCTTCTGCAACCATCGATGCCGATGGTGTTCCTTCCGGATATACCCCGAAAGCAGATGAAGGCCGCTTCCTGCTGAAGATCCTTTGGCTGCCAGACAACGTCGCTCTGGCGGTTGATCAGATTGTTGGTGGTGGNCCTAGCCCNCTGACCGCTTATTTNTTCTGGCCTCGGGAAGATGCTTGGGAGACCCTCAAGACNGAACTGGAAGGCAAGAGCTGGATCACGGACAACGAGCGCGTTGAGGTGCTCAATAAAGCCACTGAAGTGATCAACTATTGGCAAGAAGAGGGCAAAGGCAAGAGCTTGGATGAAGCCAAGGCCAAATTCCCCGATGTCACCTTCTGCGGGACCGCCTGAGTTTCGCAAATCCCCTTTCTCGTCGACCTGCTCAGGCAGGTCGTTTTTTTTGGCTCAACGTCAGAGTGATTAAGAGACTGACGTTGTGAACGGTATTCACAAAAAAAGCCGGAGTTGATGACTCCGGCTTGAAAGAATTGATTGATAGAAGTGAATGTTTAGTCGGCTTTTTTGCTGGCTTGCATTCTGGCGCGGGCCATACTCAGCTGCTGCTGAGCTTTCACCTTTTCAGGGGAAGCGGGCTGACCTTCCATGCCTGCCACAGCAGTGCTGGCTTTCTGAAATTCAGCTTCCGCAGCAGAGCTGTCGATGGAGCCTCCCAGTTCTGCACTATTGACGAGAACAGTGACTTCGTCGGAATCGACTTCAGCGAAACCACCCATCAGAGCAATGGAGTTCCAACCACCATTGGCTCTGACGCGAAGAACACCAACATCAACTGCGGTCAACAATGAGATGTGACCAGGAAGGATACCAATTTGNCCGGTGGTGCTCGGCAGAATCACCTCGTCGGCGCTGCCATCAAAGACGTTCTGGTCTGGTGCCAGCACGCGGAGGGTGAGGGACATGAACCTTGNTTCGGAAAGGAGAACAAACGACTGGAAAACAAGTGATCAGGGGGTGCAATGGCACCCCCTTCAAGATCACTTGGCTTCGGCGGCGATCTTCTCTGCCTTGGCTTTCACTTCTTCGATGTTGCCAACCAGATAGAAGGCTTGCTCAGGAAGATGATCCAGCTCACCAGCCAGAATTTGGTTGAAACCAGCGATGGTTTCGTCCAGCTTCACGTATTTGCCGGGCATACCGGTGAAGATCTCAGCCACAAAGAACGGCTGGGAGAGGAACTTCTCAACTTTGCGGGCACGATCCACGGTCTGACGGTCCTCTTCAGAGAGTTCGTCCAAACCAAGAATCGCGATGATGTCTTGGAGTTCCTTGTAGCGCTGCAGGGTGGACTGCACGGCACGAGCAGTTTTGTAGTGCTCGTCGCCCACAACAGCCGGCTGAAGCATGGTGCTGGTGGAATCCAGGGGATCCACAGCGGGATAGATGCCCTTGGAGGCCAGGGCACGGTTCAGCACCGTTGTGGCATCCAGGTGAGCAAAGGTGGTGGCAGGTGCTGGGTCCGTCAGGTCGTCAGCGGGGACGTACACGGCCTGAATCGAGGTGATCGATCCTTCGACGGTGGATGCAACCCGCTCCTGCAGGGTGCCAACGTCGGTGCCAAGAGTGGGCTGGTAGCCCACAGCGGAAGGCATCCGTCCGAGCAGCGCTGATACCTCAGAACCAGCTTGAACGAAGCGGAAGATGTTGTCGACGAACAGCAGCACGTCCTGCTTGTTCACGTCACGGAAGTGCTCAGCCATGGTCAGCGCTGAGAGGCCCACACGCATACGCGCACCGGGGGGCTCGTTCATCTGGCCGTAGCAGAGAGCCACCTTCGACTTGGACAGATCCTCAGAGTTGATCACTCCGGATTCTTTGAATTCCTCGTAAAGGTCATTGCCCTCACGGGTGCGCTCACCCACACCACCGAACACGGATACACCGCCGTGTTCCTTGGCGATGTTGTTGATGAGTTCCTGAATCAGAACGGTTTTGCCGACACCAGCACCACCGAATAGACCAACTTTTCCGCCCTGACGGTAAGGAGCGAGCAGGTCGATCACCTTGATGCCCGTTTCGAACACTTTCGGCTT
>NZED01000040.1 GCA_002690325.1 Synechococcus sp. ARS1019
CCTCGAGACCTGGAAGGAGATCAAGTTCGAGTTCGACACCGTCGACAAGCTCGACGTCCAGAACTGATCGTCTCAACGGCCGGTTGATGCAATCGGCCACCCCTTTTTCTTACACCCAGGATCCCCATGCCTTTCCAGAGCACCGTGGGTGACTATCAAACAGTCGCCACCCTGGAGACCTTCGGCTTTCTTCCGCCGATGACCCAGGACGAGATCTACGACCAGATCGCGTACATCATTGCCCAGGGTTGGAGCCCGCTCGTCGAGCACGTCCATCCCAGCAACTCCATGGCCACCTATTGGTCNTATTGGAAGCTGCCTTTCTTCGGTGAGAAGGATCTCAACGTTGTAGTCAGTGAGCTCGAGGCTTGCCATCGCGCTTACCCCGACCACCACGTGCGCATCGTTGGATACGACGCATACACCCAAAGNCAGGGTGCTTGCTTCGTGGTCTTCGAAGGCCGCTGATCTTCNGATCACTTGGTTCCGAGCCCTGACCAGATCAGGGCTCACGTTTTTCTCGAAGGGACGAGTGTCCCTTCAACTCACGTCGACATCCTCGGGCGGACATGGCAAGACTCTCCAGTCGCGAACTCGCACTTGAACGCCGNAAGGCGCTGACAACTTCCGGTAAGAAAGCCTCTGTTGCCGNTACTGCCGGTGCTAATCGGGTGCGTACTGCCTCTGACGCCAGAGCAACCCGCACCAATGCCAATGCCGACGAGGCTCCAGTGGCTGTACAAGCCGCTCCCGTCGCTGTGCCNCCCCGGCGCACGGCCAGCTTGTCTGCTTCGGTTGCAACGACAGCTCGCTCTCAGGTCAAGCCAAAGCGTGACCCCAGTCGAGATCTTGTTCTCGCCCGNCGTGANGCTTTGTCCCGTCGCGGTAAAACCGCTGACACCAGCAAGGATCGCAACCGGTCTGACGTTGCCAAGNACACCAAGCCTGCNGAAGCACCTGCTGCTGAGTCCAGNAAAGGCTGTGGTTGTGGTGGCAAGCGTGCAGCTGAAAAAACTCAGCTTTCGGCCCGTCCTGCAGCCACGGTTCAGTTGAGTGGCCGCTCCGAACGCCGCTCCGCTGCTCCGAAGCGTCGCGCCATCGAGAATCCAAGTCGTGCCCTGGTGCTCGCCCGNCGTGATGCGATGGCGAAGCATGGCAAAACCGCAGGGAAGCAACCCACCAGTGCCGCCGCTGTAGCTCGTCAGGCCAATCCTGACCTCACCAGTCGTGANCTAGCTCAGCAGGTGCGCGAATTGCGTGCCAAGGCTGGCGCTCGCAACAAGCAAAGCGCTGGTGTCACGCGACCCAGTGGCCCCAATCGCCATGGTGCAAAACAGGCCGCTGCTGCCGATGCCCATTGGAAGGTTGGCGAAAGCACAACATCCACCGGTCAGACCGTGACTGGCACCCAAGCCAATCGTTCGGTGAAAACCACCGGAAACGAGGCAAGCACCTGTCGCTCCATCACCGGAACCGAATATTTGGGCGCAGAAGTGTTTCAGACCTTCTGTCAGTCCGCTCCCGAACCGACGACGCCAGCCAAGGTTCGCGTTACGGCGACCAGCCATGGCAATCGTGTGACCGGCAATGAAGTGGGTCGCTCGGAAAAGGTCACTGGCGACGAGCCTGGAACCTGCAAGTCCGTGACCGGCACTGAATACATTTCGGCGAATCAATCCGCTGCTTATTGCGGAGGCGGTTCCGTGTCTCCCCGCAAAGTGGGTCATAGCCTCACCCAGCAGGGTCGNCCTGTCAGTGGNGTGATGGTGGGACGCTCGTCAAGCGTTACCGGCGATGAGGCCGGTGCCAATCGCAATCTCACCGGCGATCAGTACCTCGGTGCTGACCCTCTGCCCGATGGCCGACCTGCTGCAAAAGTTGGCGTGTCAGCCACCCTTTCCGGCACCGGTGTGACCGGAACGATGGTGGGCCGTTCGTCGGCTGTGACCGGCGATGAATTTGGTTCTTGCCATCGCGTGACCGGCGATCAGTACATCAGTGCTGAGCAGGTCAACTCGTTTTGTGGNGCCAAGCCGGAAGCNGAGGCNGCCAAGGTCGGTTTCAGCATCACCAANCGCAACCTCGTCGTGAGCGGAACACGCACGGGCCGTTCTGAGCGGGTGACCGGNGACGAGCCGGGCACGTGNAAAGCCGTGACCGGTACCCCGTANGCAGGTCTCGAGCAGGCTGGTCAGTACTGCGGAACCCCTGCNGTACAGGCCATNCGNGACAGAACNCCTGTTCGACCAGGAACCCCTTCAGCTCCGATGACCGGCCTTCAGCCTGGAATCGGTGGTGTGATGACNGGCGCCGAGCGTGGTGCTTGCGAAGTGATCTCCGGGACTCCCTACATCGGAGGAGACCAACTGGCTGCAGCTTGCGGAAGCGATGCTCCCGCTGGTTCCGAGACCCACGGCCAAGCTGAGGGTGGAGCCCCTTGGACTCGCTTCAGCGTGATGTCTCCTGCTCGTGCTGCACAGCAGCAGCGCGANGAGCAGTCGTCTGTGACNGGGACCTCCTATGAGGAGGACGGCCATCGGATTACTGGCCCTTTTGACATGGCTGGCGGCAAGGTNACCGGTACGGAGCAATTCCGCTTCGACAACCGCGACTTCCAGAACCGTCAGCCACAAGTTCGTCAGTTCCAGCCCACGCCAGCTGAGGCTCCTGAGGTTGCTTCCAAGCCTGCCTCGCGCGTCACCGGCGAAGGCTCCTCTACCAAGGTCACCGGTGATGACTGGGATCGAGGTGAGCATGTCACCGGCACCGAAGGTGCTTCTGCCCGCCGTCGCAATCCGAGTCGCCCCGGCCCGATGAGTGCCATGTCGCCCTTCGAGCGCAAGCGCAATGAGGAAACCGAATGGCCNGCTAGCCGCGTCACTGGCTCCAGTGGCAACACCGAGAAGGGTTCTCTGATCACCGTNTCCGGTGGAGCAAGGGGCTGATCTGCTGATGGTTCGCTCCAAGCCTTCCCGTGGCGGGCGAGCTCAGGCCCCCACGGCCCCNACCCGTCGGCAGCTGCAAAGGATGGTCTCGGANATCTCCGAGACGCCTATGGCTTCAACAAGTTCAGCTCGTGAGCGTGCGCTCGAGCGTCGTAAGGCGCTCACCACAGCGGGTAAAGCGGCTGTGCTTCCCCAGGGTTCACCTGCGGGGGGCCGAGTTCGAACTAGTCAGGACAACCGTCGGCCCGTTGCTCAGCAACCCGGTTGGGTGAAACGTAAGAAGGGCAGCTCTACCACGGTTCCCTTCAATCTCAGCCGATCAACGCTGGCTGTTCCCAAGCAGCACCATGCGTTGACTGACGCCGCTGCGAATGCCCGTCTTCGTGTATACGAGGACGACGTCAAGGGTCGATTTGACCGAATCGTTCCTTTGCTGCAACAGGTTTCAGCGCTGCAGCACCAGCCTGATTTCATTGACCAATCACAGCGCCTCACCCGTGCTGAGCTCGGATTTGATTTGCCACATCACATCCTTGAACGTGCTTGGGTTCGTCCCCTGGACATGCGTGCGCTGTTCGCCTGGTGTGTCTTCGAATCCCACCGACTCTTCAGTGATCGGTTTTTTCAAGACGATCCCCTCCAAGGCGGTGCTGATCAGTCTTCCGCCGTTGAATTTGAGCAGTTTTTGCTCGACTGCGGTTTTCATCTGCTTGATTTGAGCCCTTGCGCGGATGGCCGCCTGGCTCACAGCGTTGCCTATGCCCTGAGGATTCCGTTTAGTGCTGTACGCCGTCGCTCCCATGCCGGAGCGATGTTTGATGTTGAAAATACGGTCAACCGCTGGGTGAAAACCGAGCACAGCCGTTATCGCGCAGGCTTACCGAATCCGGCCACGGAGCCCACGCGTTATCTCAAGGTCGTCACGTACCACTTCAGTTCCATCGATCCCCAACACCAGGGGTGTGCCGCCCATGGCAGCAACGATGAACTGGCAGCGTCTGCTGGCCATCAGCGTCTGCTTGATTTCCGCGAAGCGGTTGAAAACAGCTTCTGTTGCGGTGCGTCAGTCGATTTGTTGTTGATCGGTCTGGACACCGATACCGATGCGATTCGAGTGCATCCACCGAGCCGTGACTGCTCAATGGTGCTCGATCACTGGGTCTGTGCACGAGAATTGCATGCGGCCACGGCATCGATGACCGCTGACCAGGCCATGAGTCAAATCGCCGAGGCTGTTGAGTCGTCAGCGCCGGGGCCGATGGAGCCTGGGATGGTTCGCTTCATTACACGCTTATTGGCGAACAATTTTTCCCAGATTGATTACGTGCAGGACATGCACCGTGGTCCATACCCCGATGCGGGCCATGCCGAGCGTTTTATCGGCGTTGGAATCGGTTTCAAAGAGGTTCATCTCCGCAACCTCACCTACTTCGCTCATCTCGACACCGTTGAAGAAGGAGCTCCGGATCTGGATGTCGGAGTGAAGATCTTCCGTGGGTTGAATGTCGCTAGGGATCTACCGATTCCCGTCGTCGTTCGTTTCGATTATTCCGGCCGTGTTCCGGGAGCACGTGAGCGTGCCATTGCCGACTGCCATCGTGTGAACAACGCCATTGCATCGCGGTATGCCGACCTGCTTCGGGACGGTCTTCTGCACACGTGCCTCACGGTGCGTGACCGTAACCAGACCACCACAGCCGAGGTCGTTGGGTCGACCCTCGATCCTCAGATTCCGGAGGCTCACTGATCATGCTCATCGTCAAGGTCGTCAAGCCCCTCGTGTCCACCAATCGGATTCCCGATTTTGAACACAAGCACCTCCAAGTTGTGCTCGATGGCAGCACCAAAAAAGTTGCTGTTGATGCAGTCGGTGCCAAACCCGGTGACTGGTGCATCTGTGTGAGCAGTTCTGCTGCACGTGAGGCGGCTGGAAGTAAGTCCTATCCCAGCGATCTCACGATCGTCGGGATCATTGACCATTGGGAGCCAGATCCGCCGAAAACCTCGTCCTCAGCGCCGGCTCCCACCACTGGCCAGCAGTCAGCTGCCAAGCCCAGCGGAGGAGCTGCAAGCTGATGGAAATCATGCAGGTGATGGGCACGTTGGTCTGCACGTTCCGCGTCGCGGGATTGGACCACATGCACCTGCGGATTCTCAAAAACAACAAGGGCAAGAAACTCGTCGCAGTCGATCCCGTTGGTGCTCGTGAAGGCAATTGGGTCTTCACCGCAAGCGGATCCGCTGCCCGTCACGCCTGCCCGGATAACACCGTCCTCACCGATCTGACCATCGGCGGGATCATCGATCACTGGTCGCCGGACGGATAGGGCCTGTCCCCTCCGCCGCTTCCGTTCGCTTCCACCCCTTCCTTGTTATGGCCACTCCTTCCTCTACTCCCCGTCGTCGCAGCACCGCTGCCAGCAAGACCGTCGACGTGAAGCCGGTGGCCAGCGCTTCATCGACCTCGGCAACGTCCTCCGGTTCCGCAAAATCTGCGCCTGCTGCTAAGTCGTCTGCAACCTCCTCCACTTCGCGAAACAAGTCCGGCGGAGCCGGCGGTGCGATTGCATCCAAGACCGCATCGGCGGCGGCAGCCCCAGCCTCTGCCCAGGGCATCGCCCTTGGCATGATCGAAACTCGCGGCATGGTGCCCGCGATCGAAGCAGCCGACGCGATGACCAAAGCGGCCGAAGTGAGTTTGATCTGCCGCGAATACGTCGGTGGTGGTTACGTCACTGTGATGGTTCGCGGTGAAACCGGTGCCGTCAATGCGGCTGTTCGGGCTGGTGCTGACGCTTGCGAGCGTGTAGGTGATGGTCTCGTGGCCGCCCACATCATTGCCCGTCCCCATGAGGAAGTTCAGCCGGCCTTGGTCTCCAGTGGTGCGTTGCGCCGCAGCTGATCATCCATCTCAGCGGCAAAACCGTTTGCGATGGGCCCCTCAATTCAGGGGTCTGCCATTAGATTCACCCGCCAGTTCCTGGCAATCCCGATTCCGATCTTTATTGCTGTTTTGAATCCGGAGTTGCAGCTACCTCTTCAAACGGCCTGGTTGATCCCGTTGTACGGGTTCATCGGCATGCTGGTTTCGCTGCCCTGGGCGATCGGGTTGTTCCGTCGTCAGGCCCATCGGCCTGCGGCCTATCTCAATATCTTGCTCACCCTGCTTGCGTTTGTGCACGGCAGCGTGATCCTCCAGCAGGTCTACCAATCAGGACCTGTTGATTTGTCCTACCCCTGGCTCACGGTGGCCGATCTCGATTTGGAGATCAGCTTCAACCTGTCGCTAACCAATTTGGTTGCCCTTGAGTTGATTACAGGCTTGAGCCTGTTGTCTCAGGTGTATTCCCTTGGATATATGGACAAAGAGTGGGCGCTTGCTCGCTTCTTTGCNTTGCTCGGCTTNTTTGAGGGNGCCATGAGTGGAGTCGTGCTCAGCGATTCCTTATTCCAGAGCTATTTCCTCTTGGAGATGCTCACCCTCTCCACGTATTTGCTGGTTGGTTTTTGGTATGCCCANCCGCTGGTGGTGACNGCAGCGCGGGATGCCTTCTTAACCAAGCGTGTTGGCGATGTGTTGTTGCTGATGGGGGTTGTCGCCCTGTGCAGTTATTCCGGGGTGATGGGCTTTGGCGACCTCTATGCATGGGCCGCCCAGGACACCCTTTCGCCACTCGCGGCAACNCTGCTTGGCTTGGGTTTGATTGCCGGACCGACCGGTAAGTGCGCCCAGTTTCCAATGCACCTTTGGTTGGATGAGGCCATGGAGGGCCCTAACCCGGCCTCCATTCTGCGCAACTCAGTGGTGGTNACCTGTGGAGCGATTGTGCTGCTCAAGGTGATGCCCATCCTTCAACAGGCACCGGTCGCGTTGGCCGTGATGTTGGTGATTGGTTCGATCAGTGCCATTGGTGGCTCACTGGTGGCTCTGGCCCAGGTNGATATCAAACGAACGCTGTCCTATTCAACGACCGCCCATTTGGGGTTGGTGTTCATCGCGATCGCCTTGCAGATCCCCGTTCTGGCCTTGTTGCTGCTGTTCTCTCATGCCGTGTCCAAGGCTCTGCTNTCGATGAGCATCGGCGGTGTGATCGCCTCAACCAACTGCCAAGACATCACCGAACTGGGTGGGCTTGGCAGTCGGATGCCTGCAACTACCACGGCGTTTCTGGTGGGGAGTGCTGGGCTGGTTGGTTTTCTTCCTCTTGGAGGATTTCTGGCCTTTGCCCAGTCGATTGAGCTCCTCAGCGTGCGTTCGATCCCATTCATGGCGGTGTTTTTGATCACCAATGCGCTGACGGCTTTGGGTCTTGTGCGTGTGTTCCGCCATGTCTTCATGGGGGATGCCTTGATTAAGTCCCGTCGCGCAGCTGAGGTGAATTGGCAGATGGCTCTGCCGATGGTGGCNCTGACCGTCGTGGTTCTGCTCACCCCAGTTCTTTTGGTGCGGCTGGAATCACTCGATGGTCTGCTCTCATTTCCACTCTGGGCAGCAGCGCTTGTTGTTGGCAGTGGTCTGCTCGGACTCGTGGCAGGTGCGGTTGTTCCTCTGAGCAAAGCCTGGTCGCGTTCGCTCAATCCTGTGTTGCGTTGGTGCCAGGACCTTCTCGCCTACGACTTCTATACAGAGCGGTTCTATCGCCTCACGATCGTCAATGTTGTGGCTGGCTTCTCACGCTTGGCCTTCTGGTTCGATCGCAATGTCGTTGACGGCGTTCTCCATGGGGTTGCTCGTCTATCGATGCAAAGTGCCGAGGGTCTCAAGCTCAGCGTTAGCGGACAGGGTCAGTCCTATGTGCTGACAGTGCTTGTGGCCATTCTTCTCTTCCTCACCTCGGTGAGCTGGTTCCTCACCTGATCACTCACTGAGATGTTGCTCTCCCTTCTCCTTCTCATCCCCTTCCTCGGGGCATTCGCCTTGCTGCTGTGGCCAGGGTCACCGAGTAGTGCGCGGTTCAGGGATGGAACGATCGTTCTTCTCAGNGTGCAGTGCGTGGCCAGCTTTGCCCTGNTGCTGCCCTTTGACCCCTCCGATGCTGGTTTGCAACTGGTGGAGCAGGCTCGCTGGGTGCATTCCATTGGCCTCGATTACGCCCTGGCGGTGGATGGGTTATCGCTGCCTTTGGTGTTGATGAATGGCGTGCTCTGCCTGGTCTCAGCCATTGCCTCTCGCTCCATTGAGAACCGACCCAGGATCTATTTCTCTCTTTTGTTGGTCATTAGTGGTGCTGTCAATGGTGCCTTCCTGGCTCAGAACTTGCTTCTGTTTTTCCTCTTCTATGAATTGGAGTTGATTCCCCTGTGGCTCTTGATCGCCGTTTGGGGAGGTGCGAACCGTGCCTATGCAGCCACCAAGTTCCTGATCGTCACAGCCATTTCTGGTGTGTTGATTTTGGGTGCCTTTCTGGGCCTGGCGTTTGTCACTGGAACGATGGATTTCAGCCTGAGGCCTGTCTTAGCCGGTGAACTCGGCATCGTGAGTCAGCTGGTTCTGCTGGGCGCTCTCTTGATCGGTTTCGGGATCAAGATTCCGCTGTTTCCCTTCCATACTTGGCTCCCCGATGCTCACACCGAAGCATCAACACCGGTGTCTGTGTTGTTGGCCGGTGTTTTGTTGAAGCTCGGTACCTATGGATTGCTGCGGTTCGGTTTGGGTCTGTTCCCCGAAGCGTGGCAGTTGGCTGCTCCTTGGTTGGCTGCCTGGGCAGCGATCTCTGTGTTGTACGGCTCACTCGCTGCCATTGCACAAACCGATATGAAGCGGATGGTGGCCTACAGCTCCGTTGGGCATATGGGTTATGTGCTTCTAGCGGCAGCGGCGGCGACCCCTCTCGGATTNATGGGGGCCCTGTTCCAGATGGTGAGCCATGGCTTGATCTCTGGTGTTCTGTTCTTGGTGGTTGGGGTTGTTTACGCTCGCACTGGAACTCGCGACCTGAATGTTCTTCGAGGTCTGTTGAATCCACAGCGTGGCCTCCCACTCACCGGTTCGCTGATGATCATCGGTGTGATGGCCAGCGCTGGAATTCCAGGAATGGCAGGNTTCATTTCCGAGTTTTTGGTCTTCCGAGGCAGCTTGGGGCCCTTCCCTGTGGCCACTCTTTTATCGATGGTGGGATCTGGCCTGACGGCTGTTTATTTCTTGCTCTTGGTGAACCGGGCGTTCTTCGGTCGGTTGGCCATCNCACCCGGTGATGTGGCCAATCCCCGTATCCTCGATCGAGTCGCTCTTCGCGAGCAAGTGCCTGCGATTGCTCTGAGTCTTGGCGTACTGGTTCTTGGTCTCGCTCCAGCTCTTTTGTCCAACCTCAGCGAAGCAGCCACCACTGGTCTGAGCCAGTTAGGAGGTGCCTTGTCATGACCACAACAGCTGTCCCTTCCGTCGCTCCACCCGTTCTTCCTGAACAGGACGAGCTGATCCGTCGTCTTCTCAGCGATACGCCCCTNTTGGCGGANACTCCNGACCACTTGCTTCAGGTGGTCAACGTNTTGGAGAGCTATGGGTTGGTGCTGGATGCCTACAGCAAGAACCTGGTGGATCAAGGGGAAAAGCAGTTGCTGAATCCTTTCCCGGTCTTCCGTTTCTTCCATGAGGGCTTTTCTCCCAAGCGCCTCTGGGATCATCTGCTTGGTGACCGAATCAACTTTGAGTACGCCGAGTACTGCCAGAAAGCCATGTTCTGGCATGGCACTGGTGGTCTAGATGCTTATCTCGATAGTGACGCCTTTAAGCAGGCCTGTCAGACGATTATTGAGCGCAAAACCAGCCGTGATCCTCTGCTGGCGCTGACCAACCGTTTGTATCCAGGCTTTGCTCCAGAGTCGATTCGTTCGCTCACAACGATCTACTGCCTTGGTCTGTTCTGGNGGGTGATGAGTGACATTTTTGTGGACCTCGCTCGCCGTTATGCAATCAAAGAGGTCACCTGCGTGAACGATGTAGTGCATCACATCCGTGATGGCCTCGTCACAGCAGCCGGCCATCCCATCACTTACAAGGTGAATGTGGGTGGTGACGACATCTGGGTGCTGCCGCCTGAAGCTGGCCTGACCTTCCTGGTTGATGTTGCGGTTCCCTATGTGGAGGCGGTGTTTTTCCGCGGGATGCCGTTTTTAGGAACCGTGTCATACAACGCCCAGGCTCGACAGATTTCACCGGATATCAGTGATTTCAAGTACGGAGCGCTGTATGCCGATCCGATCCCCAGCATGGGGGCGGGGATTCCACCGAGTCTCTGCATGCAGGACATGTTCCGTCATCTCCCCGCAGAGCTCAATGAGTGGTACGACGAGAATGCGCGTGGCCAGACCGATGTCCATGTGCAGATCTGTATCAGCTTCCAGAAGTCGATGTTCTGTGTGACCAACGCTGCCATTGCCGGCACAATGCCTCACGCACTCGATACAACAGATCCTGAGCAACAGGCCGCCAACCGTGCCTATGCCGAGGCTTGGTCTGGGCGCTTGATGGGCTGCCAGCGAGGAGCGCTACTGGCGGCTGACTGAGTCCTCGGAAGCGACCATGCTGTGGCCTGCTTTCGTTCAATGGTTATTCCATGGCAGAGATTGCTCTGGAATCTTTCTTCTGAGCGTTACACGATGGCTGCGCAAAAGTTAAATTCTTGATTTGATCGTCCTTGAAATGTCGAATCAAAGATTGATTTTTAGATTCCTAAATCATCAGATCAAACTAAGCCGTAAAAACTCTTAGATGTTGTCTTTAAATTTAAAAGCCCCTGGCGTCGTCGAGGTGAGCCAGGGGCTTGAGTGCAATCGCAAATGAAGATTGTAATTGCTTCGATTATATGCAGCTCAGCAATTTATTCAACCTTAAATGATCGTCAAATCGTTGATATTTAGATCTGGCGATCCAATCAGCTTCACAAAACTACCGCCGTCTCCCCAACCGTTGTCTTTTCCATTTTCATTGAAATAAAGTAGACCTTTGTCTTGGAAATAGACTAAATCTTTGCCACTAAGGGCGCTTTTCTTGAGATCACTCTTGCTAGACACAATCTCGAGTTTCGGCTTTTTACCGATACCGAAGAATTCTTTGTCCAACATGATTTGATCACCCTCATTGGTATTAAAATCTTTGATTTTGTCAGCTGCTTTTGCTCCGAAATCATTTGACTTATCGAATAAGAAGCCATCGGCACTCGTTCCACCTGTAAGCACATTTTTTCCACTACCTCCGATTAATACTTCACTAAAGTCTGATCCGATGATTTTATCTTTCCCTTCAGTCCCAACAATACACATACTTACGTCTTCTCCACCCATGGTGACCGTTTGTTGTAATTTAAAGCTTGCAATTTCACTTTGAAAATCCAGCTTATCAATGGAGTCAGCTGAAGAAGTATAAGTATCCTTATACTGAGAAACTATCATCCAGCCACCAGACCCACTGGCGTCTGTGTCTTGGTCTAGTGCAGTATGAGTTGTGGTGTTATAGACAGCTGGCTGGTTGTAATCCGGGAAAGCACTTTTATCTAAGAGCATCCAGTCTGAATCATCTAATCCATTTGAAAGAGAGTAATTCTCATGGGTTTGGGAGTTATAGAGAGTGTAATTTAGTCCTTTGGCCGATTTATTTTGCTTGTGATCATCATCGTGGCTGTGAGTATCGTCATGGCTATGAGCATCGACACTATGACCCGCGTCGCTTTCGCGTGATGTCATCATCCAATCACCATTAATCTGTTTATCATCGCTCTGATCCCACACGATTCCTGGCGCTTTATAGATTGCTGGATATTGGTATTTATCTCCATATTTATCCTCAGACAACATATAATATCCTTGCTTCTGAAGTTCTGCAATGCAAGCTTCGTCGCTGTAATCGCACAAAGTCACAGTGTCATGGGTGACTGTGTTGTACAACAAGTACTCTTTAGCCATTTGGAAAAGTTTTTTATAAAATAGTTAGCGTCTGCCTTGCTGTCAGCATCAAAAGCTTTTTGGCGGTGTATTAAATAGCACGAAGCGCTCAAGCGTGATATATAAACAGCCTGTGTGTATCATATTTTATTTTGCTCGTTTACGGTAAGGGTCTGTTTATTGACAGCACAATTTGCTCGGCTAAATTAATCATTATCTTTAATCTAATGCGTAAATATTTTTTCATTGGCTGTGTTCTCTCTATATCATTAATCCCAGCAGGCGGAGGTATCGCTAGATGTCAGGAAAGTATTGATGACATGATGAAAATTACAGTTACTGGAACAAAATCAGAATCGACAGTTAAAGATTATGCAGGATCAGTTGATGTAATTGATAAAGATGTTTATGATCAGTCTCCAAGTGTGGATATTCGAAATCTTCTTAAGGATGTTCCTGGAGTAACGACTCGTAAAACAGTAAGAAGTGGTGTTCGTGGAACCCCTGGAATTTCCGATGTGAATATCAGAGGTTTAGATGGCGATAGAATATTATTTACGATTGATGGTATTAGATTGCCAGACCGTTATGAATATGGTGGTTATTATACGCTTGGACAATCTGACTATGTTGACTTTAGTTTTTTAAAATCAATTGAAATTATCAAAGGTTCTATTTCCGCTTTGTATGGTTCCGATGCCCTTGGCGGATTATTTAATTATAGAACTCTTGAACCTTATGACATCTTGAAAAATGGCTCTAACTTCAATGTTGAAATTCCATTTAACTACTGGTCTGAAGATGATGGTAGAGCCTTTTCTAACAAAATAGCAGTTAAATTATCTGAAAAACTTTCAGCACTTTTTATCTATACAAATGAAGTGTCGGGGGCTACAAAAACAGCCGCACCATCAAAATATATTGACGATGTAGATAATTACGGAGACAATATATTTTTTAATTTGCAGTACGACATTAATGACGAGTCAAGCCTTAACTTTGTTTTTGAGGATATCAATCGTAGTGCTCGGATCGATTCGTCTAGGGCTAATCTTGAGGGAATGTCTTCTACATTTAGCAAGTACGAAAAACTTGTCTCTAATACGTTGACGGATCGCACAAGAATCTCAGCAAAATATAGTTATGAGTCGAATAACGAGTCTAGTGTTATACAAAAAGCTACTTCAACGATATATTGGCAAGATGCTATCGTGAATGATAATTTCCGTCGAATTGTTCAGACTTTTGATCTGATAACAGAAGAGAATAAAATCTATAGTTTGACGAATAAGCTCATAGGAGTCAATTCAGATTTTTCGAGTGATATTGTTCTATTTGATAAGACTCACAGCATTGTCTACGGCTTTGATGTGTCTCAAAATGATGGTTCTAGAATTCGTCAAACCAATAACTTGACTACGGGAGTATCGGACACTGTTAAAGATTCTCCAGACACAAAAACATTGCGAGCTAGAGTGTTTCTTCAAGATCAGTTTAGTCTTGGCAATTTTGATTTTTCTGTGGCATTGGGATATGATTATTATGCTTTAGATGCTGATGACGATAGGATTTACAATCCTAATCAAGAAGACTATATTTCAGTCAGTGATCAGTCTTATCAGGTTCTTTCACCTAAATTATCAGTCAGATATCGTCCTACTGATGACTCAAGTATTTATTTTCGCTACTCTCAGGGCTTTCGTCCACCAGCCTGGTATGAACTTAGTAGTTCATTCGCCAACCCTTCGTTCGGTTATATAACACTCTCCAATCCAGATCTTAAGCCAGAAAAAAGTCATGATTTTGAAGTGGGCTATAAGTTAAACGGAGACAGTTATGCAATAAAGTTTGCAACCTACTATAATCGATATTCAGATTTTATGGATGCATTTGCCGAGGCTGGTTTTTATATTTACGATACAAGAGAGCTCACTGCGTTCCAAACGCAAAATGTTGCCGATGCTGAGATATACGGAGTTGAATTTTCAGGAATATATTATTTCGGACCAAAGCAAGAGGGTTTGTATATCGGAAATGTTTTTGCATGGTCTGAGGGAAATAATCTCACAGACGGCATCCCTCTTGAAACGATTGTTCCAGTAACCAATCGCTTGTCTTTTGGTTATCAAGGATCTGATGATCGGTGGAATGTCTCGGTTGGCATGGTTTATACAGGCCGCCCCCGGTTGAGAACAGACTATCAAGATGAACTACCTTATTACATACCTTCAACTTCACTTATTTTTGATTTAGATGCTTTCTGGAATATCAATGATTCTATCAGTTTAAATGCTTCAATCAATAATTTAACCAACGAAACGTACTACAATTTTCAGGATGTCCGTGGGCGAGATGGAAGTAGTGGTGATATTCGTCGGTTTTCCCAGCCTGAACGCAACTTCCAGGTTGGAGTTAAGTTTGTTTTTTAATACCTAATGATTATTTCTTCTGCGTTTTCATCTCATACATTATTTCGATCGTATTGCGTTGTACCATTGGATGAAAATTTTGAGACATCGCTGTTTTTCTAGCAGAGTTATTCCAACCACTGTGACCACTACTTTCAAGAAGTTCAGTTTTGAAGACTTGTCCTGATTGATCAACATATAACCTAAAGATAGCGTATCCCTCTTCTCCACGTTTCTCTGCCCGCCTCGGTATTAGTGGTTTTCGACATTGCGGACGGCAGCGGGGCTTTTCTTTTNGGATGATTGAGATTTTTTCTTTTGATGATGTTGGACTTGTCGTCTTATTTACAATCTTGTCTCCACTTTGATTGGTTCTAGAGGCNGCAGCAGCAGCTGAATTTTCTTTCTTAATCGACCCACCTTTGGGTTTTTGGGATGTGGCTTGTTGGTTAAGAAGAGGTTTAAGTTGACGCATCGGTGGAGGCTTTTTCGTGTTGATGGTTCGTTGATTATTTGGCTTCAGTACGGCTAATATTGGCTGTTGTTTAGTTCGTATTTCGACAAGTTCAATTTCAATAATTTTTTTTGTTGGAATAGTTGTTTTCCCTGAGAGCGTTTTGCTCACAATTATAATAATGCTCATGTGTACAGCAAGAGAGAGGAAACAGGCAAGGAGGAGCACCTTGTTTTGTTGAGCAGAACTATTTCTCATTGATATTTCGTTTGTTTACTGCCAAGCCAATTGAATTCACTCCTGCTTCTTTAACGATATCAATTATTTCCATCACATCACTATAGGTAGATGTCTTTTCAGCATCAATCAATACTTGGCCTATGGAACTATTCTTACTTGATCTCTTGAGCTCCCGAGAAAGCTGACTGGCAGCAATCTTGTCCTGCTCAAAATATAGCTCTTTGTTCTTTTTCAGGCTTATCGTTATGGTTCTCTGTGTCTTACTAACTTGATCAGGTTGGGAGTTTGCTGGTCTTTTTATAGTGATTTGATTCCTTTCCGTNAGGACAATGCTTGACAGCATAAAAAATATCAATATGGCAAAAAGGACGTCAATGAGTGGAAGAATGTTGACTTCATTTTCGGGCTTTAGCCTGATTGAATGGTGTTTGAATCTCATGATTATTGATTTTTTATTTTCTCAATTCTGAATTTAGACTCAATCTTTAAGGCAACTGTTTGAAGAGTATGAACTTGAGCGCTCCGGAAGCTTTTGAAGAGATTGTGGGCAACCAAGGTTGTAATTGCAATGGTTAACCCGGCTGCAGTGGAGATCAATGCTTCGCTAATGCCAGCCATTACATTTGTGTTGTTCTCGCTAAGAGCCTGCAGCGTTAAACCGCTCATGGAGCGTATCAAGCCCAAAACAGTTCCGAGAAGTCCGATGAGTGGTGCAATCGAGATGATGGTTCCTAGTGCATTGTCGTAGCGACTTAGTTCTGGCTCGATGATTACTAAGTTTAATTCGCATGAATCTCTGAGCTGTTCCAGATTATTGGGTCTAGGAATTGTCGTTTTTTCAAAAAATTTGGTCATTACATTGTCCCATTCATGTGCTTTAAGTTGAAACCTATTCTGCTCGTCAACGAAACATTGCTCCAGAAGTCTTCTCTCCAGCGATCGTTGGCCTTTTTTGGTTTTGTACCAGAAGTATCCCCGTTCGAGTGTGATGCTTAGCGATGCAATCGATGCGATGGCAAGAGGTATGACCGAAATGCCTCCGAATTGACTGAGGTCCATGGTTTTATGGAATTAACTCCAGTTTGTATAGGACTAAACCTTATCGTCAGGTTACAAATAATTGCTTCNATCATTTTGAACNCTGCCTTGTATCAATTGAGATGGTTGAGCTTTTTTCTTGCCCTGGTGATACTCCGCAAATTCAAATCTTGAATTATGATTGGTGTGCTAATTANATCAAAACTTGGCCCAAGATAAAATCTTTGATNGGTGTGNTAATGACAGCTTCGACGAGAAAAATCCTTCTTCTTATTGTAATTGTTAGTCTGCCTTGCTTGCTGATTGCTTCACTTTCGATTGGTGATTCAGAGGTTGGGCTACAACAAGTTCTGAATTATTTTCTTGGAGAGAAGATATCGTCGATTGACCGGCTTGTTATTCAGGATATTCGGATGCCCCGTGCATTTGCTGCAGCTCTTACTGGTGCTGCACTTGGTGTCTCTGGAGCAATGTTGCAAGGAATGTTGCGTAACCCATTGGCCAGCCCTTTTTTACTAGGAATATCGTCAGGGGCTGGAGTTTGTGTTGTTATCCTTTTCGCGTTAAATGTCGCCGCTGTTTGGGTTCCTGTTGGTGCTTGGTTTGGAGCTGTTGTTGCCTCTAGCCTTGTTTTTTTAATTTCATACCAGCGTCAACGCATTTCATTGGAGCGTCTAATTTTGGCTGGAGTGGCTGTTAGCAGTGTTCTTGGGTCAATACAAGCAATTGTCCTGCTTCGATCTGACGATACTCGTATTCAGAACTCCTTAACGTGGCTNTCAGGTACTTTGGCCGCCATTACNTGGGACGATTTGGCATTTACATGGATCCCNATTGTTGTTTGTTTATTGACCTCACTTATCTTTGCNAAACNNNTNAATNTAGCATTACTCGATGATGATACGAGTCAGTCTCTGGGTCTGTCGATCGTGAAGTTGCGATTGATGGTCGGTTTGATTGCCACGATTTTGACAGCTTGTGCAGTGTGTATCTCTGGGCTTGTCGGTTTTGTCGGTCTTGTGATTCCTCATATGGTTCGCCTGGTTTGTGGTTCTAACTTTATGTACGTTTTGCCGACGTCTGGGTTGATGGGTGGAGTTGTTCTTCTAGGTGCTGACACACTCGCACGTTCATACTTATGGGAACTACCTGTTGGATTAGTGACATCGTTGCTTGGTTCTCCCTTTTTTATCTACTTGCTTCAACGTCGTCATATACACCAGTCAATGTGATGACCCAATTGAATGTAGATAATCTCGGATTTTCTGTTGATGGATGTTCTATCTTGAAAAATATATCCTTGACGGTTTCCTCCGGTGATTGGTTGGGTATTGCTGGTCTGAATGGTTCAGGTAAGTCCACACTTCTGAAATTGATTGCTGGCTTAGTAAGTCCTTCTTCGGGACAGATTTCTATGGATGGACAGCCTTATTCGATGGTCAACCATATCCGTCGAAAACTCTCCATTATGTCCCAGCGGACTGATGTGTTAACGGCAATGAGCGTTTTAGATCTTGTTCGTCTCGGTCGTTATCCCTATTTGCCTACTTGGAGCTTCTCCCTTTCGTCTGTTGACCATGAATACGTTGAATATGCGCTTGATTTCACCGGTTTAAATGATTTCCGTCATCGACAACTNAACACGCTCTCTGGTGGGGAGAGGCAAAGAGCTTTTCTTGCATTATCTCTCGCGCAAGACGGATCTGTTTTGCTATTTGATGAACCTACGAACCATCTCGATATTGTGGCACAAACACAGATTTTGTCTTTGCTTCGAGGTCTTGCCGATCAAGGNAAAGTCGTTGTGTCTGTTCTACATGATCTAAATCAAATCTCCAAATATTGTTCTCGACTGGTCTTGNTGCGAGATGGGGCTTTGGTGGCCGAAGGTCTTACAAGTCAGGTTTTTACTCCTCATCATCTCAAGCTTACTTTCGGTTTGGATATTGACGTGATTTGGTCTAATGATCGTCTTCATGCAATCATTTGATTCATCTGTGGTTGCCTTGATGGTAANAGTTCTTGGCTCAAATTGATTCTTTTGTTGCTATTTTGGTGGAANGTGATTTCGTTTCTTTTATGGGTTCAGTAGAAACGCGTCGTTGGATTCTTTGTNTGACTTTCCTGTTGTCGTTGAGTTTCTCTAGGAATGTTTTTGCGCGACAAGCTGAGATTGAATTTCAAAAGGCCAGGCGGGTCGTAGCGCTTTCATCGCTTTCTGCTGATCTTGTTGTTTCTATCAATCCAGATATTCTAGTAGGAGTTCCTGGGACATCGCTCACCAAAAATGATTCACGATATACCGGCCTGAAGCGTGTTTCAAATGGCCGCAGTCAACCCAGTGTTGAGCTGATCTTGGCCTTGAATCCTGATCTTGTTGTTGGTGCCGAAGGATTTCATTCCCGAGTTCTCAATGTACTCAATAAGTTGGGTGTGCAAACATTGGCTGTCAAAGTCAATCGCTGGGATCGGCTCGAAAAGGCTGCTCGTACTTTGCAAGATAAAATTGTTGGGTCTCAATCAATTATTTCTAAACTAGACAAGTTGTGTCCAGTTCAGATGGTATCCAAATCTGCTGGACCCAGTGTTTTGATTCTTGCTGGCGTTTCTCCAAAGCTCTCGCCCGGTCAACAAAGTTGGTCAGGGTCACTTCTCGATCGCTTCGGTTTTGAAAATGCAACGAAACGGCTGTCAGGCTCCAGTGAATTTTCGGGCTACATCACGATGTCGAACGAGCGGCTATTGGCGATCAAGCCCAACAAAGTTCTTGTTGTAAATCCATCTGGCGATCCTGATCAAATGGTTGCTTCACTGATGCCCTTTTTGCCTGGATTAAAAAAGAGTGATTTCAAGGTGATGGACTATTACGGCTTAATTAATCCTGGCAGCT
This sequence comes from Synechococcus sp. ARS1019, assembly GCA_002690325.1. GTDB lineage: Bacteria > Cyanobacteriota > Cyanobacteriia > PCC-6307 > Cyanobiaceae > Parasynechococcus. The sequence continues at coordinate 18,856 of NZED01000040.1, forward strand.
TGTCGAGCATTCAGAAAGCCTGTACTGCTTTATCGAGTCTTTAAGTGCGCCGAGGCTGGACTTCTCATTTGAGTACAACGCAAACGTCCCATGGGTCAGGTGAAGCGCTGCGTGATGCCAACTACAGTACGAACCGCGGCTGTCTCAACCAACTCGGCAATCACAGTGAGGCGATGCGCAGTTCCTTGTCATCAGCCTCTAGAAGTAGATGTTCTGTGTGACTAAGACTGCCATTGCTGGAACGATGCTTCACCCAGTCGATACAACAGATCTTGATCAGCAGGCGGCCAACACGGCCTATCCCCAGTCCTGGTCAGGGCGGTTAATGGGATGTCAATGGGTTGCTCTTCTGCCTTGTTAATCCTCTGGGTGGGATACATCCGTCCTCTAGGTTGTCTGCAGCCATTGTTTGGTTATGGACCAGTGGCAGGAGCGCAAGCGTCCGGTCTGCCTGGAGCGGCGATACGAGTTCGACAGTTACGACGCCACGCGTGATTTCCTCGATCGCCTTGGCGATCACAGTGAGGCAACGCAGCGGTTTCCAGACATCAGCTTTGGCCGCACCTACGTGAACATCACGCTTCGTCCAGAGGAGGACGGTGGGGCTTTGAACGATGCCGATCGTGTGTTCGCCGCTGAGATCGACGCCTTGGCGTGACTTAAGCACTGCGCAGGCGTGCATTAGGCACGTGCTTACGTGCTTCAGGTCATCGTCGGTGCCGGCCTTGGTCGAGTCGGTTTAACGTAATTTTCGATACCGATTTCGAGTGACTGGTCTTTCGCCACGGCAGCAGTGGCGGGTCTTCCGTGCCGTACTGAAGCAACCGGTCACGGCTGAATCAGTTGAAGCGTTTGCTGAACAATTTGGTGAGCTGTCCCGTCGCGACGGAGGGATTGGAGCTTGGCTTGTGAAGCCGCGTAAAAATGCTGGCACCTATTCTGAGGTTGCAGGCCCTGCAGGCTTTCACACGGATTCTCAGTATCACAGCCACCCCGAACGGTTGTTTGTTTTGGCTTGTGACACTCCCGCTTCCGAGGGCGGCGACAATTTATTGATTGGACTCGATGATGCCCATGCCGTCGCTTTGGAGGCTTTGGGGTCTGAAGCCGTGGATCGGTTGAAACAGAGCGTCTGGCGTTGGTCTGTTCCGCAGGTTTTTCAGTCAGAGACCACACCAGCTGTTTCACCTCCATCCCCAATTTTTCGTGAGGACGGAACAATTCGCTGGCGAATCGACAACATCGTCTGCGAAAACAAGGCTGATCTCAGTCTTGCCAAGGCGTTTGAGCAGGCCTTGGAAAGGTCTCCTCGCGCTGAACATGTGCGACTGCAGTCTGGTGATGTGTTGTTGTGTGATAACTGGCATGCCTTGCATGCACGTACTGACTTCAGCGATATGAACAGGGTCTTGTACCGCGCCCGATTGGTCTGACAGCATTGTTTCCTTAGGGGCAGCGTCGCGGATGACCAACGAACAGTCCTTTGATCTCGCCGCTGCTTATGCGAGTTCGGGGGTCGCAGAGGTTCTCGAGCAATTGGATCGAGAGCTCATCGGTTTGGTTCCTGTCAAAACGCGCATCCGTGAGATCGCGGCGTTGCTTTTGGTTGATCAAGCTCGGCAGCAACTGGACCTACCGAGTACAGCACCGAGCCTGCATATGTCGTTTACCGGACGGCCAGGGACTGGTAAAACAACTGTGGCGCAGCGGATGTCGCAGATTCTGCACCGTCTTGGTTACCTCAGGAAGGGGCATGTGGTGACGGCCACTCGGGATGATCTTGTTGGCCAGTTTGTTGGCCATACCGCTCCCAAAACCAAGGAGATGATCCAGAGGGCCCAAGGAGGAGTGTTGTTCATTGATGAGGCTTATTACCTCTATAAACCTGGCAATGAACGCGACTATGGCGCTGAAGCGATTGAAATCCTGTTGCAGGAAATGGAGCGTCAGCGAAAAGATTTTGTGGTGATTTTTGCAGGTTATAAGGACCGAATGGATGCGTTTTATGGCTCCAACCCTGGGCTGTCATCCCGCGTTGCACACCATCTCGATTTCCCTGATTACAGCAATGAGGAGTTGATGGCGATTGCTGATTTGTTGCTTACAGATCAGCATTACAGCTTCAGTTCTGCTGGGTTAGCTGCCTTTGAGGACTATGTCTCCCGCCGCCGGCAACTTCCCTTCTTTGCCAATGCTCGTTCGATCCGCAATGCCTTGGACCGGGCTCGCTTGCGTCAGGCCAACCGTCTATTTGCACGGATGGATGATCGTTTGAGCCGGGAGGATTTGATCACGATCGAAGCCGCCGATATCCGAGCCAGTCGAGTGTTTCAGGGTGAAGTGGAAGGCCACCATCCCGAATCGATCTGATAGAGGGTGTGTCCTTGCCTCACCAGTGGGGATCGGTTGCGAACTCCACTGTCAACTGGCCTGATTTGGAGGCTGGAACCGTGCTGATGCACGCACGAACCACCGTGCCGTTCACTTCGATCTCGCAGGCTCCGCAACTGCCACCAAGGCATCCGGTTGGAATGGAAACACCGGCCTGATTGGCACTCAGTAACCAATCACTGCCTGTGGTCTCAGTGGTGACACGGCCATCCGGCCAGCGCACGGAGATGGTGCTCATGGCGTCATGTCAACAACGGGGTGAGGTCTACATGCTGCTCGAAGGCGTCGGCGAGGCGATCCAGAAGTTGGTCGCGGTGTTCGCGGTGATGGGCTTGATCCAGCGATAACGCAGGAAGACCTTTGCGTGTTCGCAGTTCATTCAGCCACTGACGTCGCCAAGGTCCGTTATCTAGGAGGCCATGGAGATAGGTGCCGATGACATGGCCCCCAGCTTGTGTGGGCTGCCACCATCCGATCTCAGCATCGTCGGCGAGTGGTTGCAGGGTTGGGCTTGCTTTAGTGCTGCCGTGGTGCAATTCAAAACCGCTGATGGTTGTGCTGAAGGGCCATTGAGCTGTGACCGTGCGTTGGCGAAGAGCTTTGCTGCCATCCCCAAAGCAGGTCTCTAGAGGAAGAAGTCCAAGGCCTGTAAAGGGACCGATGCCCGCTCCTCCTTCGAGCTCGGATGGATCCTCCAGTTGCATGCCGAGCAGCTGCATGCCACCGCAGATGCCCAGGAGGGATCCGCCGCTGGCGCAATAGTGCAGCAATTGAGGCTCCAGGCCGCTCTCGCGAATCGCCTGCAAATCCCGCAGTGTTTGTTTGCTGCCGGGCAAGATCACGGCATCGGGTTGTCCGAGCGTGTCACCAGCTGTGATCCAGCGCAGGCGCACGGAAGTTTCCGCTTCTAGAGGATCCAAATCGGAGAAGTTGCTCAACGACGGAAGCCGAAGCACAGCGATCTCGAGATCGCAGGCTCCTCGTTTGGGGCGACGTTCGAGCAGATCGAGGGAATCTTCCGGTGGGAAGAGCTCGTTGAGCCAGGGCATCACGCCCAACACCGGAATCCCGGTTTGCTCCTCCAGCCAGGTGCGCCCCTCATCGAATAGTTCCCGTCGGCCGCGAAAACGATTGATCAACAGCCCTTTGATCAGTGGGCGTTCCACGGGGCGGAGTAAGGCCAAGGTCCCCATGATCTGTGCAAAAACACCACCGCGTTCGATGTCGGCCACCAGCACGCAGTTGGCTCGCAGGTACTGAGCCAGGCGCAGGTTGGTTAGATCGCGGTGCTGCAAGTTCACCTCCACTGGGCTGCCAGCACCCTCCAGCACCAATCGCCCCTTGGGCCAGCGCTCTTGGAGGTTGTTGAGGCCCGTCCGAATCGCCGACCAGCCTGGTCGGAACCAGTCGCGGTAGTAGTGCTCAGCCTGGGCGGTTCCAACACTTCGACCGCTATGGATGACCTCACTTGTGCTGTCTCCCCGAGGTTTGAGCAGCACGGGATTCATGGCTGCGCAGGGTTCCAGTCCTGCTGCCCAGGCCTGCATGGCCTGGGAGTAGGCCATTTCCAGACCGCTGGCATCCACCCAGGCGTTGTTGCTCATGTTTTGCCCCTTAAAGGGCAGTGGTTGTTCTCCGCGTCGATGTAGAACTCGGCAGAT
>NZED01000015.1 GCA_002690325.1 Synechococcus sp. ARS1019
GAACGGGACCGACGGGATTCGAACCCGCAACTTCCGCCGTGACAGGGCGGTGCTCTAACCGGTTGAACTACGGTCCCAGATCGGATTCAGATCGACGGTTCTCGCCCGTTGGAATCTGATCTGTATCGCTTGCGCGACTCAGAAAGTATCGACTGTTGCCCTGCCCTCCGTCAATACTCCGTCATCAGGTTGTGAGTTCAAGTTGCTGTACAGGTCGGTCAAGACCAGCCCTTGCAAGCGTCAGTTCTTGGGCCATCGTCACTCCGCATGCGTCTTTAAGAACGCAGTCATGGTGGGGAGCACCCCGAGCTAAGCGACTCGCAGCCCTGTCATCCCTCTGAGAACGTTTCCGAAGAATGGGCTATTTCGGAACTCTTGAGTCACAAAAAAACCGGTGGCGATTGCCACCGGTTTCGATCATCGACAAAGAAAAAATCACCCAGCTCAGGGTCGAAAACCTGCGGGCTCAATGAGACGAACTTGGTTGCCGCGAGCCGTGAATTCACGACCTTGGTCGCTTTGCACGACCACACGACCGCCAGATTTGACACGGATAACGCGGGCCCGAACCCAGCCGAGAGCGGCGGATTCGAGAACCTTCACGACATCACCAGGTTGAAGATCCAACTCCATGCTGAGAACCGGGAAACTGCACGAGGGGTCATCGGACGCGCCGTGGAGGACTTGAACCCCCGACATCAGGTTTTGGAGACCTGCGTTCTACCAACTGAACTAACGGCGCAAGGCGATGGACCCCTCAGCCAACACACGGAATGTTGGCAACTGGATTGAACGAGGCCGAAACCTCAGCGATCGAAGCGCTGCTTCACGCGGGTGGCCTTACCCACCCGTTCCCGCAGATAGAAAAGCTTCGCCCTGCGAACTTTACCTCGCCGCTCCACCTTGATGGAAGCCACTTGAGGGCTGTGAAGCATGAAAACTCGCTCCACTCCAATGCCTTGAAAGATGCGGCGAACGGTGATGGTTTCGCTCAAACCACCGTGACGCTTAGCAATTACGACACCTTCGTAGGGCTGCACTCGGTCCTTGTTGCCCTCACTGATGCGGACACCAACACGAACAGTGTCTCCCACATAAATGTCAGGAAGTTCTGTTTTCTGTTGGGCAACTTCGAAGGCACGGATCTGCTCTTCGGCGCTCAATTTCTTGCCAGGGGTTGCAGACGCAGGCTTGGTTGCCACGGCCACGGTTTCCTGCTCAGTGCTTTCTTCGGTCACCGTGGTGTCCTTCGGATCGGCTGCCATCCCAGCTCCGCGTTAAATCGCCAAACAATTACTTTACCTGGCGACGCCAGCGCTGGATNAACAAGGTCGCTCCGGTCACCAGCATCCACAGCAGCCCAAGAGCATTCAGCAGAACAAAGACCGGCTCCAAGGTGGGGCCCANCCACTCCCCTTCGTGCAGGGTCATCAGCCAGTGGACGTTGTCTTTGTCAACATCAAACCAATCACGGGCCAGGCGATACCCCACTCCCGTGGTCACTGTGACCAGCAATGGCAAGACCATCAGCGGTGCGATGCGTCTATGTAGTGCTCGAACTTGGGTCGCCAGCGACATCGTCCGGCATAAGTATGGAAAGCCTTGATAGCTTGACGGGAGATCAATCCGGCCGCGCAGACCTTTGGCTTTGTGCCGTCGTCCGTCAGAAGCTGAATGAATCTTTTTGCTGATCTCTTGGCATCCACTCAGGATGCTCGTGCCACATCCACGGGTCCTCGCATCCAAAAAAGACGAGGTGTGGAAATTAAATCCGCCCGTGAAATCAAAATCATGCGGCAAGCCAGCTCCATCGTGGCCACTGTGCTGCGCGAAGTGATGCAAAGCGTTGAGCCTGGTCAAACCACAGGNGATCTCGATGCTTTAGCCGAGCGGCGGATTCGTGAAATGGGAGCAACACCGAGTTTCAAGGGCTACCACGGCTTCCCTGCAAGCATTTGCGCCAGCATCAATAACGAAGTCGTTCATGGCATACCAAGTCCCAAGAGGGTGATTCGCAAGGGTGATCTTCTAAAGGTCGACACCGGCGCCTATTTCGAGGGTTATCACGGTGATAGTTGCATCACCATCTGCGTTGGCGATGCCACTGAAGAAGCACAGACCTTGAGCCGAGTGGCGAGGGAATCCTTAATGGCTGGTCTCGGCCAGGTCAAAGCTGGCAACACGCTTTTGGATATTGCTGGNGCGGTCGAAGATCACGTCAAAGCCAATGGTTTCAGCGTGGTGGAGGACTACACCGGACATGGCGTGGGACGGAATCTCCACGAGGAGCCTTCTGTGTTCAACTTCCGCACCGATGATCTGCCCAATGTGACCCTCCGCCCTGGGATGACGTTGGCGATCGAACCAATCCTCAATGCTGGGAGNAAAGCCTGCCGCACACTGAAAGATCGTTGGACAGTGGTGACGAGGGATGGATCCTTGTCAGCCCAGTGGGAACACACTGTTTTAGTTACGTCTGATGGATGCGAAATCCTCACGGACCGGGGCGATTAAGGGCTGAGCTGTANAGCCGCCGCCCGAGTTCACTGATTGGCATCAGCACGTAGGTCAGTGGATTCGGGCTCACGATGATCAGGTTGAGTCCGATTCGTGCTTGCCAAAGGATTTGTTTCGCGACGAACCCAGCGGTCATGACTCCAATCGGATTGAGATCGGACTGGAANGGCCCAAGNACCAATTTGCGCAGCTTCACCCGTCGTCGCTCATCGTCGGTTCGAACGGCACCGTGAATGCTGACGAGCTGACCTATCAACCGTTTACTGATTTCGTAGCCCGGACTGATCGCCGGTTGGATTTCGGCTTCCGAGGTATTGATCCAAATTTCCCGCTGGGATTCCTCNGGTGTGTCGGATGCGCAGCTTTCGAACAGTTGGATCAGCCGCCAGGTGCTCAGGGCATTGACCTCCAGGCTGCGTGTCAACTCTTCAGGGGTCTGGACGCCCTGACTGTTGATGCCATGGTTCAGCACCAAAACGTCGAGTGAACGCAGCTCCTCTCGGAGGTCGTCTTCATTGCCGCACTGCCACTGCAGCCATCGCTGGGGGCCTACGCCGTTCTGTGGTTCAGCAGGTGTGCTGTGGGTGAATCCTGTGATGTGTGCCCCTCCCAACCGAAAGCGGTCCGTTAGTGCTGTCCCCAAGGCACCGCGGGCACCAGTGATGCCGATGCGCTTGTTGTGCCATGGGTTGGATTTGAAATCGGGGTGGGCCATCGCTCCAGCTTGGGGCATGCTTAAAAGCAGCTGTGTGCTCGGTTTGCCAGCTCTCAGTGATGCAGCCCTCGTGGCCTTCTATGCGCCCTATTGCGGGGGGCTTGAGCAAGAGCCTGCTCTGAGGGGTGCTCTGGGGGTTTTAAGGCTTGGAACACTGAGAGGATCCAGGGCCGTCAAAGGACGGGCCGCCCATCANTTTTCCCTCAGCTGGTCTGAAGCCAAGGCCCCCTTGGAACCCTTGGCTTGTTGCCTCACGTTCCCGCACCATCCCGATCTCCGTTACGAGTTCGAGGTCGTGAGCCAACAGCTCGTGGTGTGGCTGATGCAGCGAGACGACGACGGCAAGGTTGATCTTCCCGATTCGTTTTGGCGTTGGTTGCTGACCGGTGCTGACCCAACGTCCGATCACGCCTAGATTCAGTCGCCAAGAGCGCTTGGCTGAAGTTCATGGGAACGACGCTGTTGATCGGATCCTGTGAGCCGTTCAGTGGAAAATCGGCTCTTGTGCTCGGGATTGCACAGCAATTAATCCGATCCGGCTTGCCCATCCGTTTTGGCAAGCCCTTAGCCACAAGCCTGGAGTGGGATCCAGCGAAGGGTCCCCTCCCGCAGCCTTTGATCGATGACGACGTTCGCTTTGTTGGGGACACNCTCGGTCTGCCGGAAACCAACCTGATTCCGTCCCTCCACCTGCTTTCACCTACGACGGCAACCCTTCGCCTCGGCCAGGGAGAGCTCTCGGCAGGTGATGGGTTCGACCAGTTGAAGCAGCAGATTGCCTCCCTGGACGGATTCACATTGCTGGAATGTGCCGGCAGTCTTCAGGAAGGATTGTTGTATGGCCTCAGCCTGCCCCAATTGGCGGAGGGACTTGATGCCAAGGTGGTTTTGGTGCATCTCTGGCGAGACAGTTGCAGTGTGGATGCCCTCTTAGCTGCAAAACAAACCCTTGGCGATCATTTGGCAGGGGTTGTGCTGAATGCTGTGACACCCGATGAAGTCGAAAGTCTGGAACGTCAGGTGGTGCCAGCTCTCGAAAATCTTGGTCTGTCTGTTTACGGGGTGATGCCTCGTTCTCCGTTGCTTCGCAGTGTCACGGTTGGGGAGTTGGTGCGTCGTCTCGATGCCCGAGTGATCTGCTGTCCAGAACGGCAGGAGTTGTTGGTTGAAACCCTCAGTATTGGTGCCATGAATGTCAATTCCGCGATGGAGTTTTTCCGTCGTCGACGCAATATGGCTGTGGTAACTGGAGCAGACCGAACCGATATTCAGTTGGCTGCTTTGGAAGCATCAACGCAGTGCTTGATCCTTACCGGAGCTGGTGAACCTTTGCCTCAGCTGATTAGTCGTGCCGAAGAACTGGATGTTCCATTGCTCAAGGTTGACCATGACACTCTGTCCACGGTTGAGGTGATCGAGCAGGCCTTTGGACATGTGCGTCTTCATGAAACGGTGAAGGCGACCTATGCCTTCCGTTTGGTTGAGGAGCATTGCCGCCTGGACCGACTGTTTGATGTTTTGGATCTACCGGTTCCGACTCGATGACCGTTGCTAATTTGTGATGAAAGAACCAGGTGTCTCCTTGGGTCAGTCCCTTGATCTGCCCGCCCTTGANAGTGTCGACACTCTGGCGCAGGAGCTGGCCTTACTTCAGGACCAAGGGAAGCGACGGATTGCCATCCTTGGGAGCCGCCACGTCCCTGTGGTGGCGATTCATTTAATCGAATTGGTCGCGCGCTCGTTGCTCCAGGAAGGTCATTCATTGCTGACCTCAGGATCCCAGGGTGTGAATGCTGCAGTCATTCGGGGCGCTTTGGCAGTCGATCCGGCCAAATTGACTGTGTTATTGCCACAAAGTCTGGACCGCCAGCCATCTGAAATTTGCGATCTTCTTGATCGTGTTCTTCATCTGGTTGAAAAGCCAGAACAAGATGATTTGCCTTTGCCAATGGCAAGCAGTCTTTGCAATCAAGAAATCATCAATCGCTGCGACCANTTGATTTGCTTAGCCTTTCATGACAGCGAAACGCTTCTGGCTAGCAGCCGAACAGCTGAAGATATGGGGAAGGTTGTCAGTCTTCTTTACTTCGACTAATAAAGTCGTTGGATCTTCAACTCAACCGCCGATTTAGCTTGATCAGTGGTTGAGTTGAGAGGCATGAATATAAAAAAGTCTGTGAAGGTAGCGTTCTNCTTTTGATAAGAGCCGTCAGCTGGCCGNGAGAACTGCACGCAGTCCTTCCACGTAGCAGATGCCAACCGCTGTGACGCCGGTTGCCCAGCAGAGTCCGCGGAGGGGTGGAATATTTCCGACGTAGGCAAAGAGGTAAACAAAGCGTATGGCTGGCCATGCCCAGGCTGCGGTTGTTGCCGTTGTGCTGTCGACACCTGCAATTAAGCAAAGCAGCATCGCTGGTGCTCCAAGAGTGAGAGCTTCCCAGCTGTTGTCCTGAGCCCATACAGCTCGTTGGCCAAAAGGTGGTAAGCGGTCAAACATGGCGCGTGGCGCCTTGAGATCGTCGATGGTGAAATCGGCTTTGGCACGGCCGGCACCTGTCAGCACGATGCTTGCGATGACGACGGCTCCCATCAGACACAGTGCCCAGGCGAATGCGGCCATGAGGATGAATACCGAATGCAAGACCTTAGCGAGAGTCCTCTTCAGCCAGGCTTTGTGGAACAAACGGACGGTTGGTTTCTAAACTGAGGAAGCCTGCGACTGTGAGTGATGGCCAGCACCTTTTCCTTTGATGTGGTCTCCGATTTTGATCGGCAGGAGCTGGTGAACACACTCGATCAGGTTCGCAGAGATGTGGGCAATCGCTATGACCTCAAAGACTCCAACACGGAGATCGAATTGGAGGAAACAGAGGTTGTGATCACGACTGCTAGTGATATGACCCTTCAGGCGGTGGAAGATGTGCTGCGCTCTAAAGCCACCAAGCGCAATCTCTCANTGAAAATCTTTGACTTCCAGACGCCCGAGACCGTTGGTGGCAATCGCATCAAGCAAGTCGTCAAGCTGCGAAAGGGATTGACTCAAGAGTTGGCGAAGAAGCTCAGCAAGAGTGTCCGCGATGACCTTAAAAAAGTCACAGTTGCCATTCAGGGAGAGAGCTTGCGTATTACTGGCAAAAGTAAAGATGATCTGCAACAAGCTATTCAGTTGCTGAAATCTAAGGAGGATGATCTTGATGTTCCGCTTCAATTTGAGAATTATCGCTAGGACTCTCCTTGTGACTATTCTCTAATTCTTTGAGCTTGCCTGGTGCTCTGTGGGATCTACTTGGTTTCTGTGACCGATTCCAGGCAAGATGTTTTGTCGAGCACCTAAGGGTACGCAATTGCTGTGCTAACTTAAATTATCAGAATTTTTTGCTTTGGCAAAAAGTAGCGCTGTTGTTGTTCGTATTTTTGATGGGGAATCTCCCTATCTTCAATCATTTATTGATCATCATATACGAATAGGNGTTGATCAGTTTTACTTTGTGATTGCCCCAGATGCTGCTCCGCTTTGTCGTGAGATTCTCNGTCGGAATGGTCTGGGATTTACTGAAGTCGAAGGTCAGAGAGTTGGTGCTGTTCGAGAGTTGATCCGAGAAGACTATGTGGCTGTAATTGATGCGGATGAATATCTTCACCCTGATCTAATTCGCTTTATTCAAGAAGAGGATTTTCAGTCACTCGCGATGCCCTGGCGGATGACAGCCACCCTCTCAGATGATGGATTTGAAGCGCATCGCAAACGTTTCTTCGTTTTTCCTCAGATCAAATCTGTGATGCAAACCCGTTGCTTGACAGGGCTGGGTTTGCATCGCTCTGGGACATCCGGGGATGGACGGCGCTTGGGGATCCGTGAGGGACTGAGCTTCCCTGTACAGCACTATTACCTCCGTGGGCTTGATGATCTTTTGCTGAAAGAGGGCGGTGTTGTGACGCGCACGCTCGCTCGCAGTACGGGACGCAAATTGGTCGCATTATCAGGACGCACTGAAGAGTCTGTGTCTCCGGCGGCGTTTCCCAGTCGCCATGCACGCGTTGCCTTTCTGCTCAACGTGCTTCGGCATCAACCAGACCAGGACGATCCTTATTCCGTTTCGATTGAGACATCCATGCTGCAACGTTTGCGGGAAGGCATGCAGGGAGATCCTGACCAGGCCAAGGCGGAATTGCGTGACAGCGTGGTTTCAATCCAGTCGGTCTTTCGTGATCGCTCGATCAAGGCTCAAATGCGTGAAATCCGTTCGTGTCTGTCCGAAACACCCGAAAAGATCAGCTATCAGAAACGGGTTCTNAAGGTGCTCCGTCGAGATGCTGCTTATCGAGCTCGTTCTCCCTGGTGGAAGCGTTGGAGCTGGTGAGGGGACATGGACACGCGATCCTGATGACGTGCGTGTGCGCAGTCATGGCAGGTTCTCTTGATCGNCTCGGCGCCGGTCAATGATTCTGGCCAACTCCAGGACGTAGCCGGCTGTGCACCAACGACCGTGACTTCGAGAACGATTTTCCGGGTCTGAGCGGATTTCGGCTGTTTCTGCCATCAATAGGTCTAGCTCTCCTTGAGGAAGCTCATAGAGCTCTTGCAACTCAAGCTCTCGCGCTAGCAAATGGCTACGAAACCATTTGCGCATTTGCTCTTGGGCTGGAATATCTGGNTGCATTAGCCCCTCGTGTCGTTCGAGGCCATTCTCTCGCTATGAAGGAACTCAGCTGGCATCAGTTCGATCGCTGTGTGGAGACCTTGGTCCAGCAGTTTCACGATCAATCCTTTAGCGGGATCCATGGGGTCCCTCGAGGAGGATTGTGCTTGGGTGTGGCTTTGAGCCATGCGCTGCAACTTCCNCTGCAGCTTCAGCCTGATGCTGATTCTTTGATTGTGGATGATGTGTATGAATCGGGGCGAACATTGCAAGCGTTGCGTTCCGATTGGCCCGAAGCAACNTTTGCAGTTTGGGTCAGCAAGGTAACGCCTGTGTGGTGGTCAGCAGCTGAACTCAGCTTGACATCTGAGTGGTTGCTGTTTCCTTGGGAAAATGGCGAACAGGCTTGCACTGATGAGCAGGAATATCGCATCTCTCGAGGTGATTCATGACCCAGTTGCACTCGATTTACCTTGCATCTCCCTATGGTTTTTCTCTTCAATGGAAAAGACTTTTGCTCCCCGAATTCATTAGAGAGCTTGAGCTATTAGGTCTTGATGTTTGGGAACCATTTGCCAGAAATGGCCAGGTGGATCTCGCTGAGCCCGGATGGGCTTATAAGGTGGCTCAGCGCGATCTTCAGGATGTGCGTGATGCCGATGCTCTGTTTGCCATTGTGAATGGAACTCCGCCTGATGAGGGTGTGATGGTTGAGCTTGGAGCCGCAATCGCGCTCGGTAAGCCGACGTTTTTATTTCGGGATGATTTCCGTCGTTGCACTGATTCCGAGCATTATCCGCTCAATCTGATGTTATTTTCTGGCTTACCGCAAAAGGATTGGGAGGATTATTTCTACACTGATCTCAGAGAGATTAGCGATCCGAAGAAAGCCCTGGTGCGTTGGGCCAATTCGTAGTCAATCGTCTATAGCGCATCATTTTGCTATAGATTGTTGTGTATGTATTGCCTCGGTGTTAAGGTTGTTGTAAAGAGCTTTTTTGAGGTGGTTTTGCGGAAATTTTATTGATATGTCTTGATGCATCCTGTAGAGATTGTGAGGCTATTGATTGTGTATTTCAACTCTTATGAATTTTTGATAATAAGCCTCTTAGTTATTTTGTGGTGCGATGGATCTAGTGCGCTGATGTATCGAGCTCTTGTCTGAGTTGGATTAAAAGCGGATGTGCCCTGAGATCCTCGCTTTCAGCTGCGAGTTGCTCAAATGCTGCATGATGCCCTTGATCGATCGCTTGCTTCATCACTCGGTTCCAAGCATCCAATGCTTCGATCTGAGGTTGACGTAGGGAGCAGCGCTGATCATAAAGCTCGTAAATAAGCGTACTCTTTCGTTTGCCTTTCATAGTGACTTTCCCAATCATGCGAAATGCAAATCGGTGTGCTGCATGCTCGTGATCAAGTTGTTTCAGCAGGGCATCACTGACAATGATGTTGGTTTTGTAAGTCTTGTTTGCACCCTCAAGTCGGCTCGCCACGTTCACAGTATCTCCAACCATGGTGTAGTTGAACCGATCAGCTGCGCCAACGTTTCCAACAATGGCTTCCCCATAGTGCAGGCCGATTCGAGTGTTGAATTTAAGAGGTTCCTTTTGTTGGGCCCACTCATCCCTTAAGCGATTGCTCGCATTACGGACTGCAATGGCTGTTTCGCAGGCTAGTTCGCAAGGATTGGTCAGAGGTGTAGGCATACCCCACATCACCATTAATGAATCGCCGATATACTTATCAATCGTGCCATTATTAGCGACAACGTGATTAGTTAATTCTGTAAAATATTCATTTAGGTAGCGGAATAAGTCTTGAGTTTCTACTGACTCTGTGTAGGAAGTGAAGTCCTCGATGTCCGTAAACATAACTGCAACATTTTCCGAGGTTCCACCCAATTCGGCCCGTCGTTCATTCAGTAGGAGTGATCGCACAACTTCATTTGGTAAATATCGAGAAAATGATTCGATTGCCTGCGTGAGTCGATTGGTTGCTAGTGAAACATTGTTGATTTCGCTAATCCATGCTTTTTTGATAATGAATTTCTTGCTTAAATCGAGGTCAAGATTGCTTAAAGCTTGTATTCGTGCGATGATTTGATTCAACGGTCTAGTGAGTTGTCGACATACATAGTAAATCGCTACACTTGTAATTAATAATGTTGAGAGCTGAAGAATAAGCAACGATAAAAGAGCCTTATTTAGTGGATCAAAGATGGTTTTCTTATCGATAACATTGACGGCAATCCAGTTAGAATTACCGGATGACGATGTCATTGCAAACGTCATGAGTGCATTCCCATCCAGGTTGATTTCCTGAAAAGTGTTGAAGTTGCCGCGACGCGTCACCAGCTTGTTCAACTCTCCCCATGATGTTGTCGCTAGACGGCGCGGGGACTGAATAGAGATCCGTACAAAACGAGAATCGGTTGCAGTTGGAAAGACGATATTGCCGCTTTCAAAAATGAGATAGGTCACACGACCCGTGTAATCACCTCTGTGGAATTCAAGATAGTCTGGTTTTTCGATCGCCAGACTCTGTACATGTTCAATAGTTTGATTACTCAGCGTTTGATCGCTTCTAAATTGATCAGATCTCGCAACACCAATTGCGGCTCCAAGTTTTTCCAGAGGCAGGCAGAAACTAAGAGTGCCGATCACCTCAGACTTATTGCCAAGATTGGGTGATTTAAAGATAGGTTGATCAGCACTCAAGCATCCTTCTTTTTTAATACCACTCAATGCCCCAGAAAATGCAACGCTCCAGCTAAATTTTCCATTGCGTGCTTTTTTGAAACCTTCATAATCTTTATGCCTAAGTTCCAGAATTTTTTTTTGATGTGGGCTGCGTTCTGATTCAAGGCTTGTAAAAACTAAGTTCCCCTGATTATCAAAGACTCGCCAGACTCTATCTGGAGTTAATTGTGTGATTTGCCCCAGTGATGCGCTGATTAGTGTGTTGTCAAGTTTTATGATTCCAGGCTGCTTGCTTAGTGTTGCCATTAGAAGCACAGTTGATTCTTTCCATTGATCGATATTGCTTACTAATCCAGTAATTTGGTCTCTATTCCTAAGGTGTGTGTTCCTAATTAGACGCTCTGATGTTGTTCGAAAGATAATAACATTTCCGATCGAAAATAACAGTATGATTACAAAAGTAATCTGAGCCGTAAATGTGAACTGAAGAGTTTTGATTATTCTAAGTTTGCTTCCTAAGCGTAATTTCAGCCGATGCAATTTGTGAGATAGGAGTATCATGATAGTTTTAAAGCGATTTCTTCAAGCCCTGAGACTTTAATCGTCTTAATGCGATAAAGGTAAAGGTTGATAGCAAGGTCCCTATGACTAGAATTTTCCTCAATCTTTTTCGTGCTTGCTTGAATAAAATAGATTGATCTCTTTCGACAAGAAGCCCCATGTTGGCCGCGGGGATATATTGATAGGCGCCAACAACCGGCTTGCGTTCATGATTAAGATAGAGGAATCCTCCTTGTCTGTTGTTCAGGGCATTGTTGATACCCTCACTTTTAAGGGATGGGTATTGGTTAGGTTGAGTGTGGTTGTAAATTTCAGTGATGCGACTTAATGATGTATAAGCAACGGCATATGTATTCTCTGGAGGTGAGAGTACGCTAGATTGATTTTCTTTAAACATTGAGGCATGCAATGTTTTGGGATTGATATCAACCGCATAATATCCTCGTCGTTTGTTTGAATTGTCCCGAATTGGTAGGGCAATGGTTGTGGTCGGACGGCCGACTCGAGGATCCTTAAAAAAGCGGAGACCGACGTTATTTGACTTTTGTGGGTCAACATATGTGGTTGTGTTCTGAACAGGTTGGTAACGGCCTATTTTTTTAGTTTCTGTTGATAAAGCAATAATTGCTCCCGCTGTCAAGATTGACATGCTCTCTGCTTCTAGATCTGTTTGAAAAAGACGACTTGTCTCCAGGTTCCCATCAGTTCTTGAGATGATGTTTGATCTGTCTGGGCGAAAACGTTTTTTAGAAGATAATATTTGGATACTTTTCTCTTTGAAATTAGGGCTATTTAGATGTTCTATTAAAGACGATAATAATGTGTTTTTTGCGTCTGTAAATGCTTGTCCCCTTTCAGTGAGAATTTGTTTTTGTTCTCTATATGCTTGTTGGCCCAATGCATTTGAGTCGCTATAGTAAGTAATGAGACCGATCGATCCAGTAACTGTTAGTGAGACAATTAGAATCTCGCTGCAGGAAATGTGTGATATGTTCATGATCTTTCCCACTTTTGGAAGATTGATTCAATCGATTCTATGGCGTTATCGACGGCAGTATCAACAGGAGTGTTGTTAACGCAGACTTGTTCGATGGCTTGTGCCCAAATATTTTGCCGTCTTACCTCGGTGTAGGCGGGGTTATATATTTGATAGGCTAGTTTATAATTTTCAACTGTCTCGCGAGATGCTTGTATGTGTGTATTCCGGAGTTCGTTCCAAAATGGATTCGTTAGGATATTCTTTGAAACTGGTAAAAAACGTCCTTGAGCCCCTTCGACATAGGTTGATAGATTTTCTGGCTTTATAAGATTGCGTGCAAAAGATTTTGCCTCTTCCATCTTTTTTCCGTCAAAGATAAACATCTGCTTAACGGAAATATCGGTGCGTACCGTTTGGCCATTTATCCCTTTGGGCCAACCCACTGATGCAATTCTTTCGTAGTAGGCGACTTCATCCGCGGTTTGAGAGCCGGGAATCGATAATGTTGGATTGGCCGTCATTAACGATAAGCTGCTTAGAAAATTAATATTGTTGTCGACATCTCCCCATTCGGTTGCTTTGGTAGGCACCCAACCTTTTTTATAAAAGCTGGTGTAGTTTTTCATGGCCTGAATCACTTTTTCGCGTTCTTCTGGCTTCCTCAACAAAAGCTCTCCTGATTGACTGATAATGTTGGCTTCATGAGCCTCCAGAAAAAAGTCAAACAAGATATGGGTATCAGATGTCGAGCTTGCCATCGGTAGGCCAATACCCTTGATATCGACGAAGCCAGCTTGAATAGCTTTCTGTTGATTGATTCCCCAAAATTCCCAAAACTCGTTCCATGTGTCGGGAATATTAATTGTTAAATCTGTTTCGTTCGCTTCTTGAAGTAAATCCTTCCAGTAATGGATGTAGGCAGAGCTAACAGACAGCGGCACTGAGTAAGGAAATCTCCCTCCTGCATCCTTGTTTAGAAAAGTGATGTTTTCAATAATTCCTGGTGAATAGTCACTTTTAAAGTCCTCAATGATGTCATCAGTTTTTACTAGGAAGTCCTTGTATGCAAAGGTTGGCCCATGACTATCTCCTACGCTGTAGCCATACAATAAATCTGGTTTGGGGCCTCCATTTAAAATTTCTGTCGCTCGTTGGGAGATTTCCCCATCATTAAAAAAAACAAGCTTGACTTTGTTCCCACTCGCTTTTTCCCATTTGCGAGTAATTGATTCGATTGCATCTGTTTCTTCTGGGTAGTACCCCTCAGACCACCAAATCAGGAGTTCACGGTCGTTTGATGTCTGCGAGGTTGCTGGGTTTGCTCCTGTGAAGCTGCATCCCCCGACGGAAAGGCTCAAAAGGATTGAAGCGAGGGCTAGTTGAGGTTTCAAGCTACGCTCCAGTGCATAAAATTAAATCTAGCAATTTCTAGTGATCCTGCTCATGCATTCTCATGAGTAAGTAGGGCCCGTAAGGGTTACCAAGACGTTAAAGCAATCACCCAGATCGGTAGACTAAAAAGTAAAATGAGATTGCTTAGAATTAAGGTCTGCACAGTAAATTCTCGATCAAGATTGAAGTTCTCGGCAAGTACTAGTGTCGCGAATGCGCAGGGCATTCCTGCTTGGAGGACGAGTACCAATCGTTCTGGTCCGGCAAATCCTGTGGCTGTTAGCAAGGCGCCGATCATCACAGGAACGGCCACCATTTTGATTAGAACAGCCTTCAGAGGTAGTTGAAATGAATCTGAACCGCTTAACTGCTCAATTCTCATCCCCATGGTAAGTAGGGCAAGCATGATTGATCCCCAAGCAATAATATTGAGGATGGCACTAATTGTCTCTGGAATCTCAACAGACTTGAGTAATATTCCTACGCCAAATGCTATGAGTGAAGGGTTCTTGTAGAGAAGTTTTCCTGTCTTGATGAGGGTGCTACGTAAAGAATTTTCTCTGTCCTTTTTCTCTCCCCGTGTTGCAATCCAGGCCCCTAATCCATATCCACCTAAGACAGTTCCGCAAATGTCGTACAGAACGGCAATGCCAAAGTAACTAGGCCCAAGTTGTGGTAACAATAAAACTACTGGAAATCCAATGAAACTTGTATTTCCCACNTAGCTACTGAGTTGAAAGCTTCGACGTGTATGAGACAGGATTGAGCCTCTAGGTCCAAGGATGTAGGACGAAAAAAGCAGGCCAAGTGTGATCGCCANNCCTGCTGTGATTGGGGCAATCCATGCGCTGGCTGAGAGATCAGCGCCGCGTACAAAGTTGGCAATCCCGATAGGGATTCCGATCCTCAATAGAAATTGTGCGAGGACCGCGGGTATTTCCCTGCTGTTGCTTTCACCCCAGGCTCCCCCGTAGGAAACNAGTAGTTTGCTGATCAGTATTCCACTGCCGACAGCAGTCACAATTGGTATGTAGACCGATGTGAAGATGGTTGAAAGGTCGGCCAATTTNTGAATTCTGTTCTTACTGAATCATGGCTGCGGAATGCTCGCATGTGTTGCTTGAACTGTTAAATGCTTGTTAGGACAATCGTTGTAGGNGATTCCGTGAGTTCAAATAACAGATTAATTGATATGNANTGAGNTAATTCCTCTTTGTTTATGGTGATGCTGTATGTAAATATATTTTTTAGTCTTTTCTTGGGTGCTGCTGATCAATTCAGTTTTTTTGCCTCGTCACTCTGCTCCCTCGGGTTTCTGTGTTGTTGAGTAGGCACTCGAGTTCGTACAGCTCTTGGGATTAAGATGATTTTTTTGGTTTAGTTGTTGTTAAACTATGAANTATTCGCCGTTAACCGCNTTGGCTGGAATGCAAGATGGTGTGATGCTCCCGATTGATTCGCTGCTAGTGGTTTTGTGCACCTACAAGCATGNGCTNGCTTTTGTTTGCGCTTAACCAGGGAGAGGCGAGCAATACGATCACTACGGGCACTAGCCGTCAGGTCATCGTTTGATGTGCTTCAACTGTGCTGACCTTCTCGACAAATATGTTTGTTGCTCAGTGAAAACGCATCTGGTAGCAGCTGGGTAAGTTGCCGTGTACCAACCCCGTCGATGTGGATCGTTGCCCGGCTCGACATGAGCTCCTGCATCACTTGTCGGCATGCACCGCACGGCATCCGTGATCGTGCTGGCGCATNCTCTAGTGCATCTACACAGCTCACAGCCATCTCTAGTGGCTGAAGGCCCTGGGCTATACATCTGAACAGTGCNACGCGCTCGGCGCAGANTGTCAGTCCAAAGCTGGCGTTNTCCACATTGCANCCGGANACCACTGTGCCGTCTTTGCAACGAACGGCAGCGCCAACGTNGAAATTCGAATACGGGCAGTAGGCATTCTGCGCNGCTTCGCGGGCTGCCTTCAGCAAAGACTCAGCGTTGCTCATGGCAGCTCCCCTGGGCCTAAAACCTTGTTGAAAATGAATTCTGCCTGGATACCAGGAACTTCCCAAGCCTTGGATTGATCTTGAACATCAGGTGCGGCACTGATCGCCGCACCTGAGCCAATCAGGCGACAGCCATAAAGCTTTCGCGGAAGGCGTTGATCGTGGCATCGATGTCGGCGTCGGAATGAGCCAGGGATGTAAAGCCAGCCTCGAAAGCGGAGGGGGCGAGATAAACACCGCGCTCGAGCATGGCGCGGTGAAGTTTCCCGAATCGCTCAGCATCGGTCGCTTTCGCTTCTTCGAAGTTGCGAACGGGACCTTCACAGAGGAAGAAGCCAAACATTGCACTCACGCTGGCGCAAGTAATGGGTAGGCCCGCTGCCTTGGCTGCGTCTTTGATCCCGGCTACAAGTTTTGCCGTTGTTGCCGTCAACTTGTCGTAGCTCCCGGGTTGCTTGAGAAGCTCCAGGGTTTTGATTCCTGCAGTCATGGCNAGAGGGTTTCCACTCAGAGTCCCCGCCTGATACATCGGGCCAGCAGGTGCAACCATTTGCATGATGTCGGCACGGCCGCCGTAGGCCCCCACCGGCAAACCACCACCAATAACCTTGCCCATNGTGGTGAGGTCTGGGGTGACGCCGAAGTGGGCCTGGGCTCCGCCNTAGCTGATGCGGAAGCCTGTCATCACTTCGTCAAAGACCAGAAGAGCGCCATGCTCTTTGGTGAGTTCACGAAGGCCTTCAAGAAATCCAGGCTCTGGCTGGATGAAACCAGCGTTGCCGACGATGGGTTCGAGGATCACGCCAGAGATGGCGTCTGGGTTTTCGGCAAACAAGGCCTTGACCGCTTCCAGGTCGTTGTAGGGAGCGGTCAGTGTGTTGGCTGTCGTGCTGCGAGGAACGCCAGGGGAATCAGGCAAGCCAAGCGTCGCGACGCCCGAACCNGCCTTGACCAGGAACATGTCGGCGTGGCCGTGATAGCAGCCTTCGAACTTGATCACCTTGTCGCGGCCGGTGTAGGCCCTCATCAGCCGCAACACGGCCATACAGGCCTCGGTGCCGCTGTTCACAAAACGAACCATCTCGACGCTGGGGACAGCGTCAATCACCATTTCGGCCAGGGTGTTNTCCAGCGCGCAGGGGGCGCCAAAGCTGGTGCCTTTCTCAACGGCCTCCTGAAGGGCACTGATCACCTCTGGGTGGGCATGGCCGCAGATCGCCGGTCCCCAGCTGCCGATGTAATCGATGTATTTGTTCCCGTCTACGTCCCAGGCATAGGGACCTTTGACCCGATCAAACACGATCGGTTGGCCACCGACGGATTTAAACGCTCGAACAGGAGAGCTCACACCACCGGGCATGAGGCCCTGTGCTGCGCCGAAAATGGCCTGTGAGCGGCTGGTGTTCAACGCAGGAGTTGTCACGGGAACCGACGCCAAGAGGCAATTGCAAACCGTGCATCATCCTGACCCAAGAACGACCGGTTCCGTTTGTTCGTGTCTCGATCGACTCAGTTGAGCCTGTTTCTCTTCGTAGCCTGATGGCACTTGCACGACCGTTTTGACCCACGACTGGTCAGCGCTGGAGAGGGATCTTCGTCGGTTTCTTCCTCAGCGTGCCGTGGTCGCTCGACGTCAGGAATTGTTGAGTTACGACTGTGACGGTCTGACGCTTGAGCGTCACTGTCCACCGTTGGCAGTGCTTCCAGAGACCACAGAACAGGTCTCCGCTGTCGTCCGTTGCTGCGCAGAACGCGACGTTCCGTTTGTGGCGCGTGGCAGTGGAACGGGTTTATCCGGTGGCGCATTGGTCGAAGAGGGAGCTTTGCTCGTCGTCACCAGTCGGATGCGCGATGTCTTGGCACTGGATCTGGAGAATCAGACCATCACCGTTCAACCGGGGGTCATTAACAGCTGGGTGACCCGAGCTGTTGCTGGGGAGGGGTATTACTACGCACCTGACCCTTCAAGCCAGATCGTCTGCAGCATTGGCGGCAACGTGGCTGAAAACTCCGGTGGGGTCCACTGCCTCAAATACGGCGTCACCAGCAATCACGTTCTTCGTCTGGAGGTAGTTCTGCCTGATGGCACGGTCACAGAGCTGGGCAACGGTCTCGCTGAATCGCCTGAACTGGACTTGCGTGGAGCCTTCATTGGCAGTGAGGGAACGCTGGGCATCGCGACCGCAATCACTCTGAGGCTTTTGCGATCACCTGAATGCGTCAACGTCTTATTGGCGGATTTTCAGACGATGGAAGCGGCTGGTGAGGCGGTGCGCTCCGTCACAGCTGCAGGCATTTTGCCGGCAGGGATGGAAATCATGGACCGGGTCACGATCAATGCCGTCAATGATTTCTTNGGNTACGACGAGTATCCGAGAGATGCGGCAGCTGTGTTGCTTCTCGAGCTCGACGGCCAGGCCTCTGAAGTCGAGGCCTCAGCTTCGCGAGCTGAGCAGCTTTGCCTAGCTGCGGGAGCTCGGGGACTCAGATTCGCTGTGGAGCCCGCCGAATGTGCTGTGTTGTGGAAAGGGCGTAAGTCGGCCTTTTCAGCAGTAGGAAAAATCACACCGACTTACTATGTCCAGGACGGTGTTGTGCCACGTAGCACTCTCCCTCGGGTGTTGGCCGCGATCGAGCGCTTGAGCCAGGAGTACGGCCTTCCTGTGGCGAATGTGTTCCATGCCGGGGATGGCAATTTGCACCCTCTGATCCTGTATCGGGCCACCGAGCCTGACGCCGAACAACGGGTGAAAGCCCTCGGCGCCGCCATCTTGCGGGAGTGCCTAGAGGCTGGTGGCAGCATCAGCGGTGAGCACGGCATCGGTGCGGATAAGCGTTGCTATCTCGACTGGATGTTTGAGCAGGATGATTTGGACACCATGGCTTTGCTCCGTAAGGCCTTTGATCCTGGGCAGCGTGCCAATCCCGGCAAGGTGTTGCCCACGCCGCGCACCTGCGGAGAATCAGCCCGCCGTGCGGTCACCCTCCAGGCGGGACGTCAAGAGCGTCCCGCTGGATTGGAGGTGTTCTGACAGCGTCTTTCGCTGCTGTGCTCAACGAAAGACGTCGTTGTCGTCGTTAAGGTCATCCTCTGCAGGCGGCCAGTCCAGTTCCACGCTGACCGGGGCGTGGTCGCTTGGCTGCAGATTGCCACGAACCGCTTTGTGAATCACACAGCTCTTGGCAAGACCCAGCAGGTCGTCGCAGAGGTAGATGTGATCGATTCTCCAGCCTCGGTCACGGTCCCAGGCTCCTGTCCGGTAGTCCCACCAGCTCCAGTGCCCGCTATCGGGTTCAAAGACGCGGAACACATCCTGGAGACGCGTATTGAGGACCTCTTTTAATGCGGATCGCTCGGCATCGCTGGCCATAATTCCGCCGCTGAGTCGATCTGGGTCGTGGATGTCACGAGCCTCCGGAGCAATGTTGAAATCCCCCACCATGCAAAGGGGTTCACCGCGCTCGGCTTGGGCGTCGAGATAACGCTTCAAACAGGCAAGCCAGCTCAGCTTGTAGGGATATTTGTCTGATTTCAGGCTTGAGCCGTTTGGCACGTAGAGATTGAGCACTCGCACGCCATCGAGTAGCGCGCTGATCACACGTTTTTGTTCTCCCAGTTGCTCCGCTTCTGGATCCTCAGGGAGTTCGCCCGTAAAGCCGCAACGAACATCCTCCAGCGGGACGCGGCTGATGAGGGCAACGCCGTTGTAGGCCTTTTGTCCATGAATGCTGACCTTCCAGCCAGCTGCCTCAAACGCTTGAAGTGGAAAAAGCGGATCATCCACTTTGGTTTCCTGCAAGCAGAGCAGATCGGGTTGTTCCAGCTCAAGCCAGGCCAGAACCTGGTCCAGGCGTGTTCGCACCGAATTCACGTTCCAGGTGGCGATCTGCACGGGGTGGTTGTCTCCAGCAAGTGACGCTTAGCATTCGACGACTTTTGATGGGTGTCTCGATGGTCGGCCGATTCGCGGTCAGCAGCCTGGCTCTGGTTGGAGTGTTTGCCGTTTCTTTGCATCAGCACGCCATCGCCCAGGTCGATGCCCCCTACCAGACTCGGGAGGAACGCGATTTCTACAGTCCTGGTCCTGGAGAGGGTGGTTCAGTGCTTGATGCCACGAACCCCTTGGATCTCATCAACCGGATTCGTCAGTCCGGGGCGATGAACGACGCGACGCCTCCTTCTGATGCGATTGATGCCGCGCTCAAGGCTTATCAGCAGCAGCCGGCTGCACAGCCCTGACTCTCGCCGCTGACAACCCCCAGCGACTGGCCAATTGATCGATCAACGGATCGGAGAGATCGTCCGATCGACGTGATCGCGCTTCGCTAAGGAGGGTTTGGACGGTGGTGCTGTTTCCGTCTTCGCGTTCCAGTAGGGCAAGGGCAATCACTGGATCAGCGTCGTTCGGGAAGGTTTTGGCCAGTCGTTGATAGGTCCCTCGAGCGTTGTTCCGATCACCATTCACGCGCTGAAGATCAGCCAACAGCAATCCCAGGCTGAGTTGGTTGTTGTCTTTGACTCGTTTGAATTTGTCTTGGATGGTCCGGATCGCTTCGTCTCCAATCCCGGATTCCTGCTGGACCAAGGCCTTGAGTTTGATGGCGTCAAGGAGGTCCGGGTGTAAACGCAGCAGTTGATCGAGATCGGTGGTCGCGCCGAGGTGATCTCCGGAACGACGCCGCAGGTCAGCAATCAAGAGATTCAGCTCGATGCTGGTTGGTGTTTCTTCTCGCCATAGAGCCAACACTTCGAGAGCTTGATCCAACCGGTTGATCGCGATCAACCGCTCGACGAGCTGAAAACGCTCTTCCGGAGACAACGTCCCACTGTCCTGGCGCGCGAGCAGGGTCTGAACCTCTCGGGTCACGACGGCTCGACTCCCAAGGTCTGAGGTTTTGGGAGGGAAGACAGCCGCGAGTCCCCAACCCATCAATCCGGCGGTGGCGAGGACGATCCCGGAGAACAACATCCGCCGGGAAGGTGCCATCTCATCTGATCTCGGTGACGCCAGTCTGAGGAGAGTGCATTGCCCTGGCTACAGTCCGTAGCGGGTTTTGTAACCGCCCGATCCAATTGAGATGCGCGACCATCCGATCCCCCCGGTCACCGAACCACTTCAGTACAGGGCCATCGGTGTCGTCCGTGGCGTTTATACCCCGCACGACGAGGAACAACTCACGCGCGGTTTTTTGACCGACAGCGACGGCACCAAGTTGGAGACGGTCGTGCTTGGCCGCGTCTTGACCTTGATGCGCCGACATCTGTCGATGGATCAGCCCCACCTTTGGGTTGTGTATCCCCGTTGCCGTGAAAGCGACCATCTGCATCTCCAAATTGCTGGAATTTGGGAGCCGAGCACTCTGTCTCCAGAGTCCGCTGATCTCGATGACAGCCTTCCCGAAGGGGATGACTATTTCTCTGTTCGCGGAGAACTGATTTTCACCAAGCCTGAAACGGGAGAGCTGGTGATCAAGGTGCGACAACAGCCTCGTGCGGATGGCAGTCGTCCGCTCCCCTTCAAGCTGCAAATCAAAGGTGAATTACCTCTGGAGCATTTGCGTCATTTCGTCGGACTCGATCTACGGCGTCAGGGTCAGGAGCTCCATCTCGAATCCCATGAAGTGATGGCACCGATGCCCACGCGAGGGGGCAAGTCGAAGAGCGGTCGCGGCCAGGCCTCCCGGCGGGCACGGACCTGATGGTGGAAGATTCTCAGGGCTCAACGGGCACGTTGCGTGCCGGACTCGTTGTCGTTGGGATCACCATCCTTGGAGCGTTCGGTCCAGCCGTTGGGATTTCCCCAGCCTGGATTGTGGTTGTCGTCCTCGGGGGACTCATCGCCCTGAGTGTCGACGCAGCGTCCTGGCAGGGCATGGGTGGCCATTTGTTGGCTGAGGCGTTGCCCGGCGGTCAATCACGTCTGCAGAGGATTGCAGTTCATGAGGCTGGCCACGTTTTGATTGCCGAGGCCGAAGATCTTCCGGTGCAACGGGTTCTGGTTGGCACACTCGCCTGCGTGAGTGCTGGCTTACGCAGCAGCGGGGCGACGGAATTCACTGTCCCAGACAGCGTGAAAATGCCGTTGGAGGACCTCCGGCGATGGAGTCGCGTCCTGCAGGCTGGAATTGCTGCCGAAAAGCTGGTCTATGGGAAGGCCCGTGGCGGTGCCGATGATCGTGCATTGCTTGGTCAGCTTTGGGGTTTGTCTGGCCACGATGTGGAGACGGCCCAGCGTGAACAGCGTCGGGCTCGTCGCGAGATTGAGCAGCAGCTCCGCAACGATCGTCCGAGTCTTGAGCAGCGTGCTGCCGCGTTGTTGGATGCCGCGCCTCGCCTCGGGCGATGACAGCTCTGCACATCGAGTGTCCGACAGGCTTGGCCGGAGACATGCTGTTGGCGGCTCTGCTGGATCTCGGCGTTCCGCGGTCCGTTGTTGATGAGTCTCTGGCTGCCCTGGGTTGGTCGGATCGCTACGCCATCAGGGTTGACGACACCCTCAGTGGTGGGTTGCGAGGTTTGCGCTTAACCGTGGAGTGCTTAGAGCAGCAGCCTCCCCATCGTCATTGGGCGGAGCTGCGTGGTGAGTTTGAGGCTGCCCCTTGGCCATCGTCTTTAAAAGAGCGTGTGCTGGCGGTGTTCAGCGTGTTGGCTGAGGCAGAGGCTGCAGTTCATGGTCTCCAGGCCGACAAGGTCCATTTTCATGAAATCGGTGCCATTGATTCCGTGGTGGATGTGGTCGGTGTCTGTGCTGCGCTTCATCACCTCAGTCCGGAGCTGATCAGCTGCGATTCCCCACCCACTGGACGCGGGTCTGTGCAGACGGCCCATGGCCGCCTTCCGGTTCCAGTGCCCGCGGTTCTCGAGCTGGCACGGAGAAAGGAGATTCCTGTGCGCCGTGGGTTGGATCTGCCCGATGGGGAATGGACCACCCCAACCGGTTTGGCCTTGATGGCGGTCTGGGTCGATCGTTTCAGTGCTCCTGAGCAGGTCACTCCAATGTCGATCGGCTGTGGGCTTGGCCATCGTGAGCTCGATCGCCCCAATCAGCTGCGAATCACGCAGCTGGCAAGTGCACCCTGTTCTCAGTCATCCGAGATCCGTCCACGTTGGCAACGCTTGGTGATTCAAGAAGCATGGATTGATGACGCCTCCCCTGAGGATGTAGCGGTGCTGATCCAGGTTTTGCGGGAGGGCGGCGCCATTGATGTGGCCAGCCACCCCATCCAGATGAAGAAGGGGCGTGCCGGGGTTGCGGTCGTCGCTTTGGTGGCTCCCGGCCAAGCCAAGGCTTTGCGCGAGCTTTGGTTCACGGCCGGCAGCACCATTGGCCTCAGGGAGCGTGAACAGGGTCGTTGGCTTCTTCCCCGCCGTGAGGGCCATCTTCAAACCCCTTGGGGTGATCTCCCTGCCAAGCAAGTGCGTCGACCGGATGGTCGCGACACTGCCAAGCCGGAATTGGAGGGCTTGCAAGCGCTGAGCGACAGCAGTGGGACCTCAATTGCTGTGCTCCGTGAGGGTTGTCAAGGAGCGATCTTCACTCCGGATGGAGAGTGGTCCTGGTGATCCGATTTCTGCGCCAACCCAAGCTTTGGGTCACCTTGGCCAGTGTCGTTTTTATTGCCGTTGCCGCGCTGCAACAGGGCGATCAACTCAGACAACAGAACTTGGATGGCCGCGGCTGGCTGTGGCTCGTTCTCGGGTTTGGCTTCAGTTGGCTGAGCATCGTCATCAATGGCGTCTCTTGGAAGGTGCTGGTGGGGTGGCTCGGGCACAGCACGGACCGGTTCGAGTTGATCCCACTTTTTGTGCGCACGAATGTGCTCAAGTACCTCCCTGGTGGGATTTGGCATCTAGTAGAGCGGGTTCGCGTCCTTCGCCAGAGCGTTGGCGCTGCTCCCGCGATGGCTGCTGTTCTGCTGGATCCGCTGCTCATCGTGTCGGAGGCCTCCCTCTTGTTGTTGCCGGGGGGCTGGCAAAACGGATTGGCTTGTTTGGCGCCCCTTCCAGCCATTTTGATGATGCCGCGCTGGCGTGAGCCATTGCTGCGACGGCTTGAGAGTTCCAAGGCCTCGCAGCTTGAGCCAGCTGAACTGGGAGTTCTGCCAAATGACTATCCCTTGGGCTCAGGCCGTGGCGGGTATCCATGGACTCCACTGCTGTGGGATCTGGGTTTTGTGAGTTGTCGGTTTGTGGGTTTTTTTTGTTGCGTGCAGGCGTTTCGGGTTGAGGGTGCGCTGGTTGGGTCTTGGTTGGCTGCGTTTGCTTTGGCCTATTCCGTTGGGCTGGTGGTTCCCGGTGCACCCGGAGGTCTGGGCGTGTTTGAAGCCACATTGTTGATGCGCTTGGGCGCCGGTGTTCCCGAAGCAGGCTTGCTCGCTGTTGTTCTGAGCTATCGCCTGGTGTCAACCCTGGCTGATTTGGTTGCTGCTGGCGCCTTGGAGATGGATCGCCTCTTGTGGCTTCGTTTTGGACCTAAGCGTTAAGCGCGATGGGCTGATTTCAAGATTGTTTGGACGTTCGATCAAGGCTTGGCACCAGTGCCATCGAGGCAATCAGTCCAAGCAGCAAAATCATCAATGCCGGGAGAAGTGCTTCAGCAAGGCGCTCATCACTGGCGTATTGATAAACCCGTACTGAAAGGGTGTCGAAATCAAAGGGTCGTAGGGCAAAGGTCAGGGGGAGCTCTTTGACCGTGTCCACGAAAACCAACAGCAAGCCCACGGTGAGTGGTCCGCGCAGCAACGGAAGATGAACGCGTTGCAGTACCTGTTGCCAGTTAAGGCCCAACCCAGTGGCGGCCTCATCGAGATTGGGGCTAATGCGTTCCAAGGCTGCATCCAAGCCTCCTTTGGCTACAGCCAGAAATCGGTCGCTGTATCCCCATACAAGGAGGAGTAACGGGGCAAGTTGCCAAGGGGCTCCGGTGAGGAGTAGGGCGAGAGCTAAAACGGTGCCGGGCACGGCATAGCCCATCCCGGCGAGGAAGGTCAGGCTTTGGAGGAGCTGATTGTTGGTCCAGCGCTTGGCGATCGCCAGCACTAATGCTGCACCCACTGCGAAGGCTGCTGCAACGATGGCCAGCACGAAACTGCGAAGGCTGAGGGAGAGCAAGTCGCTTTCAAGATTGTTCTGGAGCTGGTCCAGATTTCCAGCGGCCCAGATCAAAGGGATGCCAAGACTGATGACCGGAGGCAGCAGGGCCAGGAGCTGTGCGCTGAATGCCCGTACGCCGTCGAGAGGCCATGCCGTGGCATCTCCGCCTGCAATTCCATCACTCCAGCGTCGACTTCGGCGTCGGAGACGACGCTCGCAGACCACGAGCCCCAGCACAATCGCCAGCGTGATGAGCGCCAGGCAGATCGCGCCGCTTGGGTTGCTGTTGGCTTGCCAGGCTTCGAGGATTCCTGCGGACAGGCTTGGAATTCCTAGGAGCTGAACGGCCCCCAGTTCATTCACGATTTCCATCCCCATCAGAGCGATTCCGGCTCCGATGGCCGGCAAGGCAATGGGAAGCGCCACGCGGCGAAATGCGGACCAGGGGCCGATTCCCAGACTTCTGCAGGCCTCGAGCTGACGACGCCCACTCATGGCGAAGCTTTCGGTACTCAGAAGAAAGACATAGGGATAGGTGCTGAGGGCCATCACGGTGATCCCCCAAGACAAGCCATGGATGCGCCAGCCATGGCGGCTACCCAGGTCCACAAGGGTGGCTGAGAGGAGATAGGCCGGCGTGGCCAGCGGAATTAACTGTGCAATCCGCAGCCAGCGTCGCCCTGGAAAGCGGCAGTTGATCAGAAGCCAACCATTGGCGGTCCCGATCATGGTTCCAACGATGGCGCTACCGAGCAGCAGGCTCAACGTGCCCAGGATCTGACGCCCGCCATCCGGTCCAAGGGTGACCAAACCCTCTTGGAAACCCCTCAGGCCTTCCCCGAGTAACTGGATCAGTGGCCAAATCGCCATCAGGGCCAGAACGGCCGCGAGTGCTCCCAACAAGCGCCGGCTCATGTATGGCTGCACTTCAGGGACGTGTCTGAACTTCCGGATCTCAAAAACGAACGCGCATCCACACGCACGCTACAGGCTGTTGCAAGCTGTTCTCAACAGTCAGACGCGCAAGGGCGACGTCATCGAGGGTGATTTCAATCGATATCCAGCGGCTTTGATCTTTTGGTTGCTGACCTTTGCATTGGAAATGCGTTGTCCTGGTGGGTCATGATTCATCCAAAGAACAGGCGGAAGTCCTTCGCTATCGCAGAGCAGATTGGAGAGTTCACGGCGCGTGAGTTGCATGTCGTCAACAAGGTTGAAAATCCCCTCCAGTTTTTGATTGTAAGCAAAGGAAATTCCCTCTGCGACGTCAACAATATTGGTCCATGAGCATGCATGATTTCCGTTCTTTTTCACTTGCTCCCCGGCCGCTGATTTGATGACAGCTGCCATGTCGCGGCCCGGTCCATAGATGCCACCGATGCGAAGAATGCAGATACTTGTGTCTCGTCTGTCGATTGTCAACATGCTGTTTTCGGCTTTGGCCAGGATGGCGTTCAGCGGATGGTGGCGATCGATTGCAGAGGTTTCGTCGACAGATTGCCCGTCATGATCCCCATAAACTCCAGCAGTGCTGATGTATGTCACATGCACAGGATGTGTCGACTGGCGTTGTTTGAGTGCTTGGCTAAGTCGACTTAAGCCAGTAGAAAAGACGTCGTCGTAGGAGTCGCCGTCCTGGGAGGGTGCGACTGAGACAAGAATGCCATCTTGCTCATTGAGAAAGTCAAAGTTCGTATCTTCCTTGTTAAGGTCAAGAATCAGTGGGTCGTCAACAATGTTGCTCAGTTGAATTAACTTCGATCGCGTTTTTGTTGTGCCAGTAATTCGATGGCCTTTGTGCTTTAAGTGAATAGCAGCTGTAGATCCAACATACCCACAACCAATAATGCAATAAGAGCTCATTGAATAGCTGATGTTGAGGTGATCTTCGCTAAATTTTTTTGAGCTGCAGTAGCCAAAGTGACGATATGTGCACTTGGTGTTCGGTTCCTCAAAAAGACTTGTTGGTCTAGTTGTTGATAGAAAGAGCAGGGAAATGCCCCCACTGCGAAAAACGTTTTTGGCGAAATGCCGCGAAGAACTGGTAATTTACAAAGCTTAATACTTGTTTTGTGTGGCCGTGGGCCTTGGCTGGGTTTTGGGTTGATCAAACTTGTTTGATCACTTCCTGTGATCGGGATGTCAGCGCACCAATCGAGCTACTCACCGCCAGCTTGGTGTGCGATTTCAGGCGATCTCTACAGGCGGGTTCTGAACCGAGAGGCGGTTGCTGTCACCAAGCGTGATCGCAAGCGCGGCGGCGGTTACCGAGTGAAGGATGCGCTGGATGCCATTCATGGTGCGTTTCACCGAAGCACTGGGATTGATCCCTACGACGGCATGGCGATGGATGTGCGCTGTCTTGTCCTGCCTGTGGAGCCCAGTCAGCAATGGCGATGTCCAGTCGTTGGACATCGTCGACTTGAGCTGATTGCAGATTTTGAGATCGTCAGCAAGCAGACCCAGCAGGCGAAGGGATCGATGACAGCGGAGGACTACATCAACCATTGCAAGGCGGTGGTGCTTTATGCCGAGCGATGCGGTCGTTTGCAAGCTTGATCGTCAAACCACATGAGCTGGTCTCGTCCAGCTGCTCGTTTCTCCTTAGCTCGTCGTCAAGCGATCAGCCAAAAAAAATCCCCCGACGCAGCGGAGGAACGATGCTGTTAGCGAAAGTCTTGTTGGCCTTAGCGCTGGTGATTGCGAACTGGAATGGGAACTAACACTGGCTGGTGCAGTCCACCACCGCTGTTGTCGTCATCTGAATCAGCAAGAAGCCAAAGCAGAAGGCTCGAAGCCAGGAGTAGAGCAATCAGAGCGATGGGCTCAGGCATCAAAGATTCATGCATGCAGGCACCTTAGTCCGGTTGTTCGGCTTGTGAACGTTCAGACAAAGCCTTTTCCCGCATCCTTTGCAACGCAGGCTTTCAGTTGCCTTCGCAGGGTGGTGTGATCGAGGCCTTTGCCGATGAGGACAAGCTGGTTTTTACGATCTCCAATCCAGTCACTGTCATCGATGGAAAAGCGCTTGCCTGCCAGGTGAAAGACATGCCTTCGTTCACTTTCGTTGAACCAGAGGATTCCTTTGGCGCGAAACACGTCCGCAGGCATCTGGTTATCGAGAAAATTCTGAAATTTGCGTAATGCAAACGGCCCATCACTTTGAAATGACAGGGAGGTGAATCCCTCGATGGCTAGCTGATCTGGGTGGCTTGCATGGTCATGGCTGTGGTCATGGCTGTGGTCGTGGTCGTGGTCATGCCCGTGCTCGTGAACGTTCTCACTGTTGTTCACTTTGTCGGATTCGAACAATCCAACGCTCAACAGCAACGCCAGAGGCACTTCTCCTTTCACCGACCGCAGAATTCGGGCGTCATGTTTGAGGGCTTTCAGGCGTGACTCGATGGCCACCAGTCGTTCTTCGCCAACCAGATCGCATTTATTGAGAAGCAGGATGTCTCCATAGATCACCTGCGCTCGGCCGATTTCGGAGTCCAGCAAACTGTCGTCGAAGTTTTCGGCGTCGATCAAGCTGATGATCGAGTCGAGTCGAGTTTGATCTCTGAGCTCACTGCCCAGAAAGGTCATCGCAACCGGCAGTGGATCTGCGAGTCCGGTTGTCTCAACAACGATGTAATCCAACGGATCTGGACGTTCGAGAATCCGCTCGATGGCGTCCTTTAACTCCCCATTGATCGAGCAACAGATACAACCATTGCTGAGTTCGACCATCTCATCCCCTGTGCTCACCACGAGGTCGTTGTCGATCCCGATCTCTCCAAATTCATTGACCAGAACGGCGGTTTTGACCCCTTGCTGGTTGCTCAGAATGTGATTGAGAAGAGTGGTTTTTCCCGCTCCGAGAAAGCCACTGAGGATGGTGACAGGAACCCCGTTAGGGACAGGGGCATTGGTCATCGGGGGTCGCTTCGTTGGTGCTCATGCTGGCAGGAGCGCATCGATCGCTCGTGCTAGATCAACATCCAGACTGCTCAAACCATCGAGGTCATGGGTGGTGAGAGTGATCGACACGCGGTTGTAGACGTTGCTCCAGTTCGGGTGGTGATTGCGTTGCTCAGCGAGCAGGGCGACGCGGCTCATAAAGCCAAACGCCTCGACAAAATCTTGGAAGACAAAGGTTCGCTGCAACGTTTGTCCCTGTTGAGTCCACGCTGGTAACTCCTCTTTCAAAACTTGTTGTTCTGGTGTACTGAGGCGTTGGGCCGTCATGGCATCTCCTGATGTCAGCGGGATGGGTTGGCCTTCGCTCCCATTGTTATTGGCGAGGTGAGGTCAACCAACGCTTGCTAACGATGGAGGCAAGTCCACTCTGGGTCATGGAGTTGGTTCAACATTTGCATGTTTTAGAGCTGACAACCCAGGGGCCTGGCTTCCTCCGTTTGAACGAGCGCCTGAATGCCTGGATTGCACAGTGCGGCTTGCAACAAGGCGTGTTGCATCTGACTTGTTTGCACACCAGTGCAAGCTTGACCATCAATGAAAATGCCGATCCACGTGTGTTGCGTGATTTGACGGCGTGGATGCAGGCGGTTGTTCCTCAGGATGGTCTTGGGCCTGCTGATGGTGGGGGACAGCGCCACCCTTATCAGCACGATGATGAAGGGCCGGATGACATGCCTGCTCACATCCGAACAGCGCTTACAGCTCAGACGATGTCGCTGAGTGTTGACCAGGGCCGACTTCTGCTCGGTATCTGGCAGGCGGTTTACCTCTGGGAACACAGATCCCAGGGCAGCAATCGTCGCGTTGCCTGCCATCTCATTGGGTCGCTCCGAACGGAGTTGCCTTCACAACAGGCACCGAGGACCCATGCCGCGACACCTCAAACCTTGCTCAACCTGCGAAATTCTGAGCGGATCAATCAAGCCATTCAGGATCGATTTGATCCTCAAGCCTGGGAGTCCAGTGATGGTGTGGATACAGAGGTTGATCTCTTAATTGATCGTCTCCATCAGATCAGTGATGAACCCAGCTGAGGGGCTGGAGAGGTTGGACAGTCCCGTTTAAGCTGGCCCAATCAAGCTGAGTGTGCGCATCAACCGTTCGATATGTCTGGATTGATCAGCGCATTTTGTGTGTATTGGTTTCATCGTTGGTGGTGTTGCAGAACAACCAATTCCCCTGCTTTAAAGCGCAGTTGGCCGTATCCACGTCATTGGAAAAATAATGGTGATCTTTATCGCCGCCCATGCCATGCCCGCCAGCATTTGAAATCGCGTTCTCGGGTTTTGGTGTATCGCTCCAGGCGTCCAACATCCGTCGCGTCGCCCTAAGCAGGTCTCCATTGGCTGAGCAGATTCGCCAAGCTGGGATTTGGATCTTTGCGATGCCTTGACTCAGCAGACCAATCCCGCGCTCACTCTGCTGTTTGACGGTGGGTGTCCTCTATGTGTGCGGGAGGTCAACTTCCTGCGCCGTCGCGATCAGCTCCAGCGTTTGAGTTTTGTGGATATCAATGCTGTTGATTACAACCCAGATCTGCATTCAGGCATCAGCTATCGCCAGGCGATGGGTCGTATTCATGCCATCCGTTCCGATGGCGACGTGTTGAGGGATGTCGCTGTGTTCCGCGAGGCTTACCGCTTGATTGGTCTGGGATGGTTGTACGCACCAACGGCATGGCCCGTTTTGGCACCGTTGACCAATTGGCTGTACGCGCAATGGGCCGGTTGGAGACTGGCGCTCACCGGTCGGCCATCTCTCGAGGTGCTGTGTCAGGACCGTTGTTCGACCTAGATCGTTAGGCCATTGCTTGGGGGCATCGATACATCAATTTGAGTGGCCACAGTGCAAGAGACAGCCCAATCGTGAGTGCTGATTTCAGCAGGAAGCGGCGCATAACCCGTTCGACCGGATCCTTTCAGCATGGCTCTGGTGCGGTGGTGAATGCCACTCATCACAGTGCTTTTTGTACTTAGATGTTTGCTTGGTGGCCGGTTGATGCATCCCATCACCCAACCCAGGGCCGGGCAATCTCTGCATGGGGTGCCATGGATCTCGTAGGAGATGGCATTTGCTCGCCATGATGCCTGGATTGATGACCTAGCGGCTTGACGGATCCGTTGACAGCATGGAACGCGCTCGGCGGCTACCTCCGCGAAACGCAAATCCTTGGCTCCATACAGAGCACGCTTTATTGGGATCAGAACACCTGCATGCCCAGTGCTGGTTCGGCATGGCGCGGTGAGCAGCTCACCCTTTTGGCCAGTCAGCTGCATGCCCGTCAAAGCGCTCCTGAATACGCCGACCTGATTGCTGCTGCACGTCAGGAATGGTCTGAGAACGTCTCCGCACCGAATCAGTGCGAACGGGGCCGCAATCTTGATCTGTTGGAGCAGGATCTCGGCCGGCAGCAGGCATTGGATCCAGCCTTGGTGGCCGCTTTGGCCACAGCGAAAGCGAAGGGATACAACTGCTGGCAACAGGCCCGTCGTGATTCCGACTTTCCTGCGTTTGCACCAGCTCTTCAGAGCCTGATCGACCTGCGGCAGGAGCAGGCCCGCCAATTCAATGAACCGCGTTCCTGCTGGGAAACCCTCGCGCAGCCCTTTGAGCCGGATTTGTCTCTGACACGGCTCAATGAGGTGTTCGCACCTTTGCGTCAGCGTTTACCGGAGCTCGTCGCTCGCTCCACCACAGCTCCTCGTCCCCGCACGGCTCCGTGGGATCTTCCCGATGCTGTTCAGCAGCATCTTTGCAACCAGTTGCTCAGCAGCTGGGGACGTTCGGAGCAAATCACGGCAGTGGCTCGGTCTCCGCATCCCTTTTCGATCACCCTCGGCCCTCGTGACTATCGGATTACAACCCGCGTTGTCACAGGGCAGCCTTTGTCTTGCTTTTTGGCCACGGCCCATGAGTGGGGGCATTCGCTCTATGAGCAAGGGCTCCCTGATCAAACTCATCAATGGTTCGCCTGGCCGCTTGGACAGGCGACATCCATGGCAGTGCACGAAAGTCAGTCTCTGTTTTGGGAAAACCGTGTCGCTCGAAGCAGAGCATTCGCTCAGACGTGGTGGACCAGCTTTCGCGACGCTGGCGCGCCACTGCAGCGGTCGGAAGATCTATGGACGGCCATGAATCCGCTGGCCCCTGGGCTCAATCGCGTGGAAGCCGACGAACTCAGCTATGGACTCCATATCCTCATTCGGACTGACCTGGAGATTGCCTTACTTGAGCAGGGCTTGGCAGTGGCGGATCTGCCATCGGAATGGAACCGGAGATACCGCGATTTGCTTGGGGTCACCCCTGAGAACGACGGCGAGGGTTGTCTTCAGGATGTGCATTGGTCCGAGGGGCTCTTTGGCTATTTCCCCTCGTATTTGTTGGGGCATTTGATCAGCGCCCAGCTGAGTGAAGCCATGACAGCAGCGATCGGTGCGCCCGAAGAGCATGTTGCTGCTGGCGATGTCACGCCCTTGTTGTCTTGGTTGCGTGAGCATGTCCATCCGTTGGGTCGTGCCTTGAACGCCGAGCAATTGGTGCAACAGATCAGTGGGCGGCCTTTGGACAGCACTCCGTTCTTGACGTATCTCGAGGCAAAGCTGGTCGCTCTATCCGATCTCTAATGAGGGATTTCCATCGCCCCCCGTAGGATCCCGGCGCTGTCCATTGCCGTTTATGGCCAATCTCGATCAGGCTCCCAGCCGCAGCATGCCCAATCTGTTGCATGTTTTGCCGGCTTTCGCTGATGAAGCTGAGCTTCGCCTCAACACGATTGTTGAGCTCAACTCCAACACGATCAATAAGTACGAACTAATCACCGAAACCGGGCATCTCAAGCTTGATCGGGTGGGTTACTCCTCCCTTGCCTATCCGTTTGCTTACGGCTGTATTCCTCGCACCTGGGATGAGGACGGCGACCCTCTCGATATTGAAATCGTCAGCGTCACTGAACCGCTGATTCCCGGCTCCATCGTTGAGGCGCGGATCATTGGTGTCATGACTTTTGATGATGGCGGTGAAGTCGATGACAAGGTCATCGCGGTCCTTGCGGACGACAAGCGCATGGATCACATCAAGAGCTTCGAGGACCTTGGTGAGCACTGGAAAAAAGAAACCACCTACTACTGGGAGCACTACAAAGATCTCAAGAAACCTGGCACCTGCACCGTGAATGGTTTCTTCGGGACCGAAAAGGCCGTGGAGATCATCAAGAGCTGCGAAGCCCGCTACATGGCTGAGATCGACCCCAAATTGGTGGATTGATTGGTCGAGCTGTGATGGGACCAAAGGCGGGGATGTCCCCGCCTTTTTGCTGTCTTGGCTTCATCGCTGATACATATTCACCAGTGCTGCGCGCTGCGCTGATGCTGCTTGGGGGTGACCGCAGTGAGCTCCACGCTGGCAGGAGATCACCATGTCGCCAGCGTTGGCGAACACAGGTAGCGCTTGCTCTTCAGCTAGCTGGCTGAATTCAAAGGGCCCCAGTTTGTTGCGCCGGTTGTAGCGAGCACTTCGCCACCACAGCCGCCTCCGTCTCTGGGAGCCCAGAACAAAGCAGTAGGGCCCATCGTTGAGCGTTCTCACATCTGTGAGATAAACGAACGATTTGAACTTCAGGGATCGGCCATCGCAGTGATAGCTGCGTGTGTCTTTAACGCCGTAGTTCAGGTAAAGGTTGCGGCATTTCACAGCCATCTGGTTGAGGCTGCTGACCAACAAAAGCCGGCGGATCAGGTCTTCTTGCAGGCATGCCGCAATGTTGTCCCGCAAGGCATCCGACAGCCGTTCTGGATGGAAAATGTCGATCATTCCGGCATCGCTGCCACTACGTCCATCAGGTCGGGCCACGCGATAGTTGATCACGGGCTTGTCCGCATCCCTGAAGTGGTTGTATCCCTTCAGAACGCGCTGATCCGGCAGGTTGAGATAGGTGGTGGCATTGAGACGCTCATGGTCTCCGCTTTCGATCTCCGTTAGCAGACGTTTGATGTCCGCTTGAATCGCATGAATGGTGGCTTGGGGTGCTGCGGCCCGTAGACAGATGATGCCGTGACGGCGCAGGGCCCATGCTGCTCTGATCAGCGTTTTCCGCCGGTTCAGAACATCACTGAAGGAGAAGTCAATGCTTCGAAGCCGTTCGAGGCGAGCATCTCCAGATAGCAGCGTTGGCTTGTCGGTCGGGACAGACGGCTGCGCTGAAGACGTCATGACGGCGGGCATGGTGCTGAGCGACTGCGCATGGCGCCTTGGGTTTGGAAGGGTACTGCCAATCCCGGTTGGTCTTGAGGACAGGCGCCATCGAAGCTGCTCAGTGCTTGAGACCCTTAAGACAGCTGGAAAATAAGGATTCGTAGGGACTATTTCGCGATGACGCGAATACGTTGCGACTAGCGAGACGCATTGGTCTCATGTTGGTTCGCGCTGTGTTGTTGGCTGCTGTGGTGGCCGGTGTGGTCGTTGGGCCGTCCGCTGTTGCGCAGGAGGTGGCTTACCGCGGGCCATCGAGTTCGCGAATCGTGCTGGATCTTGGTCGCCGCCAGATCCGTGTGCTGCGTGAGGGGCAGACCCTGGGGCCTTGGCCTGTGGCGATTGGTGATCCGAGCACGCCGACGCCGACCGGTGACTTTGAAATTCTCACCAAACAGGTCAATCCCGTCTATGTGAGTCACAAGTCAGGTCAGCGTCGCGAGCTCAGTGGTGCCTCAAGCCCGATTGGCGACCGTTATTTGGCCTTCCACCGCAACGGTCGCGGTGAGTTTGGAATCCATGGCACTCCTTGGCCTCATTGGGTCCAAATCCGTGCAGCCGTCAGCCTTGGTTGTGTTCGGATGCTGAACACCCACGTGCGGCAGCTGTTTGATGCCGTTGACGTGGGGACAACGCTTGAAATCAGGAGTTGATCAGGCTTCCGGGCGCATCGTCTCAAAGATCTCTTTGAGAATTTCGCCAGCACCCTGCGCTTTCATCGCGTTGGCCAGCTCAACGCCAATGGCTTCGCAATCTTGGGATGCGCCGCTCTTTTGATCTCTGATCAACCGTTGGCCGTCGAGGCTCGCGACCATGCCGGTGAGAATCAATTGATCGCCTTCAAAGCGTGTGTTGACTCCGATGGGGACCTGACATCCGCCTTCGAGTTCGCGAAGAAAGGCCCGTTCCGCAAGACACCGTTGTGAGGTTGGGGTGTGCTCAAGCACCTTGATCACGTCCATGACCTCAGGTTTGCCTTCAACACATTCGATCCCAAGGGCGCCCTGACCAACGGCATGGAGGGAAATGTCACCAGGAATCAACTGGTGAATCCGATCGCCAACGCCGAGTCGTCCTAAGCCGGCTGCAGCCAGGATCAGGCAGTCATAGTCACCACTGTCGAGCTTCTCCAGGCGTGTAATCACGTTGCCGCGCACATCTTTGAAAATTAGCTGGGGGTAGTGATGGCGCAATTGCGCCAGCCGCCGCAGGGAACTGGTGCCCACGACTGATCCCTCAGGGAGGGTCTCCAGCTTGTAGGCCTTGTTTTTCTCGTTCACAACCAGGGCATCCGCCGGATCTTCCCGCTCGGTAATGCAGCCGAGCATGAGTCCTTCTGGAAGGTTGGTCGGAAGATCCTTCAGGGAGTGAACAGCGATGTCGGCTCGTCCGACGAGCATCTGAGCTTCGAGCTCCTTTGTGAACAGACCTTTGTCGCCGATTTTGGCCAGTGCCACATCCAGGATCTTGTCCCCCTGCGTAGCCATCGCCTCAACGGTGATCGTTAGGCCTGGATGTGCTTTTTCCAGTTCTGCCTTGACCCAGTTGGTTTGCACCATGGCCAGCTGGCTGCGTCGGGATGCGATGCGCAGTTCGGTGAGGGCCATGAAAAGGGCGAATCAGCCGTCAAGACTACGCAGGCGTGCTCTGGTTCATTGCGAATGTGACGATCTGTCCTGGAGCTGTTGTCTCCCGTTGATGTGTGAAGGATGCGTAACATTTCGATTCCTGCGGAGCGGTGATGCCCGGGCCTGTTGTTAGCGGAGTCCGTCAATCCGGATCGACCCCGGCCGCTACCGATCCATCCGCGATATCTGATCCACATGGCGAGGCGTTTCTTCCGGTGACCTCTGAGGGTGCAATTCGCCTATTGCTTCTCAACAGTGGTGAGTTTGTGATGGCTCGGTTGCGAGACACAACGGACCGTTATGGGGATCCTGCTTTTCAGTTGATTCGGCCCTGTCGAGTTCGGGTGAATGCGGTCGACGCCGGCGGGGTGGCGACTGAGTGGGAGCTCCAGCCGTTTTTGGCCGGCCTCACGGCCCATCGCAACGTGGTGTTGTTTAAGACGTCCTTGGCTTCCGTGCTTGAGCCAGATCCGCGTCTGATGAAGACCTATGCAGAGCAAACAGCCCAGGAGTGTCCTGTGGATGACACGCCTGTGGAGCGATTGAAGAAGGCGTTCCAGGATTTCACGGACAGCCTTGAAGACTCCTCAGGAACGACGATCTCATAAAAAACCCCGGCCTCGGCCAGGGGTTGGATCTCTTCCGTGTGAGGAGGGCGTCTCAATTCCCTCGATATCTTTTATAGGAGTTTGCGGGGCTGATGAAAAGGCGCAGATGTACTTACGTCATCATTAGTGGTAATGGTGATGATGATGCAGTCGGTCAGCCAAGTAGAGGATTTGTCGCCAGGTTTGTTGATCGCACTGTGCGCCACGAACTAATTCCTCGAAGTGCACAGGGATGCCTTCAAGATCACCCAAACATTCGCTGACCATGGCATAGGCGATGCCGAGGCCCCATCGCTCTAGTTGCAGGCCATCTGATAGCTGATATCGGGCTGCAATTTCATCGGGTTGCCCTGGTTCCACATGATCCCAGTACTCCACCATTTGCTGGCCAAACGCAATTGCTCTGAATTCACTGCTCAGAGGGTCAGCCATGGTGGTGAGATCACGCAGCTGTTGGAATTCTCTCGCATCAAGCCTCGGAATTGCGAGGCTTGATTCGGCTTGTTTCTCTAGAGATTTTTATGCAGTCGACAAGGCTAAATGGTTTGATAAGACCTTCATTGTTGGCACTGAAATATGTTCTCGGTTCCCTGTTTAGGGTTGCGTGGTGATGTTCTTTGAGATCTCTGTGCATTAAAAAGAGCCAAGGTGCGAACCCTGGCTCTTGATGTTGGCACGAGTGCGTCGGACGATTACTTGATGTATTCCTTGAGAACACCATTGCGGTTGGGATGGCGCAGCTTGCGTAAAGCCTTGGCTTCAATCTGCCGAATGCGTTCTCGAGTGACGTCAAAAATCTGCCCGATTTCCTCAAGAGTTTTCATCCGGCCATCATCGAGTCCATAGCGCAGTCGAAGCACGTCGCGTTCGCGTGGACTGAGGGTTGCCAGAACTCCTTCGAGATCTTCTCGCAAGAGGTTCTTCGCAACATCTTGCTCTGGATTTTCGATGTCTGCTTCGATGAAGTCCCCAAGTCGGGAGTCTTCCTCTTTGCCGATCGGAGTCTCCAGGGAGATGGGAAGTTGAGCACTTTTGGCAATAAAGCGAAGCTTCTCGATCGTCATCTCCATCGATTCGGCGATCTCTTCCTCTGTTGGCTTGCGGCCGAATTCCTGGCTTAAAACCTTGGTGGTCTTTTTGATCCGCGAAATCGTTTCATACAGGTGCACTGGCAGACGAATAGTTCTGCTTTGGTCGGCAATGGCTCTTGTAATCGCCTGACGAATCCACCATGTGGCGTAGGTCGAGAATTTGTAGCCCTTCTCGTGGTCGAATTTCTCTGCGGCGCGGATCAGGCCAAGACTTCCCTCTTGAATCAAATCTTGGAAGCTGAGGCCACGATTCATGTATTTCTTGGCGATCGACACAACCAAGCGCAGGTTTGACTGCACCATCTTTTCTTTGGCTCGTCGTCCCAGCATCAAGCGCCTGCGGAAGCGGATCAGGGGCATCTCCACAAGAGCTGCCCACTCTTTGTTGTCCGGTTCCCGTCCGTTGTCGCTTTCAAACTGTGCAGCGAGCTCTTCGAGATGAAGCAGGTCAGCAATCTTCCGAGCCAGTTCGATCTCTTCATCGGGTCTGAGTAGGC
The DNA here is from genome assembly GCA_002690325.1 of Synechococcus sp. ARS1019. Lineage (GTDB taxonomy): Bacteria > Cyanobacteriota > Cyanobacteriia > PCC-6307 > Cyanobiaceae > Parasynechococcus. The sequence goes on from NZED01000015.1 coordinate 37,636, forward strand.
GAATTCTGCCGATTTCTTGCAGATAAACCCTGATGGAGTCTTCGGTGTAGACCCCTTTAGGCCCAATTTTGATGCTGGCGAGTGCTTTGGCCTTGGCCTCTTTTTCAGCCGCTGCCGATTTGGCCTGCTCCTCGGCGGTTGGCTTGGCCTCAGCAGCTTTGGCGGTCGCTGCTTTGGATTTTGTCGGGGTCTTGGCCTTGGTGGTCGTGGCTTTGGATTTGGTTGTTTTGGCTTTTGCTTTCGTCGCGCTGGCTTTGGTGGATGAGGATTTGCTAGCGCTTGATTTCGAAGCGGCTTTGGCTTTCTTCGGTTCAGCTGCAGCCAACAATTCATCCGCTGCGGCGGAGAGGTCCTTGGCGCTGGCTTTGCCAGTCCGGGCTGTCCGTCGGCGAGCTGGTTTCTTTTTGGTCTCTTCCTCGGCGTTAGGGGTCACCGTGCGCACCTGTCCGTCAGCGTTGGCGAGCAGGACGATGTCCAATTTCGCAGCAGACTTGGCGGCAGGACTCATGGTTGTTCCGGGCAGAAGGTGACAGGTAACGAGGTGAAGCCTGCAGTCCTGGTCAAAGGTGACCGGATTTGCAAGCGAGCATTATGTCAAGTGGCTGTTATGACGACAGACTGGGTCGTCATCAGCATGCTGATCCGAGTGGATCTGATTCTGTGTCGGGCCGTTCTTAAAATTCGGCTGGACGATGTCCTGGGCCGTCCGGGGTGGTCTCAGACCGGTCGAAAGTCGGATACAAGATCGCTTTCGAGCTACGTGTCTTCCCTCTGGATCGTGCGCAGGTGTTTGGTATTCAAACCAACATCTACATGTTAATGAAGTTTTTTTCTTAGCGCAAGACTCTGTCAACGTTCGCCCGGTTTGCAGATGTGTGGCTGGAGGCTGGCCGTGAAGGTCAGGTTTTCACCTACGGCCTAACGGCGGCTCAGCATGTCTGCCCAGGTGATTTAGTGCGAGTTCGCTTGCGAGGCCGACCACTCCATGGCCTTGTGGTCGCCACTCGCGAGGTCAGTGCAGAGAGTGCAGAGGCCCAAAAGCGCTGTCTTGCGGTTGAAGAGACGGTTCAACGAGAGGCGGTCGCTTCCGAATGGCGCGAGTGGATTGAGTCTGTCGCTGTTCGTTGTCATCTCAGTGCTTTTCGGACGCTCAAGGCGGCTCTTCCAGCTGGTTGGCTTGGCCAGGCGCGATCACTGAACGAGAAAACGTTGTGGTGGGTCTCGATTCGTGAGTGGGAGAACGGTCAGGCTGAGCCGGTCTCGCTCACCCAACGGCAGCAGCAGCTGCTCGATTACCTCAAAGGCTGTGGTGGTGGTGCATGGCTTCGGCAAGTGCAGGCTGCAGGTTTCAGTGCGTCTCCCCTCCAGGTTTTGGAGCGGCATGGTTTGCTGCAGCGCCAGCGCCGGTCTGCTGCGCTTGCCGTCGGCTCCAGCGTGGAGGGTGTGGAAGAGCCGCGTGATCTCACAACGGAACAGGGGCAGGTCATGGATGATTTCAGTGACGTGGCTCCTGGTCATGGCCTGCTGCTGTGGGGGATCACAGGCTCCGGCAAAACGGAGGTCTATTTGCAGCTCGCCGCAAAGGAGTTGCAAGCCGGCCGACATGTGCTCCTGCTCACCCCAGAGATTGGTTTAATTCCACAACTCGTTGACCGCTGTCAACGTCGTTTTGGCTCTCGTGTTCTCGAATATCACAGTGGTTGCAGTGATCGCGAGCGTTTGCAGACCTGGCGACGCTGCCTGCGGCCTGAGCAACCTTTGCTCGCCGTCGGAACCCGGTCAGCGGTGTTTTTGCCACTCGACCCGATCGGTTTGATCGTGCTCGATGAGGAGCACGATGCGTCGTATAAGCAAGATGCGCCGATGCCTTGCTACCACGCCCGCGATCTGGCGATGGATCGCATGCAACGGGTCGGGGGGCGGGTGGTGCTCGGTAGTGCAACGCCTTCATTGGATAGCTGGGTGCAACTGGAACCCGATGGTCCCCTGAGGTTGTCCCGGTTGCGTCAGCGGATTTCTCAGCAGTCCCTGCCTCCCGTGCACGTGGTGGATATGCGGCTCGAGTTGGAAGACGGTCATCGCCGTCTGATCAGCCGCCCGTTGATGGAACGCTTGGCGGCGTTGCCCGATGCGGGAGAACAAGCCGTTGTGCTGGTGCCTCGGCGGGGATACAGCCCCTTTCTCAGCTGTCGCAGTTGTGGAGAGGTTGTGATGTGTCCCCATTGCGATGTCGCGTTAACCGTGCATCGCAGCAGGAATGGTCATCAGTGGCTCCGTTGTCACTGGTGTGACCATCGCGCTGAGATTGCTTCAAGGTGTTCCCACTGCGGCTCAACTGCGTTCAAACCCTTTGGGGCTGGGACGCAGAAAGTGCTGGATTTGTTGGCGCAGGAGTTGGAGGGGTTGCGGCTCTTGCGTTTTGATCGGGATTCAACCGGGGGGCGTGATGGTCACCGTCGGTTGCTGGATCGCTTTGCCGCTGGTGAAGCAGATGTGTTGATCGGGACGCAGATGCTGGCTAAGGGGATGGATCTTCCCCAGGTCACCCTCGCTGCGGTGCTCGCCGCCGACGGCCTTTTGCACCGGCCTGATCTTCGGGCGTCGGAGCAAGCGTTGCAGTTGCTGCTTCAGCTCGCGGGCCGTGCCGGTCGTGGTGAACGACCCGGTCAGGTTTTGGTGCAGACCTATTGCCCTGATCATCCCGTGATTCGACATCTGGTGGACGGTCGTTATGAAAGCTTTCTCGAGGAGGAGGTTCAGCTGCGTCGCGATGCCGCCCTGGTTCCCTTTAGTCGCGCATGCTTGCTCCGCCTGTCGGGTGAATCAGCATCCCAAACATCCACTGCTGCAACGCTTCTTGCGGAACAGGTTCGACCGATGTGTGAGGCCCAGAACTGGTGGCTGATCGGTCCAGCACCAGCACCAGTTGCCCGGGTGGCTGGCCGCAGCCGCTGGCAGTTGCTGCTTCATGGTCCGGCCGGAAGCGCGCTGCCATTGCCTCCGGGACAAGAGCTCTGGAACAGCCTTCCCTCCGGTGTGGCTTTGGCGGTGGATCCCGATCCCTTGGAACTCTGATTAGGAGGGCAGTTCAGGAAAGCCAAAGCCGAGTTGGCGGCGGACGCTCTGCAGCATGAGGCTTAAGCCGAGCAGAACCGGGACGGCCACACTGCTGAGGCCGAGCGCACTCCAGCGCCAGCTGTTTAATTCAATCCGGTGATCCTCCCCTGGATGCAGGATCCAGAGCAATGAGCCATCGTCCGCAGCTTGTGCACTGGGATCAGCCCTTGCGACCTTGGCTGCCTCAGGTAAATGAAGGCCGATCCGTAACCCAGGAACGTCAGGCACGTTGGAAAGGTCGAAGTGCAGGTTCATGGTTTGACGAACACCAACGAGCCAGTTGCGTTCCTGGAGTGTCAGCTCAACGTCCGGGGCAGGCACGCCAGCGGCGGCGGCAGCGGCTTGCACCANCTCTTCCAACTGATGAGCCACAGTTTTCGCTGGGAGTGGATCGCCACCGATNAGTTGATCCCCTGAGCCACGTTGCTCGAGAGGGATTGACGGTGTTGTGGCTNCAAGCATGGGCGCCAANCGCNTTTGCCATGGCAGCAGTCGCCCGGAATCACTGCGCACCGTCCACTGCAGCGTNACCCGATCAGGNCCGGTAATGGCCAAAGCCCCATCAATGCGAACGCAGCCACTNAGCAGCACCGTGAGGCCGAGCAATACAGCGGTCACGATGAGGGCAAATCCCAGTGTTGGCCCTCGTGTTGGTCCGGTTGGTGGNGGCGGTGGTGGCGGTGGACGTCGCGATCGTCGACGTTTTGCGGCNCCTGCGGCCAAGNCATTTCCGGTCGCGGAAACATTCAGCTCTGGCAGTCGCATGGACCAACGTTCTGGACGATCCAGACTTGGCGACTCAAGGATGGTCAGCAATTGTTTGGCTTGAGCGCGGATGTCCGGTTGCTGGCTTCGACTCAGCAATTTGCAGGTGGCAATGGCGCTCGCTTCATCGCCTTGCCCCATCCAGGCCGTGATCATGAGCAGCCGGATCTGTGCNCCACTGGGATCCGGTAGGGGATGAGCATTGGCCAGTGGGTGGAGCATGGCCAGGCACTGCCCGTAGTCGCCGCGTTCCAATGCCGCTTCAGCCTCGCTCAGGTCAGGAGGAACCCGCATGTCAGCCACGGATCAGCCGCGTCCCACCACCATGGTTCCGATTCCAGCNTCTGTGAACACTTCCAAGAGCAGGGCATGGGGCACGCGTCCATCCACGATGTGTGCAGCCGATACCCCTTGAGCGAGGGCCCGGATGCAGCATTCGGTTTTGGGTGTCATCCCGCCAGCGACAACGCCGTCTTGAATCAGTTGTCGCGCCTCCGACAGACGGATTTTTCGAATGAGTGACTCAGGGTCGTGTCGATCGTGAAGGATCCCAGGGGTATCCGTCAGCAGGATTAGTTTTTCCGCCTCGAGGGCTGCGGCCAGTTCTCCAGCAACCGTGTCAGCGTTGATGTTGTGGGACTGTCCCTGACGGCTNGCGGCGACGCTGGAGATCACCGGCACATAACCACGCTCCAACAAAGGCTCAAGCACATCCGGATTGACGCGGGCGACATCACCCACCAANCCATGGCTTCCATCCCCCCAGGGCCTGGCTTCAACAAGTGATCCGTCACTGCCACTGAGGCCAACGGCTCGGGCACCGAGTTGATTCAGTCCATTCACGATTTGCTTATTGACTCGCCCCACCAACACCATCTCCACCACATCCATGGTCGCTTCATCTGTAACCCGAAGCCCGTCCTTGAATTCCGCGGGGATCTCGAGTCGTTTGAGCCAGGTGTTGATTTCAGGGCCACCGCCATGGACGACAACCGGCTGAACGCCCACACAGGCCANAAGGGCTAGGTCGCGGAACACGGCTTCACGCAGGTCTGCATGGGCCATGGCTGCGCCGCCATATTTGATCACGATCCGTCGCCCGGCAAAACGCTGGATGTATGGAAGGGCTTCGCTGAGGACCGAAACCCTCAGGGCGTCATCGCTTGCCATTGGCTTAACCCTCTCCGGAGGGAAGCAGTTGGAGATCGATGCGACCATCGCCGAGATCGGTCAGCTCAGCGCGCAAACCTTTGGCGAAGAAGCGGCCGAGACGATCTTGCTTGTCCTGCCAGCGTTGAAGCGGAATGGCCCCCAGGCTGAAACGCATGCGTAATCCATANCCTCCCTCAGCGTTGAGTTCCTCGATTTCTTCCAGTTGTGGTGGGGTGTCGTCATCCCAAAGCTTGAGGGCTTCGAGCGACGTTTCAAGGTGTGCTTTCTGGCCGTAACGCCANCGAGTCACATCTCCNACCACCTTGACCAGCTCCTCAGGAGCGTTTTCCCGCAGCTTTTTCAGCTCNGTTGGAGAGTTGATACGAATCGCNGGTGGGAGTTCCGACGACTTCAGTGCAAGNCCACCGAGAAGAATCGGAATTCCGTAGAAAATGGTTGGGAGGCTGAGGTTGGCGTTGCCGGTGGTGTAGGCCGTCGCACCGATCACGGTGAGCGCACCGCCTGCAACGGTGACAAGACTTCCTGGCGAAAACAGTTCCTTCATGNCAGCCATTTTGACGTCCCGCCCTTCAGGATGGGCGTTGTCCGGTTGAAGCTCCTGGTGAACGNCTCTTCTTCTCAAGACCTTCAGGAGCTCGTCCAGCAATTGGATGCTGACCGAGCNTGGNTGCTGCAACAGATCGACGGAGGTCGCTGGTCAGAACTGCGTTATGACTTGGCGGCCCTCGAACGGGAGCTTGGCCAGTTGCTCACCCGTGTTTCAGACATGGATGAGGAAACCAAGCTGCGGTGAGCTCAGAAGGGGATTTCGTCGGTATCGGGAACCAGTGGCGCAGCATTCCAGCTGGTTGGCTCCGGCTCTGTTTTTTGAGGTCGTGGGGTAGNCGGANTGGCCTCCCCACGCTGTGGAGCAGGCGATTGCTGCGGCATCGNGGCTTGTGCGTTGGCNCCGCTGATCGGATGCATGCGCGACAGGGTGAATTCGGCGCGCTTTTCCTTCATCCCGTCCTGGCGGGGCACGGTGTTCATGCGCAACCGCCCTTCGATCATCAGTTTTTGGCCAACCTGCACACGGTTCTGCAGGTCTTGGGCGAGGTTGCCCCANCCCACCACCTTCAATTGGCCTGGCGGATCATCAGCACGCAGGCCGTCAAAACGAACGGCCATTTCAGCGATTGGCGTTTGGTTGTCCTGGGTGTAACGGAGGGTTGGTGCTTCCAAAACCTCCACTTCCAACACGCAGTGATTCATGCCGCCAATGGTTCCTCCGCGCCATCCTGATGCACCAGGGCAAGAATGACTATGACAATCGTCACCAGGGCTGGATCTGGCTGTTAGCCGGTACTGCGGAGGGGGTCGAAATCGCGGCCTCTTTGATCGATGGTGGTTGGAGTGTGGAAGTCAGTGTGGTGACTGCTTCTGCGGCCAAGGCTTANGCNAACCTTGCCGTCGCGGCGGTTCATCAGGGGCCGCTGGGNTCTGATGAAGCCATTGCTTCGGTGCTNAAGCGTCGCCCGANCTGGGTGATTGATGCCACCCATCCTTTTGCTGTGCAGATCAGTGCTGGCTTGCAACGNGTTTGCACCAAGGAGTATCAACGATTGCTCCGCTTCGAGCGACGGACGTCGACATCGGTGCGCCAGGGGGGGAGCTCGTCGCAAGCCATGTGTTGGCATCGCCTCGATCAGCCTGCTGCGTTGCGGAATCAATGCCTCCATGGACAGCGTTTGTTGATTGCGTTGGGATCGCGCCATCTGGCCGAAGCGGCCGCGGCGGGTGCTGCCGCTGGGGCCTGCCTGTTTGCGCGCGTGATGCCCTCCTGTGATGGTGTTCGACAGGCGCTGGCTGTGGGTCTCCCTGCTGACCACCTTGCGGTGGTTCATCCTCGTGCCGATCTTGCGCCCGGTGCGATTGAGGCTGCGCTCTGCCGCCGCTGGCAGATCACAGATGTGATCTGCCGAGAATCTGGCGGACTCATCGAGGGGCTATGGCGCGAGCTGGCTGCGGAGCAAGGCCTTCGGCTGTGGTTGNTGCGTCGCCCCGATGCGTCTCCTGATCTGGAGGTTGTGCAAGATCTGGAGGGTCTGATGCGACGCCTCAACAATGATGGACGCAACAACATTGATCTTGGCTGTCACGACGGTGGCTAATGCTGAGCAGGCCGATCGTTTAGTCGCTTTGGTTTTACGCCAGCGGCTGGCGGCTTGTGTGAGCCTCCAGCCCTTGCGGTCCCATTACGTTTGGAATGGTGAACAGCATTGCGACGATGAAATCCAAGTGCTGTTCAAAACAACATCCCGACAGGTCGAACTCCTTCGGGATTGCGTGCTCTCGCAGCATCCCTATGACCTGCCGGAATGGCTCTGTTGGTCGGCCGAGGCGTCACCTGCCTACGCAACCTGGGCGTCTGCCCAAATCAGTTGAAGTGTTGCGCGGCTAGCTCATTCAAGGGTTGCTGAGAGCGAGCCCCTAGCTGCGTCACAATCTGGCCAGCGCAGAGCGAACCCAACTCACCGCATCGCTGCAGCGATTCACCTTGGGTGTAGGCATGAAGGAATCCACCTGCGTAGAGATCTCCAGCCCCTGTGGTGTCGACGAGCGCCCCAAGCCCCACGATGCCGATGGTCCAGCGCTGGTCGCCACTGAGCACAACGGATCCGTCAGCCCCACGAGTAATGGCCGTGACTGCACAACAGCCTTTGACGTTTTCAAGGGCGGTTTCAAAGTCGTCGGTTTGGTACAGCGCTTTGATTTCAACCTCATTNGCGAACAGCACATCCACGTGGCCATTCACGAGTTCAAGGAAGCTCTCACGGTGACGGTCCACACAAAAGCCGTCGGAGAGTGACAGGGCAACTTGTCCTCCGGAGGCCTTGCAGGCTTCCGCTGCCGCAATAAAAGCTCGTTTAGCGGCGGGGCTGTCCCAGAGATACCCCTCGAGGTAAAGAACTTTGGTGTCGCGCACCATCGACAAATCAAGGTCGTCTGGTTCTAGTTGCGTGGATGCGCCTAAAAAGGTGCACATCGTNCGCTCGGCNTCAGGGGTGACGTAAATCAGGCACCGTGCTGTGCTGGCCCCTTGGGTGGCTGCGGGGGTCTCGAAGCGGGCGCCGACGGCTTGAATGTCGTGGCTGAAGATGCGGCCGAGTTGGTCATCTCGCACGCGCCCGATGAAACCGGCCCGGCCGCCGAGTTCGGCGATGCCCACCAGGGTGTTGGCAGCTGATCCTCCAGAGGTTTCCTGGCCAGGACCACTCGCTTTGTAGAGGCTCTCCGCTCGTTCTTCGTCGATCAGAGCCATGCCGCCTTTTTCAAGGCTTTGGGATGCGAGAAACGCGTCGTCGGTTTGGACGAGCACATCAACAATGGCATTGCCGATGCCGACGACATCAAGATTGAAGTCGCCGGTAAAACGATCGGTGGCTGCCATCGGTGTGAGNACGGGTGAAGAGCCCGCAGTCTGNACGTCGGTGGGTCAGGCGCTGAGCAGGGCGCGTTTCGGTCCGTGGATCGGATCTTCCACCACGATGGTTTGATCACGGTTAGCGCCAAGCGAAACAATCGCGATGGGCACTTCCATCAGATCAGCCAGGAAACGCAAGTAGGCCATGGCTGTTTTGGGGAGATCCTCGAGTCGTCGGCAATCTGCCGTCGAACATTGCCAGCCGGGAAGCGTCTCAAAAATAGGCTTGCAACGGGCGAAATCATCGGAACTACTCGGGAAGTGCTCAATCCGCTGTCCATCCAGTTCGTAAGCCACACAAACTTGGATTTCATCGAGTTCATCGAGCACATCCAACTTGGTNACGGCAAGGCAATCGAGACCATTCACCTGCACCGCGTAGCGACCAATCACCCCATCGAACCAACCGCAGCGTCGGCGCCGGCCTGTCGTCGTTCCGAACTCTCCACCGCGTTCGGTGAGCTGGTCATTGAGGCGTCCACTGAGTTCGGTGGGAAATGGTCCCTCTCCCACACGCGTTGTGTAGGCCTTGGCGACGCCGATCACCCGATCGATCAGGGTTGGACCGACTCCTGCCCCAATGCAAGCTCCCCCAGAGACCGGGTTTGAGGAGGTCACATAGGGATACGTGCCGTGGTCAAGGTCAAGCAGGGTCCCCTGCGCTCCCTCGAACAGGATGTTTTGTTTGGCTTTGGCTGCTTCGTGGATCGTTCGGGTGCAGTCGACGACGTGGGGGGCCAGTCGGCGGCCATAGGCGAGATATTCATGAATGACAGCCTCTGCATCCAGAGGCTCAACGTCGTAGATCGTTTGAAGCAGCTCGTTCTTTTCTTCAAGAGGGCCTACCAGACGATCGCGGAGGCGCTCTTCATCGAGAAGGTCGATGACACGGATTCCACTGCGTTGGGATTTGTCCGCGTAGGTCGGACCAATGCCGCGTCCAGTCGTACCAATCCGCCGATCTCCTCGCTGACGTTCCATCGCCAGGTCGAGCAGCCGGTGATAGGGCATCGTCACATGGGCGCTGGATGCCAGCTTCAAGCCGGAAATATCAATGTCGTTCTCAATGAGCATGTCCAGCTCAGTGAGCATCACTTTCGGATCAACAACAGTGCCTGACCCAATCAGGCAAACCGTATCCGGATAAAGGATCCCAGATGGNATCAAATGGAGTTTGAGCACACGATCGTCAACGACGATCGTGTGACCTGCGTTAACACCGCCTTGATAGCGGACCACGACATCCGCAGACCGGCTGAGGAGATCGGTGATCTTGCCTTTCCCTTCGTCACCCCACTGCGCTCCGATGACGACAACGTTGGCCAAGGACACTGCGGCCCGAAGCCGCGAATCTGCACAATCCGCGAGTCTCTCAGACCCAGTGTCACTTCGTCAAAGGCTTTGAAATCAGTTGCCGCGAACGGCTGTGCGTTCGGCTTTGACCAATTCCTTGGCCAGGCGGTCGTGGAGAGCTTCAGGCAGTGGACGGTTGGAATACGAGGCGTAGTGACCGGCCAGCGAATTCAACGCTGTTTGCATGGTGGTGAAGGAACTCAGTCCATTCACCCNTGGTTGGGGCCTGTAGCGCGACATGTAGTCGTTAATCAAAGCGCGCGCTTCTTGTTCAGCGTCGGCGTGTCCCTCAGCATCTTGTGGCTGATCAATCAAGGTCAGCAAGCTNCGAGACACCGACACNGTGTCATCCACGTAGTCACCGCTCAATCGGGCCTCAGCATCGCCACTGCAGGCCGTGAGCATCAAGCACANGCCCAAGCCAAGGGCGAGGGCCGCCCTGGAAAAAGAACGGAACAGACGAGCCAGGGCAGATGGCATGACACCCAAGAGAATGGATGGACTGTAGGTGGGAAGGTCGGGGGCTAGCTCCCTGACGCTGCCCCTGCATTGGCGTGCGGTCTGAGGGCACTCAAAAGCTGCTCCAGAGCGTCGCCATAGTTGAGGCTTTGCATCGAGCGGTCTCGCCGTCGTACTAATTCCACCTGTCCCGAAGCGGCATCACGTCCCACGACGATGCGCCATGGAATGCCGATGAGGTCGGCGTCTTTGAACTTGACTCCAGCGCGTTCTTTGCGGTCGTCGAGCAAAACATCGATGCCTGCCGATTGCAGGGCCTCATAGATGGAGTCCGCCAGCTCACGTTGGGTGCTGTCTTGACTGTTGGCGATCACGACCACNGCTTCGAACGGAGCGATCGATTCCGGCCAGGAGATCCCTGCCTCATCGTGNTGCTGCTCGACCGCCGCCTGAGCCAGTCGCGACACACCAATGCCGTAACAGCCCATCCAGAACGGCTCTTCACGTCCCGCTTCGTTGGTGAAACGGCTCTCCATGGCTTGGGAATATTTCCNGCCCAATTGGAAGATGTGACCCACTTCGATCCCCCGTCGCGCTTCCAATCGCGCTGCAGCGTTGTGGATGCAGCGATCTCCTGGCTGAGCATTGCGAAGGTCGACAACCGAGGCTGTCGTGCCCATGGAGTCCCAGCTACATGGGCCGCGATGCAGGTTGTGTTGGTTGCTGCCGCAGATGAACTGCTTTAAGTCGTTCGCTGTGGGATCAGTGAGGCGCAGGAAGGTTTTGGCCCAGCTGGTGGCGCCAGCGAGGTGATCGTCACTGAGATCCGGACCAAGAAAGCCGAATGGAAGGGCGTTAAGGCCTTGGCGACTGATGTCGTCTCCTGTGATTCCGCGACAGTCCAGGACGCCCTGCCCCTGCGCACTTGTTACGGCATTGGTCAGCTTGACCTCATTGAGTTCTTGGTCGCCGCGGAGGGTGACCAGAACGGGCTGCTCAGTGCCATCCTCGAGAATCGCGAGCATCAGCAACACTTTCGCGATCTGAGAAGGGTCCCAGCCTTGGGCCTGACAGAGCTCTTCGATACTGNTTTGACCAGGCGTTGGAATCTCTGCCGCGGGGGCGGCCTCCAAAGGNATGGGATCGCTCGGTCGAGACACAGCCTTTTCTTGATTGGCTGAATAAACACCGTCATCACTGATCAAGATGAGGTCCTCACCGGCATCAGCCGTCACCATGAATTCCTGGGAGGCAGCACCNCCGATCGCACCGCTATCGGCATCGACGGGGACAGCTTCCAGGCCACAGCGTTCAAAAATGCGGCGATAAGCCTCATCCATGACCGCGTAGGTTTTTTTCAGGTCAGCCTCCGTGGCATGGAAGGAGTAGGCATCTTTCATGATGAATTCCCGACCCCGCATGAGCCCAAAGCGGGGTCTGATCTCATCGCGAAATTTCGTTTGNATTTGGTAGAGGTTGACGGGGAGTTGGCGATAGGAGCGAAGTAGATCCCCGGCCAAGGTCGTAATCACTTCTTCATGGGTCGGGCCCAGCCCCAGTTGACGACCTTGGCGGTCTTCGAGGTGGAACATGATCCCCTCCCCAGCGGTGTAGCCCTGCCAACGACCACTCCGTTCCCAGAGTTCAGAGGGATGCAGTTGAGGGAGAAGCGTTTCTAGGGCACCTGCCCGATCCATCTCTTCTCGAACAATGGTGCTGATGCGTTGCAGCACCTTCCACATCATCGGTAGGTAGGCATAAACGCCCGAGCCGATTCGTCGGATAAATCCACCGCGCAGAAGCAGCTGATGCGATGCGATTTCGGCATCTGCTGGGCTTTCGCGAAGCGTCACCAGCATCAGGCGGGAGACGCGCATGGCTGTGGTATTTGAGGTTTCGCGAAGCTATCACTCGCTCATTCGCATGCCGATCATCGAAGTGTCCTGAACTGGTGAATACCTCTGTGCGACCTGAGTCTCAGCTGCTACCGTCCGCTCAGTCCAGACTGTCCTAAGCACGTCTCATGATTCCTCGGTCGATCGATTCTGTGGTTTCCCAGGTTCATCAATCGACTGAAATGTCTGTNGACNCTGCAGCGGCCGAAGCATTAGTTGGTATTGATGAAGTTCAGAAATCGTTGAACAGATCGAGAGCATCTGTTTACCGCTATACGAATACAGATCCTCGCAATCTCAATCCTCCGTTTAACCCGAGGAAGCTGAATCCCGAATATCGCAGTGATCAAAAAGATGCACTGCTNTTCCATCCCAACGAAGTTGCACGCTTCGCAAAGGATGTGTTGCGGATCAAAGAGGTCACTGTTGAGGTCTTGAACTCACCGTCGACAGCCACCCAGCAAATTCTTGGAGCGATTCTCGACGAGCTGCGTGTGATCCGTTCCCATCTTGAANNTTNTGAGCAGCCACCTGCTGATCTNAGCGCCCGNCGTGACCGTCAGGACAGACCTGCTGCNTAGCGTCCTCAGCGGTGACAGAATGACCAAGTCACTAATGGGATGAATGGGCTGCCGGTTTGACGGATGCCCGACTGCATGGCTTCAGAACCAGGTTCACACCGTCAGGACGAGTCGGTTTCTTCTCAGGACTCTGAGGACCCTCTTAGTCCGGGGCTTGCCTCCACTGCACTGGCCGGATTCTTTTTGGCCACCCTTACCTTGAGCCTGCCGCTCTTCGCTGTGGTGAGTGATCGCTCAGGCGTTTCCCCAAGCATGACCCCTGCGGCTCTGGATCACGATGGACCTTCGCGACCTGTCCCCATCTCCGTCACCCGGATTGGTCAACCTTCTAGTTGAGATTCCAGCAGGGAGTCGGAATAAGTACGAATACTGTCCCAGCTCAAAAGTGATGGTGCTGGACCGTGTTCTTCATTCGTCCGTTCGCTACCCCTTTGATTACGGGTTTATTCCCAACACCCTTGCCAAGGATGGTTCTCCCCTTGATGCGTTGGTGATCATGGCTGAACCGACCTTCGCGGGATGTTTGATTCGAGCTCGGCCCATTGGATTGCTGGATCTCGAAGACAATGGGACCTATGACGGCAAAATCCTCTGTGTCCCAGCCGCTGATCCGCGCCAGGATGGGATTCGCAGCATTCGTCAGATCGCATCCAGTCAGCTTGAGGATGTGGCTGAGTTCTTCCGCACGAGTCGAAGTCTGGAAGGGCATCGCATCTCGATCGCTGGGTGGCGGGATCTCGATGCCGTTGGCGTTCTTTTGAACCAGTGCATTCAGGCTGCAGCTGTTGATGATGCAGAAGGGTGAGATCAGCTGTCGCTGAGTCCGCAGATGCTTGTAAGTTGGTGCGCACTAAAGACCGTGACGAACCGTGCCCACCATCCGATTCGAACAGGAAGGCCAACAGGTGGGTTGCATCGAAGGTGCAAATCTGCGTAGGGCTGCCCTCGATGCGGGTGTGAACCCATACAACGGTGTCAATAACCTCAATAACTGCGGTGGTGTTGGCCAGTGCGGCACCTGCGTGATGGAGGTGGTCGAGGGTGAAGCCAATCTGTCCCCCCGCAGCGATGTGGAAGAGGTTTATCTGGCAGACCGACCTTCCAATTACCGCCTGAGCTGCCGAACCACGGTGAATGGCGACGTGACTGTTCGCACCAAGCCCTCCGATGGTGCTGGCAAGGGGTCCAACAGCCTCGTTGGTGCTGTTAAAGCTCTCTTCGGCCGCTGATCGTTGATCGCTTNNTTTCAGGTTTACAGCTACAGCCGTTGCAGCACATGCCGTAAAGCCTTGGCATGGCTGAGTGAGCACAACATTGCTCACTCTGTTGTTGACATCACAATTGATCCTCCATCTCGGGATCTGTTGGCNAGTGCTGCTGAGNATTTCGGGACCCGTNAACCTCTGTTCAACACCAGCGGACAGAGTTATCGGGCTCTCGGCTCAGCCACGGTGAAGGCCATGTCTGATCAGGAGGCTTTGGATGCTCTGGCTGCTGACGGCAAGTTGATTAAGCGTCCTTTTGTTGCTTTGCCCGATGGACGTTTTCTTGTGGGCTTCAAACCTGAGGTCTGGTCTGATCATCTGATCGATTGAAATTCAGGCCATCGAGCTCTGCAATAAGAGCATCGATGTTTCGTTGTTCGCGTAGTTGTCGAAAGCTGGACCGTTTGAGGTCCTCGAGCAACGAGGACAACAACAGCTGGCTTTGTTCCAGCACTGGCCCTTGCTCAAGGCTGTGGGCCAATTGCTCCCAGAACCGATCGAGGGCGTCGGTTCCTAGTTCTTCGAGAACGGCATCGCGCTGGCTGATGCGTTCACCTGCTTCCCGTGACACATCCAGGATCGAATCAACCACGCCCCCAGAGAGTTGTCGGCTCAAGTCACTTTCTGCTTTCTGGATGGCTGGTACCCCTCTCAGAGGTTGTGGGATGACAGAACGGTTCATGCTCTGCTGAAGCAGATGGCTGAGTAGAGCGACGAGCTGAGGTCGCAGATTGGGGCCGATGCGAGTCAGCATCACCGGAAGCCAAAGCTGGATCAGTTCCACAACTTCACGTTGTTCGTTTTGATCACTGCTCTGATACGAGCAAAAGCCGCGGATGCGTCGAGGGAGCTGAGGGGATTGGATCCACTCCTGCAGAGCATCGACCACACGGACCGTGATCACTTCGAACAATTCCAGAGCGAGTAAGGCAACGACACCCCGACTGATGGCAGCACGAAGGGGTTCCAGTTGAATCAGTCGGCTCGAGGACAATCGCTCTGTTACGGGCACCACCCGGAGGATGCGGCCGAAGGGCAGCAGTAGTGGCAAGTCAATCCAGCGTCTCAATAGGGCATCACGCCAGCGGATGCCGGGATAACGACGTTTGACCCGCCAGCTTCGAAGAAGAATGTCCAGCAGGAAAAGCAACTGGAATGGCGTATCGATTTTCCAGCTGAGATCGGTGGGTCGGCCGCTTTCATCAAAACGTCGCCANGTATTGATCTCCACGAGAGGCAGGATNTGATCAATCCAGAAGCGACGTTCAANGCTCCATGCNGTCTCGTTCAAGTAATCAGNACTGAGTAANTGCTCAACGGCCTCGATGGCACTGTCGCTTTCNGAACGTTCNCGAAGCCGGGTCTTAATTTTTTCCAGCGCACCGGCGTTGTTGGATCCCACGAATGGATTCGTGGTGATCATCCGTTGGGTGAGGTNGCGTTGCTGCGCGAGTTGTTGATNGACGCTTGTTGCGCCGATCCCTTCGTTCTGGATCAGCTGATCCAGCCTTTGAAACTGATCTTGATAGGTCTCGGTGTCGCGATGGGCCTCAATGCCTTTGACCGGGTCGTACCAAGGTGTGATGTCCGGTAACCAAGGCAGTGGGACCACCAGTGGGATCGATGGCACTGGGTAGAGGTTGCGTTGCAACCAGAAACTCCGAAGCGGTACGTAGGTGAGGTCGAAGATCACCCAGCCCAAATTGATCAAGGCCAAAATGGCGATTGCGCGGTCCCAGACCTGCCAACTGCGGGCCCGCCGATCGCGGTTCAAGCCTTGCCAGCGGGGTCGGATCATCGGCCAGCGCGTCGGTGGGACACAGGGCATCCCGGATCACTGCTCCTATCGTGGCGATCTCTTGGCAAATGCGCCCCTTTGGTAGTCGAGCAGCAGGACGATCGACCCACGCCGGACAGTCGTCGACCGCATCCCTTCTGGGATTTCTGGGGTCCCATTCTTTTCACCTTCGCCCTGTATCTGGGGATTCGGCATTACATCGTTGAAGCGCGCTATATCCCCTCGGGGTCGATGCTTCCCGGGTTGCAGATCCAGGACCGCCTCTTGGTTGAAAAGATGACGTACCGCTTCCGTCGTCCGGAACGCGGAGAGATCGTGGTCTTTCATTCTCCCTATGCGTTTGACCCAGCCCTGCGTGCTCCCAACAGACCGTCGGGTCTGCGGTGTGCACTGGTCAACCTGCCGTTGCTGGGGTTGATTCCAGGGATTGGCACGCCGGGTTGTGATGCCTACATCAAACGAGTGGTGGCTACTGAGGGGGACGAGATCAGTGTTAATCCCCGTGGACAGGTGCGTCTGAATGGTCGCTTGCTCGATGAGCCTTATGTCGATCAGTTTTGCCGCGTGAATCAACAGGGCATGAGCCCGTGCCGCACTCTTAACACCACGGTTCCAGCGGGGTCTGTGTTGGTGCTTGGAGACAACCGCCGCAATAGTTGGGATGGACGCTTCTGGCCAGGAGGTGCCTTTTTGCCTGAAAAGGAAATCATCGGTCGAGCGGTCTGGCGGTTTTGGCCGCTGAATCGACTGGGTGTTCTCAACGACTAAAGGGGATTTGTTGCTCCAATCCGGTTGCGATCACGCGACCGCGCATGCTCTCCCCCAGAAAGGGGAGATTCCGAGCCATGGGGGCCGTCGGATCGCTCTGCCCCACTGTCCAGGTCTGTTCTGGATCGAAGAGCAGCCACCGATGGCTGTTCACGCTGAGATGCTCAGAGGGTTGATCGAGGAGTAGAGAACCGCCAAAACTCAGGGCCTGCCAGAGCTCCTCAATGGTCCAACCATCCTGTCGCACGAGGGCATCCCAGAGACAAGACAACGCGACGTAGTGCCCGCTGAGCCCCGCTGGTCGTTGGTCGGTGGGCAGCAACATGTCCTCGGCGTCCAAGGGAACAGCGTGAACGGCCACAGCCGTGATCAGCCCCGACCGGAGGGCCGTTTTCAAGGCCGCGCGATCGTCTGGCCCCCCAAGGGATGGTCTGACGCGCCATCCAGGATCAGTGCTGTGTAAATCGGCGCGACTCTGCACGAGATGCCACCAAGACACGGAGGATCGAGGTGGCTGGTCCATCCGTTGCAGTTGTTGCACCCCTGCTGCGGTTGAAAGATTCATCAAGCGCAGCTGACGTTGTGGGTGACGCTCNTGGAGCGTCAGCAGTGCGCTGAGCGGCAAAACTTCACTGCTGGTTGGATCTGGNTTCCAGCCTGCCCGTAGGGTTTCGACGCCTTCCCGCACCAGTCCATCTCCCTGGAGGGAGGGATCTCGGGGGGCGACCAAGATCGGGGCCCCACTCATCTCCCCCAGTAAGAGCCCCTGCTCAAGCAAAGGGATCGAGATCACAGCGTCGTCATCGGCTAACCCGATGGCACCGGCTTCGAGTAGGTCGGCATGGGGAGCTAAATCATTTCCCCCGCCGTTGAGGCTGAAGCCACCCCAGAGGTGAATCCGCACACCATCGTTTTGCTGTGCGAAGCCNTGCAGTCGTTCCGGACGATCCCGCCAGGTGCTGCTTCGCGGCAGCAGGGCGATCTGTCCATAGCCTCCGGATGCAGCGCACTGCTGAAGGGAACTCAGCGTTTCCTCTCGCCCACCGGTGGCTTGCTCCAACACCGAATGCGGATCAACCAGGCAAGGTGCGAGGAGCTGATGGCCCGCCTGGGTTGGGTTCAGCTGATGCTTTTGCGCCAACCTACGGGCGTCCTCGTCGAAGCCACGGATCAATCCGTGATCGATCAGAACTGCTCCGGTGCGGACCGACTGCCCTGGTCCTTCGAGGATCTGGACAGGATCAAGCAGTACCGATGGATCCATGAATGACGTCAGAGAGCGCCTGCAGCCGTGCGGTCGATCACGCTTCCGAAATGGGAGGTGAGNTTGAGGCAAGTCACCACAGCAGGCTGGCTCGGATTGGTGGGGATGTCGACCACGGTCACGCCGCCATTGCCCTGTTTCACCGCCCAGATATCAGCCGGTGTGAGGCCAAGNAAGTCACAGAGAATGGTCTTGTTCACCGCATCGTGGGCGACCACCAAAGCCGTATCTGAGGGGTTGAGGCCCTTGGCGATCTCCGCCCAGCTCTGAACAGACCGCGCCCAGACGTCCTGGATGGTTTCTCCTTCCGGCATCTGGACTGTTTCCGGTGCGACTTTCCAGGTCTTGAGGAGCTCAGACCAACCGGCATTGATTTCGGCTTCGAGCTTGCCTTCCCATAACCCATGACCGATTTCGACAAGACCATCGGTCTGCTGGAGCGTCACCTCAGGATGGGCCTCCAAGATGATCTGAGCGGTTTCCGTCGGACGCGACAGTGTGCTGCTCCAGGCCTTGTTGATCGGAATGTCGCGGAGAAAATCGCGAGCCGCTGCAGCCTGTCCCTTGCCGTTCTCGTTGAGAGGGATGTCGATTTGACCTTGAAATCGACCTTCNTTATTCCAGTTGGTTTCACCATGACGCACAAGAATCAAGCGCGCTCCATCCCCTTTTTGGGGGAGAGGTTGCAGGTGTGTGGTGCTGTTGAGGCATTCGATCTGAACCTGAGGCGCGCTTTGTCCCGGGCGGAGATTGAAGACNGATAGCGAGGTGTTGTCGACGCGCAGTCGGCGAAAGCCATGCTCAGGTTCATCGAGCAGAACAAGCATCAGACAGCGCAGGATGGCGTTGTGGGCTACCACCAGCACGGTGTCATTGCCCTCGACAGGGTGCATCTTCAGCAGTGCGTTGATGAAGGCACGGGCTTGCTCCATCAAGTCCCCGAGGGGGCGATAGGTCTGCCCGTCTTTTCGNTTGAGCTCCAGATCAAGGGGACGACGTTTCCAGATCGCGTATTGATCCGCATGNTCGCGCTGCAGCTCATCAATGCNGAGACCACTCCAAGGCTCGAGATCCACCTCCAGGAGCCCGTCGTCGAAAACCGTTTTCGGGGCCGATCCCCCTCGTCCGTCCAGTAAGGAGGCAGTGGTGGACGCTGCTCTGGACAGCCGTGAGCTGTAGATCGCATCCAATGGCACCTCCGCCAAGCTCTGTCCAAGGCGACGGGCCTGGTCGTGGCCGATGTCGGTCAGGTTGGACAGGTCATCGCGTCCCTGGATTCGCCGTTCCTGGTTGAAGCTGCTGAGACCGTGGCGGACCAGGAGAAGACGGAGGGTCACCGTGCTGAGTCGGGGCGCGGTCATCGTATGGGGACGGCCTCTTCGGGTCACAATCAGTCCCAGTTGATCCACCACGGTGTCGTCCAGTGTCTTCACCCAGTGGAAAGCGCCACTGGCCCTTTTATNGCTNTTGCTAGCGGGGTTGATTTGGCTGATGGGTCTGTCAGACAGCCTCAGCCGTAAATCCGTAGCGCCTGTCCTGACTCTTCAACAGCAGGAATTAACGGTGCTGGCTGAACCGGCCATGCCTGCTTCACTCAGGCCGCTGTTGGCAACTCCGGATCCAAGAACAACGTTGCTCAAGGCACTTGAGGCCAGTTCAGAGGAACAGCGAAGCCCTCGCCAGAACCGGTTGCTGGGCTTGTTGCGGGGTGAGCTTGCGCCCGAGGGCGACACCATTTCAGTTGAGGTGGCTGATCCTCTGCTCGACCAGCTGGTGTGTGAGGTGTCTGCGACCGATCCTTTGGNCTGCATCAATGCGGCTGCCTCCTCCCAAGCTCTGCTGCGTTTGCTGATTAGTGCACTGCTTCCTCTGCTGACAGCNGGCCTGGGTTTGATCCTGCTGTTGGTCAAGGGATATCAGGGGCTGCGGCGGCGACTTCCCGAAGCCCCTCCTCTGCAAGGTCCAGCGCTCACGCTGATCGATATGGCGCTGTTGGTTGCTGGTGGCTTTGTCGTGGTCAGCTCGATCGCTGTGCCGCTGATCGCCCAGCCGTTGCTCCTGGCGTTGCCTGAGGCGTTGACCAGCCCACGACGCGAAGGGGTTTCCGTGGTCTTCACGTATGCATTGATGGCGTTGCCATCCCTGCTGATTCTTCGCCGTCAATTGACGGCGTTGAGGCGTGATGACCGCCCGGTTGATGGCTGGTTGCAATGGAGGATTCAGCCCGTTGTGTCTGCCATTCGCCAAGCCCTCAGTGGTTGGCTGATGATCACTCCGGTGGTGATGCTTGCTGGATGGTTGCTGGTCAAAGTCTTTGGTGATCCCGGCGGCAGCAATCCACTGCTGGAGCTGGTGTTGCTGAGTCGGGACCCCTTGGCCTTGATCTTGTTGTCGCTCACGGCTGTTGTTCTGGCTCCGCTGTTTGAAGAGGTGATTTTCCGTGGAGTTCTGCTGCCGGTGTTGGCCCGTCGCGTGGGCTTCACTGCAGGGGCACTGCTGAATGGCCTGCTGTTTGCAATGGCCCACATCAGCATCGGNGAATTGATTCCATTGACGGTGCTCGGCACCGGTCTTGCTCTTNTGCGATTGCGCAGTGGACGCCTGTTGCCCTGTGTGCTGATGCATGCCGTTTGGAATGCCGTCACTTTTGCCAACTTGCTTCTGCTGTAACGCTTGCAGGCCCGTCTTACGGGTGGTTCACTGAACCATTTGACGGCTCAACGGTGGTAGCGGCTCCGGAACATCGTCCGTCCGGGAGAACCCTCGACCTGATCCAAGGCTCAATGTCTTCGGCTCGGGTAGCACGACGATCTCCTCTACTTGGGAGCTTTCATCGTGTTGCCGATGGCACCTTGCTCGCTGTGATCACGGCAACAGCTGTTGTGGCTGGGCTCACCTTGCATTGGCAGCATCGCTGGACTGTTGCCTTTAACCAGCTCGAGACCACACGAACCCTCGCCCAGCGCTTGACGGAATCCACGGCTCTGCTGGAACAGCATGCACTTCGTGGAACGTCGCAACCGCAACGCTTGGTGCCGACGAAGGCATCGAATCTGATTCATCTCGAACGCCCCACGGTTTCNCAAGCCCCAAAGGCTGAACCTGATCTTCTCGATGCCATGCAGGACCTTCTGCAAAAGCCGATCCGGACTGGCTACTGATGGCGCGGCAGGTCAGACGACCAAGGTCCAGGGTGGTGGCGCTGGAGAAGGTGCCTGATCGGCGTCTTTGGATGATTTTCCTGATCCTTTGTGCCGGCTTGATCGGTTTGATGGGCAGGATGGCTTGGTTGCAGCTGGTGCAAACCCAGGCCCTCGAAAACCGAGCGCGTCAACTCCAAACTCAGAAATCACAACCTCTTGGGCGACGGCGACCGATCGTCGACCGAACGGGCCGTTTGGTGGCCCTTGATGAGAAGCATTACCGGCTTTGGGCCCATCCCCGCTACTTCAATTTGCCCGGCGACGATCCGACGGCGATTCGCCCGGCCAGTGATGTGGCTGAGTTATTGGCCGAGCCCCTTGCAACGTCTGCGGATGCCTTGCTTGAGGTGATGGGTGAGCAGCGGTCCGGGGTGAAGTTGCGCGAAGGNTTGGATCCAGAAACGGCGGCAACGATCCGCAGATTGGGTGTAAGCGGGCTTGATCTTGAGGCCTATCCGCAGCGGGTGTANCCGCAGGGAANGTTGTTCGCCAATGTCGTTGGATTNCTGAACACAGAACGTGTTCCCCAGGCTGGGCTGGAGCAGAGCCGCCACAGCGATTTGCAACGTCATGAGGTTGCGCGCAGTTTGCGGAGAGGCGCCGATGGCACGCCTCTGCCGGATGCCTTGGAACCCGGCGCTTTTTATGGCGACGACCTTCGGCTTCAGCTG
This sequence comes from Synechococcus sp. ARS1019, assembly GCA_002690325.1. Classification (GTDB taxonomy): domain Bacteria; phylum Cyanobacteriota; class Cyanobacteriia; order PCC-6307; family Cyanobiaceae; genus Parasynechococcus. Next base: position 59,411 of record NZED01000015.1, read on the forward strand.
ACGCTGGATTCGCGCTTGCAAGAATTGGCCGCGAAGGCACTGGCCGAGCAAGTCGCGACCTGGAAAGCGAAGAAGGCTGCCGCCATCGTGATGGATGTCCGCAACGGCGAACTGCTGGTGCTGGCGTCAACACCGACGTATGACCCCAACCGTTATTGGGCNTTCAATCCGGGTCGCTTTCGCGAGTGGTCTGTTCAGGATCTCTACGAGCCGGGCTCAACCTTCAAACCCATCAACCTTGCCCTGGCCCTTCAGGAGGAGGTGATTCAGCCAGAGGACCGCGTGAATGACATTGGCCAGCTGGAAATCGGAGGGTGGCCGATCAACAACCACGACCGCAAGGCGAATGGGCTGATTGGCTTCGCCAAGGTTCTTCAGGTCTCCAGCAATGTCGGCATGGTTCAGGCGATGCGCTCGCTGCCGGATGGGGTCTATTGGGATTGGATGGAACGTCTCGGTATTGCGATGCGTCCGGATACCGATCTTCCGGGCGCAGTGGCAGGGCAGTTGAAGACCCGCGAAGCCTTCGTGACCCAACCGATCGAACCGGCCACCACAGCTTTTGGTCAGGGCTTTTCGCTCACTCCAGTGAAGTTGGTTCAGTTGCACGGGATGCTCGCCAATGGCGGCCGCATGGTGAGTCCCCACATCACCCGAGGCTTTCGGTCTGGCGATGCTCTCGCCCCATCGGCGCCGCCGACCGGTCAGCCATTGCTCCAGCCATCGGTGACGCGCACGGTGTTGGCGTGGATGGAATCTGTGGTGAACGAGGGCAGTGGCCAAGGCGTGAAGACGCCTGGTTATCGCATTGGCGGCAAGACCGGCACCGCTCAGAAGGCCCTGAATGGGATTTATCTGCCTGGCGCCAAAATCTGCAGCTTTGTGGCGACGTTGCCGATTGAGGATCCGCGCTACGTGGTTCTGGTTGTTGTTGATGAACCGCAAGGTGAGCATGCCTATGGCTCAACGGTGGCGGTTCCCGTAGCCAAACAGATCATCGATGGATTGTTGGTTGTGGAAAAAATCCGACCATCAAAGCCAGAGGAATTAAACAAACCGGATCACAGCTGAGCGACGCGCCTAAAAGTGGCTACGTTTTAACCAAAAGAGTGGATAGGAACGATGGCCAACCTTCTCGACCAGTTGTCGCAAATGACGGTTGTCGTTGCTGATACCGGTGATCTTGAAGCTATCCGTAAATTCACACCGAGGGATGCCACGACCAATCCCTCATTGATTCTTGCCGCGGCTCAAATTCCTGCCTACCAAAGCTTGATCGATGAGGCCCTGAGAGCCTCGCGACGGCTGATTGGTGAGAATGCACCAGTGGAAGAAATTGTTCGCGAGGCCTTGGATGAAATCAGTGTGATCTTCGGNAAGGAAATCCTCAAAATTGTGCCTGGCCGAGTGTCAACGGAAGTGGATGCTCGCTTGAGCTACGACACTGACGGAACGATTGAAAAAGGTCGGAAACTGATCCGTCTTTATAATGATGCTGGAATTAGTAACGATCGTGTTCTGATCAAGATTGCCTCCACCTGGGAAGGANTTAAGGCAGCAGAAGTTCTTGAGAAGGAAGGCATTCATTGCAACTTGACGTTGCTATTTGGCTTTGGCCANGCGGTGGCGTGTGCAGAAGCTGGNGTCACGCTGATTTCACCGTTTGTTGGCCGGATCCTTGATTGGTATAAGGCTGAAACAGGTCGCGATTCGTATCCGGGTGCAGAAGATCCTGGTGTGTTGTCAGTCAGCAAGATCTTCAACTACTACAAAACCTATGGCTTCAGTACTGAAGTGATGGGTGCCAGTTTCCGCAACATCGATGAAATNGTTGAANTGGCGGGTTGCGACTTGCTCACCATTTCCCCCAAGCTGCTCGATCAGCTCCGCAGCAGCGATCAGCCTCTGACGCGGAAGCTTGATGGCTCAACTCCAGGTGCCACGGAGGCGGAGCTGCATGTGGATCGTCAGACGTTTGACGAGATGATGGCGGTTGATCGGATGGCCTCCGACAAGCTNAGTGAAGGGATTAAAGGTTTCAGCAAAGCGATTGAGACCCTTGAGCAACAACTGGGGCATCGCTTGGCCGAACTGGAGGGAGGCTCGGCTTTCGGCCATGCCGTTCAGGAGATTTTTCTGCTGAACGATTTCAACGGTGATGGTTGCATCACCCGTGATGAATGGCTGGGCAGCGATGCGGTGTTTGATGCCCTTGATCAGGATCANGATGGTCGTCTGACGCAGGAGGATGTGCGGCTGGGGTTCGGAGCCACGCTGTCGTTGGCCGCTGCGGGATCCTGATCGCTGTTGAGGCTGAATCAACCATGCTCGCCCTGGACACGATGCGCTCTTTGGCCAGTCAGGGCGAAGTCATGGCACTTCAATCCGGTGAGGTTCTCTTCCAAGCTGGCGATGTTGGTGAATCGATGTATGGAATTCTCGAAGGCTCGATTCGTCTGACTTGGATCGATGATNTNGGTCAGGAGGGGCATGAGGACATTCCCCAAGGTCATGTCTTCGGTTCAGGTGCACTGGTGATGGATGGTCACAAGCGTCTGGGCACGGCGACCGCGATGGAGGATTGCAGATTGATTGAAATGAACCGCGACAAATTCTTATTTGCGGTGCAGGAATCACCAATGTTCGCGATCCAGCTCTTGGCTTCCGTCGATGAGCGGCTNAGGGATTTGAAGCAAGCAGATTCATAGGCAAAACGCAGACTTTTCGGCTCATTGGGAGATAATGAACGTGCTAGGTCCTGATCTCTTTTGTTTCGGCCATTAAGGCTCGGCTTGCAGCTCGGCCTGTTTCAGCTCAGTTTCGGGATCCTCTCAGTTTTGATCCTCGGGCTCTTCAACCGTCTGTTGATCGAAGAAATTCAACTGCCGGCTGCGCTTGCGGCGCTGGCGATTGGTGCTCAGCAGCTGATGGGGTTTACNCGGATCTGGTTCGGTCATCGCTCCGACCNAATTTCGTCGAGCAGGCTTCGGCGAACGCCCTTCATCGTGACCAGCTCTCTGGCCGTGGCTGTGCTGCTGTTGATCGCGATTCGTGTGGTGCTTCAACTGGCGAGCGCGATGGAGCTTGGGGGCCTTTCGGCAAGCGCTCCCTGGTTGGTGGGNTTGGTGGTGATTTTCGCTGCGGTGGGTACGGCGATCGCCGCTGGCGGCACGGCCTTTTCGGCCTTGGTGGCCGATCGCACCTCGGAGCANGAGAGGCCCAAGGTGTTGTCTGTTGTNTGGGCGATGCGTCTNTTGGGCGTTCTGCTCGGCACTGTTTTGGTGAATCAGGTGTTTGGCAGTGCCTGCGAAGCGGGCGCCAGCCGCGCTTCGGTGTGGGCCGGTTTGGATCGCTTAAGCCTGGTGGCTCCACTGCTGTTGTTTGGTCTGGGTCTTGGTTCGGTGTTGGGTGTGGAGCGACGAAGCTCTGTGCCGATTTGTGCTCTGCCAAGTGAGCAGGATCTTCCTCAACGTTCGAACCCGAGGCAGTTGCTTCGCCTGCTGAGTTCCATCCCTCAGGCCGGACGTTTTATGGCGGTGTTGTGTCTGTTTACNTTCAGCATGTTTCTGAACGACGCTGTGCTCGAGNCCTATGGCGCTGCTGTTTTTGGCATGAGTGTTTGCGCAACCACCGCCCTGAATGCATCGTTGGCGATTGGTTTTTTCGTTGGGATGGTTCTCAGTGGCTTTCAGTTGATTGAACGGATTGGCAATATTCGAGCGGCTCAGTTTGGGGCTGTTTTGGCTGTGATTGCCTTGGCNCTGTTGTTGTTGGCGGCACCGATGCAGTCGCTCGGTCTGTTGCGGGTGTCTGTCACCTTGTTTGGATTCTCTCTTGGNGTCTGTATGAATGCCTGCCTGACTTTGATGTTCAATTTTGTGCAGCCAGGGCAGACTGGGTTTCTTCTCGGAATTTGGGGTGCTGGATATGCTTACTCCTGTGGACTGGCCACAATTAGTGGTGGTGGTCTGTTAACGCTGTTGAAAACCCTGAACGGTGGCGACCCGTTCGGGGCTTACAGCGGTGTGTTCGCCTTGCAGATGGTTTGTTTTCTCGCTGCTGCTGCATTGACCCAGCGTTTGGATGTTGCCGCATTCCGTCAACGTGTGCGCGTCAGTTTTGGTGAGGTGATGGAGTCTGCAGTGGATTGAGACAATGGTTGTTGTTCTGAATCCAGTTGCCTNGATTGTGTGAGTGTGTGGTTTGGACTTTCTCCAAAAAAAGTCTTGTAGGTGCTGGCGAAATTGCCGCGACTGATAAAGCCGTAATGCTCCCTGATNTCCTCAACGCTCGTGAGATTNAGCTTCTTTCGAATCGATGAGTCTCGCAATGCCAAATGGATATGTTCCAGTCGGNTAAATCGAAGCACCTCCATGGGGCCAATCCCGAGGGCTTCTTTGCATCCCTGCGCGAGGAAAGCCCGTGAGGTGTGCAATTGTCGGATGACGTCTTGGAGGGATTGAACTTTGTCGGCATTGGCATAACCCCNTGCCACCAGGTCTTTGCACAATTCATGCCTCTGGATCATCCTGAGTGGCACTGTGTCGAAAATCTCAGNNGTTTTGAAGCATTCCGAGATTGCTTGTTGAATATTTTCTTGATGGTGTTCGAGTGATTCCGGTTCTGCTTGGACGCTCTTATTGCTCAGATTTAGGGCTTCCTTGGCTATTTTTCGAAATTGATCTAATGCTGTCGTTGATGGAANGATTGTATTGGAGATATTTGCTATTGAGCGAAAGTTTGTCTCGTCGTCGGTTAGCTTCCTGTTGATGGTCTTGCTGCTGCAGTGGTATGTGAGCAGCCTGAAGTTGGCTGGTAAGTGAAAGAAGCAAAAGCCAAGCTTGTTTGAAAANCNTGTNAGTGCTTTCGTGGCAATGAGAGATAGGTCGTTGCTGTAATTGTGGAGCTTGTGCGTTGGANGGTTTGGATCGTCGCTCAGTGCGCTGAAAGTAGTCGACTGTCCAGAAAATGTTTGACTGCATACAAACAATGGCTTGTTGGACTTGATGCTTAGAAACCCATTCTCAAGCCCGCGTCTAATTGTTGCATCCCCGATTAAGCGGCCAGCATCGGTCTTAACCGAACAAAAATCCTCGCACAATCCTGTCATGCTCGAAAGGATGTGCGTGAGTTCTAG
>NZED01000041.1 GCA_002690325.1 Synechococcus sp. ARS1019
AAGCTTGCCAAGCAAGACTTCGACTTCCTTTACGACGAAAAAAAGGGTGGGCTCTACTTCAACGAAAATGGAGCAGACAAAGGCTTTGGCGATGGCGGCATCATTGCCATCCTCAAAGGTGCTCCTGACCTGAGTGAAAGCAATTTGAGCTTTCTCTGATCCGCGCCAGAATGGCGCTCATGACTCGACCTCTCCTCACGAGCACCCTCCTGCTCTGCGCATTGGCACTTCCTGCTATTGCCGCAGAGCGTTATGTGGCCTGGCCCGGCAAGGATCAGCTCAGAGCGATCCAGCGAGCCGCCTACAACTGCTCCCTTGAAAACAGTGCACAAAGCTGTGATCAAACCCGTGCCTTGGCAGATCCGTTGATGGATCATCCACGGCTGCCTGGGTTGTGCAAAGACGTGGTTTGGAACCTGATCGAGCAAGCCAAGGTGGCTTCAAACAACGACTTTCGGCGGCGGGATGCCATCGACAAACCCGCCCGGCGTCTCTCCACGGTGTGTGCTGAACCGGTCAAGAAAAAACTGAAGCCTGGCCCTGGCAGCCCCGCTCAACAATCGTGAGCAAAAACAGGGCCTAATTTCTTCAATCGAAATCGAAGCTAAAGCGCTGACCGGGGGTAAGCCGGGCCAACTCTGAGCGGATCTCATCCATCAGCGCTCCACTCACCTCGGGATGACGTTTGATCTCGTCCACAAAGCTTTGAACATCAGCCGAGGTCAGTCCATGGCTGGTCACTCGTGACTCAACCTTGGAGCGGAACTCGGAAAGCAAGGTTTGCTGCTCTTCGTTGAGAGCTTTGGAACTCGGATGAGAAATGTCCATCAACACAAAGCAGAGTTCAGTCAGGGGATGACGTGTCGCCCTCCAGCATCAAAAGCAGTGACCGAGAGGTGGAGAGCATCTCTCCAACACTGAGTTCACCGTCCTGGCCAGACAATCGGCCAGCCAACTCACAAGCAGATGTGGATTGACCGTTCACGTCACAACTATTGGATAGCTGCAACAAGGCATTGGAGAGCTTTCCGCGCAGACATTCTTCAGATCCGGCACCGTTAATCACCGCAACAGCGGCTGCTTTTGTCTCGCTGGAGGCCTGCGGATAGGGAACCGCCCGTCGCCAGCTGTCCGCTGCGGCCTGCCCCTGCGGAGCCCAGGTCAAAGCGCAGAGAGAGAGGCCGGAGCAGACCAACGAGGGAATGAGGCGGCGCATGCGACCTAAAAACCTTCAGACGATCGCAGTAACGATGAGAACTGGTCGTGCCACGCACCTGAACACAGCCATCCCGTGTTTACGTTCCGCAAAGAGCCCCATCCGTCTTGATGACCCGTTCGGCCTCCGCGGAACCGACCCAACGCCAGGTCCGTCTGGACACACCATTCACAGACCAGAAGCCAGGCACATCCGGACTGCGCAAAAGCAGCCAGCAGTTCGAGCAACCTCATTACCTGGAAAGTTTCGTTGAGGCGGTGTTCCGCATCCTCCCGGGCGTCGAAGGAGGGACCCTCGTTCTGGGAGGCGACGGCCGTTACGGCAACCGCCGTGCCATCGACGTCATCCTGCGCATGGGTGCAGCCCACGGGCTGAGCAAGGTGGTGGTGGCAACCGATGGAATTCTCTCCACCCCTGCTGCCTCCAATCTGATCCGCAAGCATCAGGCCATCGGCGGCATCATCCTTTCCGCCAGCCACAACCCCGGCGGCCCGGATGGGGACTTCGGCGTCAAGGTGAATGGTGCCAATGGTGGCCCAACCCCGGCCTCATTTACCGATGCGGTCTATGAGTGCACCACCAGCCTGGAGCAGTACTCCATTGTTGATACTCCGGCGATTCCACTCGACGCGCCTGGCTCCCACAGCATCGGGGCGATGCAAGTGGAGGTCATTGATGGTGTCGACGACTTCGTGGCGTTGATGCAGCAGCTGTTCGATTTCGATCGCATCAGTGACCTGATCCGTGGCGACTTCCCCCTGGCTTTCGATGCCATGCACGCGGTCACCGGGCCCTACGCCAAACGCATCCTGGAAGGTTTGCTGGGAGCACCCGCTGGCAGTGTCCGCAACGGTGTCCCACTCGAGGACTTCGGCAACGGTCACCCCGATCCCAACCTGACCTACGCCCACGATCTCGCCGAACTGTTGCTGCAGGGGGACGACTACCGCTTTGGGGCGGCCTGCGATGGCGATGGGGATCGCAACATGATCCTGGGGCAACGTTGCTTCGTGAACCCCAGCGACAGCCTGGCGGTGTTGACGGCGAACGCCACCGTGGCACCGGCCTACGCCGGAGGACTGGCAGGGGTGGCCCGCTCCATGCCCACCAGCGCGGCGGTGGATGTGGTGGCCAAAGAGCTGGGGATCAACTGCTACGAGACCCCGACGGGCTGGAAATTCTTCGGAAACCTGCTGGATGCCGGTGAGATCACTCTCTGCGGAGAGGAGAGCTTCGGCACCGGCAGCAACCACGTCCGTGAAAAGGATGGTCTCTGGGCGGTGCTGTTCTGGCTGCAAATCCTGGCCGAACGCCGCAGCAGCGTCTCCGAAGTCATGAGCCAACACTGGGCGCGCTTCGGACGCCACTACTACTCACGTCACGACTACGAGGCTGTCGCCAGTGACGCCGCCCATGGCCTCTACGACCGTCTTGAAGGCATGCTGCCTGGATTGATCGGCCAGTCCTTCGCAGGCCGCAGTGTCAGCGGAGCCGACAACTTCAGCTACACCGATCCGATCGATCAATCGGTGACCAAAGGGCAAGGCCTCCGCATTCTTCTCGAAGATGGCAGCCGTGTTGTCGTACGCCTTTCGGGCACCGGCACCAAGGGCGCCACGATTCGGGTTTATCTCGAGAGCTACGTGCCCACCAGCGGCGATCTCAACCAGGATCCCCAGATCGCCTTGGCCGACATGATTCAAGGCATTAATGCGTTAGCCGAAATCAAGGAGCGCACCGGGATGGCGAAGCCCACCGTGATCACCTGAAAACCGAGCCATTCACAACCAGCAAAGCCACCTTCGAGGTGGCTTTTTTCATGGCATTCATGGGGTAATCATGTATTTAAGGCCTCATGACCCACGCAATGTCCCCAAGGACTTCTAAGCAATAAATGCACAACTGGATGGCAGGTTGGCAGCTTTTCACGACGCACCTATAGTCGTAAGCATCTGAAGAGCCTTCCCCGCTGCGGCGGGTCTGATCGCTAAGGCGAGTCTGAAGATATTCAATCTCTCCAAACTTATTTCAGCCTCACCTGAGGCTGTCTTTTAATGACAGCACAATCTTTTGCTGAATTTATCAGCAGATCCGAGCTCCAGACAGATCGGCCATTCAATCAACGCCGCTTGCTGCGCAAATTTCGTACTGCATTACGAGAAAGAGCATCTCTGGGCTTCGATTCAGATCAAATAGATGCATTTCAATCCACCTTCGTTGAGAATTTCCAGCCCAAGACAATAACTCCAGAGGCGCTGGAAGAGCTCAAAACAAAAGCTCGAGACGTAATTTCCAACAAACGAGAGAATGCAAAAGCCTTCATTGACGAGCACTCTTCACTTCCAGAAGATCAGAGAACAACCGCACTCCGCAATAAGCTTTCAAGCAGCATCCAAGACATTGGCAGGCCTGAAGGGCTAAAAGGAAAATTTTCCGACAAAATCATTTCTTTCAAGACGAATGAAACAACACCAGTGTCACCAGAAGACATCAAAACAAAAGCCCGAGCCATGATTTCCAGCAGACGCGAGAATGCAAAAACTTTCATTGACGACTACTCTTCACTTCCAGAAGATCAAAAAACGCTTGCACTCCGCAATGGGCTTTTAGGCCGAATACAAGATGCAGATTCAAATCCAATCGTTGCATCCTTGCTAAGCAACAATGGCTCGTTATTGGCAGGGACCACCATTGCAAACCCTGCAGGACTCACCTGATTAGCAACCTCTAAAGGAAACATCCCCGTCAAGGCGGGTCTGAGGACGATTCAAGCCAACCGAACAACCTCGACCCGCCTTACTTGCGGCTTACTGAACGATGCAATCACAATCTGCCAAGAACAGAAGCAGCAAAGCAGGAAGCCCATCGGATCAAGCAATCTGGTCCGCTTGCATGCTTCGAATCTTCTTCATTCCCTGCATTACTCTTTCAACTATCACACTCCATCCAAACGACGTTCAAGCACAATCATTGTTTGAACGCCGATTTCAACAACGGTTAGAACAGCGCATTGAAAAACGTCGACGAGAAGAGGCCAAGCTGACGGACAACCAAAAGCAGCAGCTCTTCTTAACTCGTCGTAGTTGGATAATGAGCACCTACGACGAACGACTTGCATTGCTCGAGTCGACGCGGAGCTGTCTTCAACGTTCCAAGAACTTTGTAGAGGGTGAGAAATGCAGGTCAACACAACTGCAGGCTTGGCGTGAGTTACTTCAACAGCGGCTTCAGGTCATCAATACCGAGCGTCAACGTTTAAGTCTTGCGCCTTTGCGATCCGTATTGCTATTTGGATTCTGATGGGCACTGAATTTCGTCCTGATGGCATCGGTACAACCGAAAGCCAGTTGGATTGGACCCCTTGGTCTGTGACGGAAGACGTGGCACTGGATGGGACCTGTTCAAAGCGGAAACGAGCCTTTTTCAAAATGGCCTTGCCACGGGGCTTAACGATCCTCGAAAAATCAGCACGTATTGCTCATCCCAAACCAGCGCCTTGGCACATCACAACTGGCGTTTGTGATCCGCATGAGATCGCTGCTCACGTCATGGAGAAGAATTGGTCAGGTTGGTGGTTCAGGCACATGTGTCGAGCGGCCGACATCCTCAAGATTCCATGTTCTGACAAGCGTTTCACTGATATTGAGCATCCTTGGAACAGTTGGGGGGAAGCGATTGAGCTCAAGCTGGAGCAGCTGATGTCTCGTGATTGGGAACGATCACCCTTTTATTTAGGGAATCGGTTTCCTCGTCACCCAGAGAATGTCTGCGAATGCAGCCTTGCCCTTCCAGAGGAATCAGTTGCTCTCGCAAAGCTTGCTGAATTAGCAAGCCAGTGCAACTCACCAGAGGACTTAGAGATTCCTGCTGTCTTACGGAAATACTTTTAAGGCTGACGACTCAAGTCACACGCAAAAGTCAATCCACTGCCAGTTTGATCAGCGACGTAAACGTCCTCGGTAGGGATTGGTTGCTCGATACCGAGGATCGGTCGCCTGTTCCTGCAGTTGCCGCATCGTTTCAATCGCCAATCCACTAATGCCACCGGATGTAATCACCATCAGGTAAAAGAGCCGGAGACGACGGACATCGATCTCAGCAGGGCTGTTATCGATCAGCACCTTGAGAAAAAAGGCGACGGAAGCTGCCATAGCGCAACCGACTGCAACAGCGATCAGCACACGCATGCCGCTGAAAGACTTGCTTTGATCAACTTCAGGTTTGTGGATCGCCATTAGCCAGGTTGCGCCGTGGATTCAGCGGGTTGCTTGCCTTCGGCTTCTCCCAGGAGTGACTTCATCACGACATAAAAGACGGGGACAACGAGTGTGGACAGGAACGTCGCCACAAGCAGTCCGCCAAAGACAACCAGACCCAGAGACGACTGACTCTGGGCACCAGCACCACTGGCCAACATCAATGGCAAGAAGCCAGTGAGCGATGAAATCGCCGTCATCAGGATCGGGCGAAGTCGCGACTTGGCAGAGAACGTTGCAGCCTCAATGGCCGAGGCCCCTTCACCCATCTTTTGGTTGGCAAGGTCAACGATGAGAATCGCGTTGCCACCTGCAAGACCAATCAACATCACCAGACCAACCTGGGCGTAGATGTTCAACACCTGCCCGGCTGCACCCAGGAAAACCAACGCACCAAGCAGAGCCGTTGGCACGGTCAACAGGATGATGATCGGATCGGTGTAGCTCTCGTATTGGGCGGAGAGAACAAGGAACACCGCCAGGATGCCAAGGGCAAAGATCACCACGGCTAGAGAACCGGCTTTCACTTCCTCGCGGGAGATGCCTGTCCAATCGAAGCCCAAGCCTTGGAAATTGCCCTGGGTGAAGATCTGCTTCATCGCTCCGATGGCCTGACCGGAACTATTGCCTTCATTGGGCGTGCCTTCGATTTTGATCGAGCGGTAAAGGTTGAAGTGCGGGATCACGCTCGGGCCAACCGTTGGTCGCACGGTGAAGAATTCCGAGAGGGGAACCTGCTGGCCTTGTTTATTGGGCACATACATCGATGAGAGTCGCTCCCGTGTGGCACGACTCACCTCGTCCGCCTGGACATATACCCGGCGAACCTTGCCCTCCTGGAACGTGTCGTTGACATAGGCACCACCGAAGTTGACGCTGAACGTCGACATCGCCGAGCCAAAGTCGACATTGAGGGACGCCATCTTGTCCCGATCAACATCAATTTTGTATTGAGGTGCTTGAGGTGAGAACAGGGAATAAACCCTGTTCAAAACAGGATTGGCGTTGCCGGAGCCCATGATCTGCTGGGCGGTTCCAAAGAACTCATTCAGGGAATAGACACCACTGCTCTGGTCGAGCAACTGGAATTCAAAACCGCCACCGGTGCCGTAGCCAGGGATGGAAGGAGGCTCAACCACGAAGACACGACCGGCATCAATGGAGCCGTACATCTTCTGGTTGAGACGTTCCACGATGGCCCCAACGGAATGATCCTTCCCGGGGCGTTCATCCCAGTGATTCATCCCGATGAAGAACAAGCCCTTGTTAGGCGCGTTGCCATCGAGGCTGGCACCACTAAAGAGTGCAGCGGAAGCAATGTCTTCTTCTGTCCGCAGCACTTCTGCCACTTGGCGGTTGATCGCCAAGGTTTTTTCGTTTGAAACACCATCCGGTGCCTGAACAAAACCAATGGCATAACCCTGGTCTTCGATCGGAACGAAACCGCCAGGGATTTTTGTAAAGGCAAACGCAGTGAGCAAAATGCCACCGGCCAAGGCTGCCATCACGATCGGGCGCGCCTTGATCACTCCATCAAGGATTGAGGCGTAGCGCGTCTCAAAACCGCTGTAGAGGCGATTGAAATTGGAGAAAATAACTGGAATAAACCAACCGACCACCAATCCGATTCCGGTGAAGAGCAGAACAGGGATTGGGTTGGAGAAGATCACTCCGGTGATCACCAGACCGACAGCTGCTCCGCCAGCAGCAAAGGGAAGGAGCAAAGACCGGCTTGTGATCGCCGAAACCACAAAACCAATCACACCACCAGCAACCATTGGCACCAAAGCCGCGGCCGCACCATTGCCTGCGCTGAGCAAGCCATAGATGAAACCGAGGATGACGCCTGCCGTGGCGTATTGCTCACGGCTGAGTTCTTTGGTTTCTCTGGAGAGCAACAACGCCGACAACATCGGCGAGAAGGTCAGAGCGTTAAACGTCGAGATCCCGATTGAAAACAGGATCGTGGCCGCAAACTGCTTGTAAATCGTTCCTGTGGCTCCCGGGAAAAACAGCACCGGCAGGAACACCGCCATCTTCACGAGAGAGGTGGCGATGACGGCTCCAAACAGCTCATCCATCGTCTCCATGGCCGCTTGCACCGATGTCATCCCCTCGTCCTTCTTGGCCGAGGTGTCTTCCACAACGGTGATGGCATCGTCCACAACCAAACCCGTGGCCAACACAAGGCCGAACAAGGTGAGCTGGTTCAAGGAGAAACCAAAGGCCAGCACAAGCGCGAAGGTGCCGATCAGAGCCACTGGGATCGCAATGGCAGGAACCAGGGTGGCTTTCCAGTTCTGCAGAAACAGAAACAGAATCAACACCACCAAAATCACGGCGTCACGCAGGGAGTTGGTGACACCTTTGATGGACTGGTTGATGAAATCGGTGGTGTCGTAGATCTTCTGAACACCGAGACCAATCGGCAGGGTTTGTTCAAACTCAGCCAGAACATCCTTCACACCGTTGGAGACCTCGATGGCATTACTGCCGGTGAGCTGATAAATCGCGATTCCCACAGACGGTGTTCCGTTGAGATCCATGGCATCAATGCCATAGGTTTCGCCACCCAGCTCAACGCGACCGACATCTTTCAGGCGAATCAAACCTCCGGCGTCTGTTGTCCGCAGGACAATGTTCTCGAATTCCTGTGTTGTTGTGAGACGACCCTGGAGCTGGACCGTCAATGTGAATTCCTGGCCCTCAGGAGCAGGAGAACCACCGATTTTTCCAGCGGGCACCAAACGATTCTGGCTTTGGAGTTGATTAACAACGTCCGTTGCAGAGAGATTATTGGCGGTTAACTTCTCAGGGTCCAACCAGAGACGGAAGGCGATTTTACGGTTACCGAAGTAAGTAACATCACCAACACCCTTTACACGCTTGACGTTATCGGTGAGGTTCTTGTCGAGATAACCACTAATTGTTTCAACGGAATATTCTGTTTTTGAGGGATCTTCGTTGACGAAGTTATAAACAAGCAGGATCGAGTTAGAGGCCTTGTTAACCGTCACCCCCGACTTTCGAACTTCCTCTGGAAGCTGTGGTTCAGCCAGAGACACCCTGTTCTGAACGTTGACCTGATTGATATCGCCATCGGTTCCACTGTCAAAGGACACCGAAATCGAACTCACACCATCCGATGAACTGTTGGAGGTGATGAAGTCCATGCTCTCCACACCGTTGATCTGCTGTTCAAGAACAGAGGTCACACCCTGTTCAACAGCAACGGCGTCAGCACCCACGTAGGTGGACTGGACCTTCACCGTTGGTGGAGCGATGTCGGGAAGGTTTTCAATCGGAAGAATCGGGATCGCAATCAAGCCAACGATCACGATCAAGAGGCTGCAGACCGTGCTCAGGACCGGCCTGGTGATGAAATTATTAGAAGCAGACATCGTTCAACCTCAGTTCGCTTGAGCAGGGCTCGCGGACTGAGCCGCTCCTGCTTCTTGTGGTTGCACTGGCATGCCGTGCTTCAGATTCAAGATGTTCGTGGTGGCAACCTTTTGATTCGGCTGCAGTCCCTTGGTGATCGGATAGCGGTCGTTTTCCAGTTCACCAACGGTGACAGGGGTCTGCAACGCGAAGGACGCATTGGCGGGGAGCTTGCCATCTTGAATGGCCTTTTCAAGCTTCTCCAATTCGGCTTTGCCCGGGTTCGCCTTGAGCTCTTCAAAGGTGCCGAGTCGGAACACAAAGCTCTGACCAGAGGTTTGGGTCACCGCAGCGAAAGGCACTGAGAGCTCCTGCTTGGCCTTCACCTGAACACGGGTGCGCAGGCGTTGGCCGTCGCGCAATTTCCCATCTGTGTTGGGGAAAACGGCTTTCACCAGCAGCCCCTGGGTTGATTTGCTGATGCTGGGGTCGATGGAATCGACCGTTCCCTTGGCGATGATCTTTCCACTGCCAGGAGCACTGAGGAGCACCGGCTGACCAACCGCCAGGCGCTCGCCAAACACAGCAGGAACCTCAACCTGTGCTTCCAACTCGTCGTTTTGGACGAGTCGAGTGAAAACCTCGCCTTGCTGGATGACGTCTCCGACTTGCGGTTTGACATCAGCGACAACCCCAGCGGTGGGCGATCGCAAGTTGCTGTAGCTCAAGGTTGCCTCAGCAGACTTCACCGTTTCCTGAGCAGCGATGTACTGGGTGCGATAACGATCGAGATCCTGCTGAGACGCAGCACCCTTGTCAGCCAAATACGCATAGCGCTGCCAATTGGCCTTAGCGGTTTCAGCCTTAGCTCTGTCTTGAGCTAAACGCGCCTGCTGTTGCGCTTGATCGAGCACAACCAGCAATTGACCGGGTTCAACGACATCTCCCTGACTGATCTTCAGTTCAAGAATGCGGCCACCGGATTGAGCCTGAAGCTCAACCAGATTGGTGGATTCGAGGGTGCTGACGGTATCGACGCCCTCAGTGAACTCCGCCATTTTTGTCATCACCGCTTGAACCTTTGGCGGTGGNNGCTGTTTGGGTGCGTCTGGTCCACAGGAGCTGACCGTGATCAAGGCGGCGATGGACAGGAGCAGTCGCTGCGGATGACGCACTGAATTCAAGCTTTGGTCGGCATTATGANGTCTGNAGCTGATCCTGTNGGAACACGTNAGGAAANAGTGCAACAAGCCCTTTAAAAAATGATCGATCAGGACCATCCCTGTTGCCATCTGCTGAGGTCCCTCCGATCCTTCTGACGCTGTTGCCACCTCCTCTGTGAGCCAAGACCTCTTTGCCTATCAAGGTGAGCAGATGCGCCAGCGCCACGCCCCACTGGCGGATCGCATGCGGCCGCGCAGCCTCGAAGAATTTGAGGGCCAAAGCGGAATCCTGGCTGACGGACGACTNCTTCGAAGAGCCATCAAGGCCGATCGCGTCGGCAACCTGATCCTGCATGGCCCACCGGGAGTCGGCAAGACAACACTGGCCAGGATCATTGCAACCCACACCAGGGCCCATTTCAGTTCATTGAATGCCGTGCTGGCTGGAGTCAAAGATCTGCGCCTGGAGGTGGATGCCGCCCACCAGCGGCTGGAACGTCATGGCCTGCGAACCATCCTGTTTATCGATGAGGTGCATCGCTTCAACAGTGCCCAACAGGACGCACTCCTGCCTTGGGTGGAGAACGGNACCGTCACCCTGATCGGAGCGACGACGGAGAACCCTTATTTCGAGGTCAACAAAGCNCTGGTCAGCCGATCAAGGCTGTTCAGGCTGCTTCCTCTCGAGCCCGACGACCTGCACANCCTGCTCCAACGCACGCTGAAGGATGCAGAGCGCGGCTTTGGAGATCGCTCTGTTGTGGTCACCGACGAAGCAGCCGCTCACCTCGTGGATGTGGCCAACGGGGACGCCCGCAGTCTTCTCAATGCCCTTGAACTCGCCGTTGAAAGCAGCAGCGCCGACGGCAATGGCCTCGTGCAAATCGATCTCTCCATTGCCGAGGAGTCGATTCAGCAGCGCGCCGTTCTGTACGACAAACACGGCGACGCTCACTACGACACGATCAGTGCCTTTATTAAGTCGCTGAGGGGATCCGATGCAGATGCTGCACTGTTTTGGCTGGCTCGAATGGTGGAAGCAGGCGAGAACCCTCGTTTCATCTTCCGGAGGATGCTGATCGCCGCTGGTGAAGACATTGGGCTGGCTGATCCACAGGCCATGGTGGTCGTTGAAGCCTGTGCNGCGGCATTTGAGCGNGTGGGACTNCCGGAAGGGTTGTANCCCTTAGCCCAGGCAGCCCTNTACTTGGCCGGTGCCGAAAAAAGCAACAGCTTGCTCGGTTTCTTCGATGCCCTGAAAACAGTCCGTGAGGCCAACCGCCAGGACGTCCCAAGCCATCTGAGGGATGCCAATCGCGACGGTGCCGCCTTCGGAGATGGGGTGGGCTACCGCTACCCCCATGCCTACGTCGAACATTGGGTCGAGCAGCAATATCTCCCCACGGCCCTTCAAGGTGAGGTGTTCTGGCAACCCGGCACCCTGGGCTGGGAGGGCCAGCGCCGCGAACGCATGGGCGAACGGCGTGCCGCGCAGCTTGCAGCGGCCGTTGAGCTGTCCGCTGATCAACCCCTCCTGCTCAGCAGTGGTCCGGAGGATCCCGGCCTGGACCGCTGGATTCAACGACAGATCGGCCAAGGGGAAGACCGACTCGACAAGCTGCGCCAACGGCTTTGGCAAGGCGTCNAATGGCANCGCAATGACCGCGTGCTTCTGATCGGCGTGCGCTCTCTGCTCTGGGCCATCGATCCACTCAAATCAGCCCCGGATGGCGGCGTCACTCTGTTGCTCAGCCAAGAACAGGATGCAGAACGCCTACGCGCACAACTGGAATTAATGGACCCGATTCAGCAGCCAGAGCTGCTGAATGGAGGACTGGAACAACTGCAGACACTGCCTGCAAGCCAACGATTCGACTGGATCGGTGGACGTCTNACCAGCTCGGACGTTNCAGAGCTCACGGGCGACAGCCTGTTCAAGCAACTCAGTGCAGTGAGTCAACCGGGATCGCAGTTGCGCCTGATGATCAGTAACGCCGCAACGGGGCCTGCCACCACCCTGCTCTCAGAACCTGCTGCGCATGGAGCAGACGAACGCTCACAACTTGAGTCGGTTCTGCATGAGGAAGAACAGCTGCTGCAGGCTCAACAACGCCGACTGACACCACCCAAAAGCAGCGGCTGGCTGATCGAAACGACGAGCTGGCAGGAACAACTTCTGTTGCCAGGCGGTGAGGCCTTGGCGCAGCGCTGGCTGGAGGAGGGATCCCTCTACCGNAAGCAGATCANCNCCATNAACGATGGCTCGATCGATCTCNTGCNCCGNTTACTCAAACGCCGGGGTGATCAGCCCCTTCGCCTGCCCATGCAGCATCAATTGTTGAAAGGGACTTTCCGGCCAAGCGCATCAACAGACCAATAAAAAAGCCCCGGCAAAGCCGGGGCAACAGCAGATAACACCGTGAAGTGCCGTCCCTGTGGCTGATCACCACAGGGGACGAGCGGGAGGGGTGTAGGTCTGACGCGGAGCAGGCTCAGGCAGCTGGGAGTTGACCTGGACGCAAGCGGGAAGGAAGACGTACCAAGACATCAGCGATGTGCATTGAGCATCACCCTCACAATTCATAGGAGCACAAACATTCTGAATACCGTCGTAGCTGCCGGAGATATTTGCAAGACGGAAAGCAACTGGAAGCTCGGCCAAAATGCCAGCAGAGGAAATTGAACCGTCTACAGAATCCACGATAATTGCGGAACGCAGAGCGACCACTGCAGTGGACTTCATCTTCCAGTAGGGGAAGTATGAGCGGGTCTGGTCCTTCAGGAACTTGACGCCGTCTTCGGAATAGAGGAAGCGAGCTACACCGACGACATCGACGGCGTAAAACTTGGTCATACCCCACCGAATCTCTTCGGCAGTCCAACCAGAGTTATTAACGGCAGCTTGTAGAGCGCGATCGGTGATTTCACCGGTCTCGAAAAATGTTTTGAACTCAATTGAAGTCGTCGTCCAGTTAGCTCCACCAGAGTTAGAGCGAACAGGCTCAGCCGTACCGGCTTGAGCGGGAGCGGCGATGGCCGCAACAGATGCGCCGGCGAGAAGGCCAGCGGCGAGACGATTGAACACGGACGACTACGGGTAGGGACGTCNTTTTGAAATTAGCNGCGNGGAGAAAAACCNCCAACAGTGTCTANNGGAGTGCTGCAGCCTCGCGGTCTGCAGCACTCCCGTAGACAACAAGTATCTCGATGGCGACTAGTNACCAGGAGACACATCATTCACGTCCGATCCGTACCACTGGATCAGCATTTGCACTCAGAACGTCCAGCGCGTCCAGCCCTTAGGGCAGTCGCCGTCGAAGGGCAGACCGAGCTGGTGTGGATCGCCTTTGCACCGCTGCGATGCCAAGCGAGCACCGCCGCGTTGAACAACCGCGAGGTAGGCCTCGGTGGCCTGAGGAGAGGACAACCAAAGCCGGGTCTCCNGGGCATCGGACTCCACCCGAGCATCCAACAACTCACCCGATGACAAGCCGAGATCCGTCAACGAGCTTGCAAATTGCCCCCAGTAATGACTGGTCATCTGGGCCCGAATGAACTGCTGAATCAACTGCTCCGATTCGNGGCGTAGGTCGAGTGTCAGCTCACGCCTCGCCAAGTGAGTCGATAACCCTCCATCCAAGGCGTCACCCTCGCCATCAAGAGGCTCAAGAGATTGGCCAAGCAACCGATGCCCTGAGGCCTGCTGCAATCCAACTAAGCCAGTAAGCGTGACCACGGCGGCTGTGCCGACAACAAAAAGTCTCGGGACCGAGAGCGCCATGACGCCTGAATTGATATCTCAAATTAGGCAGATGGCGCTGGTCTGTCTTGCCTTTGGCCCGGCAACAGCCAGACACCAATCCCCTAGCTCGTAGCGCTGAATCGGAACACGAACACCGCAACCCTGATGATGAGCCAAGGCTGCAGTTGAAGGGCACGACCAAGCCTGCAGATCCTGAGCGAGGCTGCCGCAGCTCCATTTAATGGCTGCCTCTTTAGCGACCCACTGGCGCAGNACGGCCCGACGAAGGGGATGGGTCTCGAGACCCTGCAGTTCCTCCAGGTCCTCCATACAAAAAAAGCGTTGGGCCAGCGGCCAGGCCGGCAAGGAACGATCCAGACGTTCGAGGTCAATCCCAATGGGCTGATCAGACCAGCCGATTGCCAGGGCATCGATGCAGTGGCTCAAGCTCACAAAACCCCAACCGGGTGCCAGGGATGGAGCAAGGCCAGGGGGAGCCAACAGGGGAAGGTCTTCAGCCGGAACCCGAAAGTGATCTGCAAGGCATCTCCGCAACCAACCCCGACTCCAGCGAACCTCCGCTGCGCGTCGGCCTTGGAGACTGGCCCAACTCGTCAACTCTTGGGCCGTCGGAACGACCTCTGCACAACACGGTCGTTCCGCTGGCACCAGCCAAAGTCGCGTCGTTACGCTGACGTTCTCCACTGCTGACGACGACTGTGGCTCTTCAGGTCGGTGATCCTGCACCGGATTTCACTCTCCCCAATCAGGACGGCGATTCTGTCCAGCTTGCTGATCTGAAAGGTCAACGCGTTGTTCTGTATTTCTATCCNAAGGATGCAACTCCAGGCTGCACCAAAGAAGCCTGCAATTTTCGCGACCGCTGGGATCGTTTTCAAGAACACAACATCTTGGTGTTCGGCATCAGCAAAGACAATGCCGCCTCCCACACCCGCTTCATCAGCAAGCAGGAGCTGCCTTTCACGCTCCTCACCGATGCTGAACCTTGCCCGGTAGCTGCGAGTTACGACAGCTACGGGCTCAAAAAATTNATGGGCAAAGAATATATGGGGATGATGCGCCACACCTTTGTGATCGCTGCCGACGGCTCGATCGAGCGCATCTACACCAAAGTGAAATCAGCAACCATGGCTGACGATCTTCTCAAGGATCTTGGTTTGGACTGACCTAGAGCCTCAAGACCTGTTGACCAAGCCTTTGAGCACCAAATCAGGATCATGGTGAAAGGGGATCGATCGTTCTTTGAGCGCGTGGGCGAGCACGGGAGCATCGCCTCCACTGAGCCAAAGCTCAGCGCCGGATATCTCCAGTGCTTGGCGAACCACGCCAAGCANAGACGACGCCACACCCTGCCGCATTGCCGCGGCCGTGTCCTGCGGAAACCGATCTATACCTGGATCGCTGGAGCCAGTGAGGCAGGGCAAACCGACGGTGCCCTGTCCCATCGCAGCGAGCTGCAATTGCAAGCCAGGCACCAACTGACCCCCCAGAAACGCACCGGAGGCATCCAACAGCGTGAGGCTTAAAACAGTGCCGGCATCAGCAACCAGAACTCCACGATCCAGGGCTAAGCCCATCCCCGAACTGAGCCGCCAAGCNGCAGCCGCAGCCAAGGCGCGGTCGATTCCGAGCCAAGCAGGAGCCTGATCCAGCCCAACATCAGCCAACTGCAAACGGTGATGCTTCGGGTTGAGCAACACCGGTGGTACNGAACCAACCGCAGCCCAAAGCAGGGGAGGGCCNTCAATTCGATCAGGCTCGGGTANCGCATGGTCCATCCGCCAAAGCGCTCCGTCCCATTCAGCCCAATGCCAGCGGGTGTTGCCAATCAGCAGCGCCCGAGAGAAGGCCGTCACACTCAGATGCCCTCTCCCAGCATTCCTTCGCCGGATTCTTGGGGAACATGGATGCCGCACTCCTGCTTTAACCCTCCAAAACGGGTGCTGCGTCCACTGAGTTCAGCACCGTCAGGGCCACTCGAGTGCCAGTCACCAACGGTGGAATAGCCCTGTTCGAACAGGGGATGCTGGGGCAAGTCGTGCTCTTGCATGTAATAAAACACGTCACGCGGAGTCCAGCTCAGCAACGGTCGCAAAGACCAGCGTTGGCGAATCGGATCCAACCAGGTCATGTTCCTGCGGTGTTCGGTCTGCCCGCGGCGCACCCCACTGCCCCAACACTGAACATCCAGATCGGACAACATCTGTTCAAGNGGCTCAACCTTGCGNATCTGCAGATACACCTCCAGGTCACGAACCTCACCCGTCTCCCAAAGACGGCCATGCAACGCTTCCATGCGGGCCGGTGAGATCGAGCTCTGAGCCACAACCAAGCGAGTCTTGAGTTGCTGCTGCAGGGTTTCCGCGTATTGATACGTCTCAGGTGGCAGATAGCCGGTATCCACCCAAATCACCGGAACCGACTGTCCTTCAGGCAGTTCCGAGAGCATGTGCAACAAGACAGAGGATTGAATTCCAAAGCTTGTGGTGAGAGCGAAACGGCCNCCNAAACGGTCGACGGCCCAAGCCAAACGCTCTTGCGGTGTGAGCCCCTCGAGCCGCTGGCGCGCCTCCTCGAGGTCGGCAGGCGACAACGTGTTCTCTGGCACTGAACCAGTCGTCACGGCAGTGCCAACCATTCCACCTGGCGTCCCAGTCATTNCNCCATCTTCCCCTGTCGCCTTCCCCAACAACGTTCCTAAGGTTTCAGAAACGCGAANTTGTTGGATGACCAGCGCTTCAGCGCCAACCGACGCCACGGTTGTGATTGGCGGAGGTTTCGGTGGAATGAGCGCCATCCAAACCCTGCGTCATCGTCATCCAGACATTCCCGTGGTTCTGATCGAACCCAGGGAACGCTTTGTNTTTCAACCACTGCTCTACGAACTGCTCAGCGGTGAACTTCAACCGTGGGAAGTCGCCCCGGGG
Organism: Synechococcus sp. ARS1019; assembly: GCA_002690325.1. GTDB lineage: Bacteria > Cyanobacteriota > Cyanobacteriia > PCC-6307 > Cyanobiaceae > Parasynechococcus. The sequence goes on from NZED01000041.1 coordinate 16,707, forward strand.
TTCAGCCAGCTCACCGCATCCCTCGGCGTGAGTTGGTTGAAAGACAGCGTTATCGGCGTCAACACGCAACAGCGGACGTTGACCATGGCATCGGGCCTGACACTCCACTTCCGCCAGCTATTGATCACCGCCGGATCAGAACGAAACGACTACGGCACCCCAGGGGTACGAGACCACAGCCTCAGCTTCCGCGATGACCACGACGTTCGGGTCCTCCGCGAACGCATCGAGGCACTCAAGCAACGCAGTTCAGATGCCGCGATGGTCATCGTCGGTGCCGGAGCGACCGGAGTTGAACTGGCCTGCAAACTCGCCGACCTCCTCGATGGTGCCGCGGCGCTGCATCTCATTGAGATGGGTGGAACGATTCTTCCGAACAGCACAGCCTTCAACCGTGAACAGGCTGTTGTCGCTTTGGAACGGCGCAACATCACGGTGCACCTCAACACCGCGGTGACGAACGTTCAGAANGATCAAGTCGTGGTGCAACCAGGTGCGGCCATTCGTCATCAAGGCCTGATCTGGACCGCCGGAAGCCAAGCCGTCTCGATCCCGATCGAACCGGGTCCCCGCATCGAGCGTGGACGCCTGTCCATTGAGTCCACCCTGCGGCTGATTGGNGAAGAAGCGGTCTTCGCCATCGGTGACATCAGCACCTGCTCCGAAGAACGCTGGCCGGCCACCGCGCAGGTNGCGATGCAACAGGGAGAAGCAGCCGCGACCGCTCTGGCCAGCGAACGCCACGGTGGCCCCTTACAGCCGTTTCAGTTCGTGGACCGCGGCGAGATGTTGAGCCTCGGCCTTGGTGATGCCACGCTGACAGGTATGGGCTTAACACTGTCTGGACCGATCGCCTTTCAGATCCGCCGGGCCACCTATCTGACCCGATTACCAGGAGCATCCCTAGGCCTCCGCTCAGCGGGAGCCTGGTTGCTGGGACGTTGAAACAAGCGCACCTCGGTGGCCGAACACGTGGTCTACGACCAGGCCAACAACGCCAGCTCGAACGNCTCAGCCATCGACGACACCCCGAACGGTTCGGTGCTGACCTGCTCACCCTCGAACGGCTCGCCGATCTCAGCCTCGAACTCAAAGACAGCCTTCATCTGATCTTGGATGGCCGTGGCCTCTGCCGATTGCTCTGGATNGGACCACTCACCAGTTCCGCGAGTTTGCTTGAACATTTGCCACAGGCCCCGCGCCGTCAGGCCGGTGGCTGGCGGTTGATCAGCTGCCCCCTTAGCCGGCAACGTCTGCAACCAGACCCCCACGATGCGGTCGTCGCCCTCGACCTGCAGCCAACCAACTGGCTGCGCTTGTGCCAGACCCGTGCCAAGAACGGCCAGCGCCCGGCACGATTGCTGTTACCGGATCGCCAGGATGCCATTGGCTGGCAGACCGTTGCTGAGAACGATTTAAAGGAGCTCTGCACGCTCGATTTCGATGATCTAAGACCAGCCCATGCAGAGCCAACACCAGTCAGGACAGGAGAAGAGCGGGTCCTNCTGCTGACGCTGAGCGAGGACAACAGCGAACGCGGGACTCGGGAACTGGCCGAGCTGGAGGGACTGGTCCGCAGTGCCGGAGCCCTGCCCGTCGCGGTGGTTCGGCAACGACCTGGGCTGAAGAATCCCCAAACACTCTGGGGAACAGGAAAACTCGAAGAAGCAGCCGTCGAAGCCCGTCGCAGCGATGCCTCTCTGGTGATCACCGACCGGGAACTCACCCCTGTTCAGTCCCGCAATCTCGAACGCTTGCTGGATTGTCCAGTGATGGACCGCAGCGAATTAATCCTGGACATTTTTGCGCAACGTGCCGGCAGTGCTGCAGGACGTTTGCAGGTGGAGCTCGCTCAACTGCGCTACCGCTTGCCCCGCCTGCTTGGTCGCGGCCGCAGTCTGTCGCGACAAGGAGGAGGCATCGGCACACGGGGCCCAGGGGAAACCCAACTGGAGAAGGATCGCCGCGCGATCAGCCGCCGAATTGATCGACTGATGCAAGACCTCAAACAGTTGCGGGAGCATCGCGAGCGCCTTCGGCATCGACGGGACAACCTGGCCCGGGTCGCCTTGGTCGGTTACACCAACGCAGGGAAATCCAGCCTGATGAATGCACTCTGCGGACGTCGTCCCAGCGATCGCGTCGTTGCAGAAGACAAGCTGTTCGCCACCCTGGACCCGACCACACGCCGGTTGGAATTTCCCCGTGAGGGAGCGCCACCAGACACCCTGCTGATCACCGATACGGTCGGCTTTATCCGAGCCCTACCGGATCCATTGGTGGAGGCCTTTCGAGCCACCTTGGAGGAGACACTGGCCGCCGACATCCTTCTGCTAGTGGTCGATCTGGGTGATCCAGACTGGTCCGCGCACCTCGAAACGGTGCACAACCTTCTCGACTCACTGGACAGCACAGCTGTGCGTCGGGTCGTGGCCAACCAAATCGACCGCTGTCCCCTCAACGCGGTGAATGAGATTCAAGCCATCGAACCCGATGCCCTCTTCCTCTCGGCAGTCCGCGGCGATGGTTTACGCGGACTTCGCGATTGGCTGGAAGGCCAGCTCTGGCAGAACGGGCAGAATCAAGCGTCCGTGTGATCGCAAACCCGCCTGAATGGTCGAGTTGATCAGCGCTATTCAGGACCCCATGGCCCAGGTCACCCTGGCGGTGCTGGTGCTGTCTGTTGTTCTCTTCATCAGCGGTGTCATCGCACCGGAACTCACCGGTCTGCTGAGTGTCGGGCTGCTGATGGCCAGCGGTGTGTTGCGCCCGGATGAAGCCTTGATCGGCTTCGGGAGCCCAGCTCTGATCACGCTGCTCGGCTTGTTCCCCGTGTCAGCCGCCCTGTTCAAAAGCGGTGCACTTGACCGGCTCCGGGGGCTGATCGCCTCGGAACGGATCCGCAGTCCCCGCCGGCTCATCGCGCTCATGGCCTTCGTGATTGCACCGGTGTCGGGAGTGGTGCCCAATACCCCGGTCGTGGCATCCCTGCTGCCAGTTGTGGAGACCTGGTGCCACCGCCGCGGCATCTCCCCCTCGCGGGTGCTGCTGCCGCTGTCGTTTTCAACGGTGCTCGGNGGNACCCTCACGCTGCTCGGCAGCTCTGTGAATCTGCTGGTCAGNGACATCAGCCAGCAGCTCTACAACGCTCCTTTCGAACTNTTCACCTTCACCCTGATCAGCATTCCCGTGTGGCTGGCCGGGGCGCTGTATCTGATTCTTGCCCCCGCCAGACTGCTTCCGGATCGTCGGGACGACTCCGGGGAAAGCAGCCTCAACCTCGAACGCAGCAGCTATTGCACCGAAGTCAGCATCCCGAATGATTCGGAGCTGGTCGGCAGCTCGTTGCTGCACAGCCGGCTGCAGCGCCGTTTCGATGTGGACGTGCTCGAGATCCAGCGCGGCCAGGAACGTTTGTTCCCTCCTCTTGCGGATCGACGTCTGCAGGCAGGGGATCGCCTGTTGCTGCGTGTCACCCGTCAAGACCTGCTTCGCCTCCAGCAGGACCACACGATTCAACTGACAACGCAAGACAACGTCAGGTCGATCAACGCCGGCCAGACCATGGTCAGCGGACAAAAAACAGTCGAAGTGCTNCTACCTGCTGGGTCGACCCTCGCCGGTGCCAGCCTTCGAGAACTGCGCTTCCGGCAGCGCCATAACGCCACTGTTTTGGCCTTGCGCCGCGGCCAAGAAACGGTTCAGGAACGTCTTGGACAGGTCGTGCTGCGCGAAGGGGACGTGCTCTTGCTNCAGGCACCCTTGGATTCGATCCGTGGCCTGCAATCCAGCAATGACTTGCTGGTCCTCGACCGGCTCGAAGATGACCTGCCCACCGTTCGGCGCAAACCGGTGGCTGTTGGCATTGCCATCACCATGCTGCTGCTGCCGACCATCACGNCAATCCCACTGGTGGCCTCAGTGCTTCTGGCCACCGTGGCCGTTGTGGCGACTGGATGCCTGCGCTTGGGTGAACTACAGCGCTCCATCCGCCTCGATGTGATCCTGCTGTTGGGATCCCTCACCAGCTTTAGCGTTGCCCTTCAGCGGACCGGTCTGGCTGATGGTCTGGCAAGTGCCCTGCAGGACTGGCTGGTTGGCTGGCCTGCCTACGGGTCGCTTGTGGTGGTCTTTATCGGCACCACATTGCTCACCCAGGTGATTAGCAATGCCGCCTCNGTCGCCCTNCTTGCGCCAGTTGCNGCTCAGCTCGCCCCCAGCCTGGGCCTGGAACCGATGGCCCTGCTAATCACCGTGTTNTTTGGCGCGAGTCAGTCGTTTCTCACGCCCGTTGGATACCAAACCAATCTCATGGTGTTTGGTCCGGGTCGCTATCGCTTTTTGGATGTCACCCGCTATGGCGCGGGGCTGACGCTGATGATGACGGTCCTCGTTCCAGCCTTGATTCTCTGGCNTTACGGCTAGACCTGTTCAAGACTGATTCATTCGCCACTCACACCCACAGGTTCTTGCCGATTCGTCAGGCACTGGAAGCGCGTCAAAGCTGGCATCGCCGGTTGACCGTTCCTCAATTCACTGTTGTGACAGGTCTTCTGGTCATCTTGATCGGAACCCTGTTGCTCGCAACACCGCTGTGCTCTGGCGACAGCGTTGGGCTTTGGGAGGCCTTGTTCACCGCCACCTCGGCCATCACCGTGACCGGCCTGTCGATTATCGATATCGGCGAGGACCTCACAGGATTGGGTCAGGTCATNCTGGCCGTGATGATCCTGGCGGGCGGCCTTGGTTTGATGGCCATCACGACCTTCTTGCAGGGTTTTGTGGTTCGAGGCACCGGCCTGCGTCGGCGCCTCGATCGTGGTCAGACCCTCGATGAATTCGGAGTGGGCGGGGTGGGCTCCACCTTCCGCGGCATCGCACTCACCGCAGCGGTGGTGATCCTGNTCGGAGCCAGCATTCTTTACAGCTTCGGATTTACCGATATCAGCGATCCAGGGGAACGGCTCTGGGCCGCTGTTTTTCACAGCATTTCCGCGTACAACAACGCCGGATTCGGGCTGTGGTCAGACAGCCTGGAGCGCTATCAGGCCAACCTCACCGTCAATGGAGTGGTGATGGTGTTGATCATCATGGGTGGCCTCGGCTGGCGGGTCACCAGTGATCTGGCCAGCCAGGGATTTCGNCGCCGGCGCAGGCGGCGGCGACTCAGCCTGCACACACGCCTGGTGCTGCGCACCAGTGCGCTCCTGATTTGCTTCGGTGCGGTGGGGCTCGCACTCACCGAATGGCTGAACCATGGGGTGCTGTTCCTGGACATGAGCTGGCCTCGACGNCTCATGACCGCGTTGTTCGAATCCGTGACAGCNCGCACCGCAGGCTTTACGACCGTGCCTCTCTCGGTGACCAACATCACTGAATCCGGCACCCTGCTGCTGATGACGTTGATGTTTATTGGCGCCAGTCCAGGTGGAACCGGCGGTGGCATCAAAACCACAACGGTGGCCGCCCTGATGGCCGCCACCCGCTCCACCCTGCGCGGACGCGACTGCATCGTGATCCGCAACCGTGAAATCTCCGACAAGGTCGTGTTGCGAGCGCTCGGAATCACCGTCGCGTCGCTGCTGTTCGTTCTNGCGATGGCACTGCTGCTGAGCATTGCCAGCAACCTCAACGGCAAGGACGACTTCACCTTTCTCGAGATGCTGTTTACCTGCATTTCCGCCTTCGCCACCGTTGGGCTCGACCTCGGNGTCACCACGGAGCTCGGTCGCTTCGGTCAGCTCGTTCTGATGGTGGGCATGTTCGTCGGACGACTCGGTGTCTGGCTCCTGCTCAGCGCGATCTGGGAACTGATGATCCGGGACCAAGTGCACTTTCACCGTCAGAATCGGATTGGTTACCCGCGCGAAGACCTTTATGTATGAGCGCAGCGTGCACAGAAGAGCAGCACCATGAGCGAGTGGTGGCAGTGGGGCCCTCAGCGGGAGAGCGATCAGCTCGGATTCGCGATCATCGGCGTTGGTCGCTTCGGCATCGCGGTCTGCAGGGAGTTGCTTCAAAACGGCGCTGATGTCCTCGCGGTGGATCGCGAGGCCAGAGCTGTCGATGAATTACGCCAGCTGGAGCCCACCGTGGAAGCACGGGTCGTGGATTGCACCGATGAAGAGTCGCTGCGGGAAGCGGGCGTTCTTGATGTCGGCACGGTGGTGGTGGCGATGAGTGAACCGATTGAGGCGAGCATCACCGCCACATTGATCGCCAAAGACAGCGAGGGCACTCGGGTGCGTCAGGTCATCGCTCGTGCCACGAGCGATCTGCACGAAAAGATGCTGAAACGCGTCGGAGCCGATCGCGTGATCTTCCCNTCACGCATGCAAGGTGAACGCCTGGGGCTGGAACTTGTCCGGCCCAATCTGATGGAGCGCTTGGCCCTCGATGAACAGCACTGCATCGACGAAATCAAGGTGCCGGAATTGTTNGTNGGCCGATCCCTGCGNGACCTCAATTTGCGCAAAAACTTCCGNGTGAATGTTCTGGCAGCAGGACCCTCCAAGACCCTGACCGTGAACCCACCGGCCTCCCACGTTCTCGAGGAGGGACACCTCTTGGTCGTGATGGGATTGATCGACGACCTTCAACGCCTCCCGAAAGTCTGATTGGATGCGCTGTCTCGGACTGATGAGNGGCACCAGTGCCGATGGTGTTGATGCCGTTCTGGTCGACTTTGACGGCCGTAAGCAACGGCCGCGCTGGCGGCTGATTCGCCACCACCACCACCCCTATGAGACCGTCCTGCGCNATCGCTTGATCGCAGCTGGACAAGGCCAACCGTTGAGTGCTGCGGACTGGCTGGACCTGGGAGACGCCACCACCGAAGCCCAAGCCAACGCGGCGCTTGCCTGCGATCCAGAACGGAGTGCCGTGCTGGTGGGCTGCCATGGCCAAACGGTCTGGCACCGCCCCCCGGACCGGGAGCGCCACGGAGCCAGTTGGCAGCTTCTGCATGGCCCCGCACTGGCAGAACGGCTGGAGCGCCCTGTGATTTATGACTTTCGTGCAGCTGACTTAGCCCTGGGAGGGCAAGGCGCTCCTCTGGTGCCCGCAGCCGATGCGGCCCTACTCGGTCGCATCGGTGGTTGGCGCGCTCTGCTCAACCTGGGGGGAATTGCCAACCTCACCTTGATTCCCCCTGCTGTGGGGCCGGAGCGTTTGGCGGCAGTGCAGGGATGGGACTGCGGGCCCGCCAACAGCTTGATCGACCTGGCCATGGCGGACTTCAGCCATGGGCAATGCCAAGTGGATCGCGATGGAGCCATGGCCGCGGCCGGAACCAGTGATGAACTTGTGATCCAACACTGGCTGCAAGAGAGCTACCTCCTCAAAGNGCCCCCGAAATCCACCGGACGCGAACTGTTTGGTCGCGCAGATCTTGACCGCCGTCTCGCTGATCTGGGGGCACGCCCCCAGGAGGATGTGATCGCCACCCTCACGGGCTTCACCGCGGCACTGGTCGCCCAGGATCTCGATCGCCTGCAACAGCGGACGGGCGTGCGTCCACTNGAACTGGTTGTTGCCGGTGGCGGCCGNCACAACCGCACCTTGATGAAGGAGCTGCGTCGTCGCTGCCACGGCGTAGCGCTGCGCGACAGCGATGCCCNGAACATTCCTGCGGAAGCCAGAGAAGCACTGGTGTTCGCACTACTCGCCTGGTGGCACCATCACCGCTATCCAGGCAATGCCCCGGCTGTGACCGGAGCCAGTCGACCCGCTGTTCTTGGCATCTCCGCTGAACCGAGCGGATTCAAAGCCTTTTAACTAGGCCGGTACAGCTTGAGCCTGCGGGGTGCCCCACGCATGCGACGGGGCTGAGCCTGCTCAAAGCTGGGACGCAATCGCTCATCCACCCGGGGGGCCTGACGGCGCTCGCCGTCTTCATGGCGGTCAACGCCCTGCTGAATCAANACACGCGCCATGTTGCTCACCGTGCGTGATTCCTGTTCAGCAAGAGCTGACAGCCGAGCACAGAGTTCTTCGGGGAGCACCACCTGAATCCGCGGTGACTTTGGCTTCCCACTGGATGAAGTTTGACGGGTAGGCACGACCCGGCTCCGGCGTGGGATCNGCTACTTCAAAGTGTACAGAGATGGTCAAGGGTAGTATCCATGACTATGGTGGGGGCATCGGTCCTCCTCGGAGAGCCCCATGAATCAATCCGCCTCTCAGGCCAAAGGTGCCGACAACCGGCGCAATCCACCCCGTCGGGCCTCTGTGCGACGCAGAAGCCCGAGGCGGTCACCGGAAAACAGCGAAGTGGTCGTATCCGCTGTCATCAGCACATATCTGCTGACGCACCTTCACCACGTGTTGCAACGCGCCGAATTCGGCGCGGTCCAGGACGGACGTCAATCGCAAGCGGCGAATTACGCCCAGTTGCGCAAAGTGCTTTGCCTCGATGCGCGCAGCATGGAAGAGGCCTCAGCTCTTGGGATGCGTGATGACACATTCGATCAAGCAGCCTGACGCACCCAGCCGACTGACATAGCGTTAAAGCAACAGCATCCCCGAGATGGCCAGCAACGCCGCCGAGCTGTACGCACGCATCAGCAGCAATCAGGAGCAGACCCAGGCGCTGTTTCGCCAGGCACTGCAAGACCCATCAGGCGCGATGCAAAGCATCTGCGCTATTGGAGAAACCCTCGGGCTGCCGGTCACTGCCGAGGACGTCAAATCTCATCTGGACAGTCTCGACGACAGCGAGACCAACCAATGGGTGGTGAAAGCCAGGGGTGGCCTCTGATCGCAAGGCCTGCTCGTCCGATCGGCCTCGACGCTCATAGCCGCCACCACCGGCCCAGCTGAAGAACAGCCAATAACTCACAACCGCCAGACCTGCCGCGACCACCAGCGCTGCTAACTGTTCCAGTTTCAGCATCGACGGAGATGGATTAGGACCCACAGTCTGCAGACCTTCATCTCAGATCGAACAGTCGACAGGGATGATGGAGTGCCTTGCCCTGCACCGGTGCTGCGACTCGAGCGCGTCAGCAAGATCTATCCAACCGGTGAGGTCCTCCGCGATGTCACCTGGGAGGTGAAGCCTGGCGATCGCATCGGACTGGTGGGAGTGAATGGTGCAGGCAAATCGACACAACTGCGTCTGATCGCGGGCCATGAAGAACCCACAAGCGGACAAGTCGTCCGCCAGGGGGCTCCGCGCATTGCCTATCTCCAGCAGGAATTCGACGTCGACCCGCAACGCAGCGTGCGGGAAGAACTGTTCCAAGCCTTCGGCGAAGCAGCCACCGTGCTGAACGAGCAGCGCGCGGTCGAGGANGCCATGGGCTCCGACCAAGCCGCCGCCGACCCCGATCATCTCGATCGCTTNATTCATGATCTAGGCCGTCTGCAGAGCCGCTTTGAAGCCCTGCACGGCTATGAACTCGATGCGCGCATCGACAAGTTGCTGCCCACTATTGGCTTCAGCCCTGAAGCAGCGGAACGCAAGGTCAGCGACTATTCAGGCGGTTGGCAAATGCGCATTGCCCTCGGGAAGATCCTGCTGCAGGACCCCGATCTCCTGCTGCTCGACGAACCCACCAACCATCTGGATGTGGAAACAATCCAGTGGCTCGAGGGTTATTTGCTCGAACAAAGCGCAGCGATGGTGGTGATCAGCCACGACCGCACCTTTCTCGATCGCGTCTGCAATCAGATCGTCTCAACGGAGCGGGGCATCTCGCGCAGTTACTTGGGCAACTACACCGCCCACCTGGAGCAAAAAGCCATGGANCGGGAGGCCACCCAGGCGGCCTTCGAACGCCAGCAAAAGGAAATTGCCACCCAACAGGCCTACATCGACCGCTTCCGAGCCAGTGCCACCCGCAGTACCCAGGCCAAGAGCCGCGAAAAGCAGCTGGACAAGGTCGAACTGGTTGAAGCTCCGATCGAAACCGTCTCCGGACCGAGCTTCCGGTTCCCACCGGCACCCAGGTCTGGATCCCAGGTTGCCTTGTTTGAAAACCTCACCCACAGCTACGGCGACAAGATTCTGTTTTTGGGCGCAGAGCTGGAGGTGGAACGCGGTGATCGCATCGCNTTTGTGGGACCCAACGGTGCCGGAAAATCCACCCTGCTCCGCCTGGTGATGGGGAGCGAACAACCCGATGAAGGCACGGCCCGACTGGGCGAACACAACGTGCTGGCCGGGTATTTCGAGCAAAACCAAGCCGAGGCCCTCGATCTCAGCAAAACCGTGATCGACACGATGTATGANGCGGTTCCGGATTGGACCCAAACCCAAGTGCGCTCTCTGCTGGGCAGCTTCTGCTTCAGCAACGACACCGTCTTTAAAGAGGTGGGCAAACTCAGCGGCGGCGAAAAAGCCCGTGTCGCGCTGGCGCTGATGCTGCTNACACCCTGCAATCTGTTGGTTTTAGACGAGCCCACCAACCACCTGGATATCCCNGCCAAACAGATGCTGGAGGATGCCCTCCGCGACTACGAGGGAGCAGCGCTACTCGTGTCCCACGACCGGTACTTCATCTCCCGAGTTGCCAATCGGATTGTGGAGCTGCGCGACGGAGAACTCGTGCTCTACCGAGGCGATTACGCCTANTACCTGGAGAAAAAGGAGGAGGAAAGGGCAGCAGCAGCAGAACGCGAATTGGCTGCCGCCAAGGACGCCAAACGCAAAGCGAACCGCGACAAACAAAAGGCCAAGGAGGCCAGGCGNAAAAAGGCNGCCTGAACAGGCTTCCGACCGCTCAGCAGAGAAACTTCATATCCGCTTAGGCAGGAAAACTCAATTCCCTTTACCCACTGAAAACGTGTGCATAAGCTGACAAAACCGATCCTGAACTCCACTGCACATGACCTCCCATCTCGGTTCCAGTGGCCCNAACGGGCACAACACTGACCAGCAAGAACAGACATGGGATGCCGTGGAAACCTATTTCGAGTGCATCACCACCTGCTCCCTCGACGACGGTGAATGCATCACCCGCTGCGTTGAGCAGCTCAAAGATGCCGACGAGTGAGCTGATGGGGGGTTAGGGCCGAGCCAAGGCCGTTACATCGACGGGCGTGACGGACAAGGTCAGTTCACCCCCTCCACGTCGGACTGTCATCTGAAGCGGCTGTCCGACACCATGGCGTTCAACCGCACTCACCACCTCAGCCGGCGAGGCCGTCGCCGCACCATTGATCGCGGTGATCACATCACCAACACGCAGCCCTGCGCGCTGGGCTGGACCCGACGGTTGAACCGAGCGGACCATGGCACCAGGACGCTCCCGGGCTCCGGCTGAAANGGGAGGCACCGGNGACAGACTGATTCCCACCATGGGATGACTGGCCCGACCATGGCTCACGAGCTGGGCGGCAATTGACCGGGCCCGATTAATGGGAATCGCAAAGCCCAGGCCGGCCCCAGGTCCAGACCGCACCAGGGTGTTGATCCCAACCACCTCGCCATCGGCATTGAGCAAGGGTCCCCCTGAATTGCCGGGATTGATNGCTGCGTCGGTCTGAATCAGATCGAGACGCTTCCCTGAAATTCCGAGCTGTGAAACATTGCGATTGAGGTTGCTGATGATGCCGAGGGTGACCGTTCGCTCCAGTCCATAGGGATTCCCCACGGCAATCGCCCAATCCCCCACCTGCAGTTGATCCGAATTGCCCAAGGCTGCTGTGGGCCAAGGGCCAGAGCCGTCCAAGCGAACCACAGCCAAGTCAGTGAGTGGATCCTTTCCGATCACGCGCCCAGGAACCCGACGGCCATCGGAGAGGCCAACCGTGAGTTGATCAGCCCCATCGACCACATGGGCATTGGTTAACAGCAGCCCATCGGACGAAAACAACACCCCACTGCCCTGTCCACGTTGCACCCGCTGACGCGGAGTCGCTTTGACGGAATCACCAAAAAAATGGCGAAAAAGCGGGTCGGCAAGGAGGCCCGGAGGAAGACCGGAGCTCTGCACCGTGCGGGATGTCTCCAGGGTGACCACCGCNGGACCAGTGCGAGCAACAGCAGCAGTGACAAACGATTCCCGNGACAAACGGCTCGCCGCAGGAGCCGCTTCCGCGCTCGGCAACCGCAGCGTGCCCCCCATCAAGGGGATCGCTCCGAGCACGAGTGCCAAGGCACCTGTGGTGCCCAAGCCACGAAAGATGACGTTCAGCGACATGGCGCACCCGCCGAGGACGCCCCAAACCGTAGAGAGCTCAATCCGATCTGGACGCAGATTGACGCAGTGCAAACCGTGACTAGATGCAACTGCACGGACAGAACGCGACGATAATGAGGATGGTCGGGCTCGACCCCTCATGCTCAGTTCTTTGTTCCCCCTGGTTTACGGCGCGATTTTTATCGCCTTGCTCTGGCAAGCCTTCCGCGTGATGGGCAAGGGATTTCGTGCCGCAAGCGGACCGATTGAGCCAGCGGAGTCCAAGGACCGAACCGGCCGGGTCACCGTGCATCCAGAACTGCTGGATAGCGAGGGTCGGATCACCGAGGAAGACTTGNTAACGGTGCGCTTCAGTGACGACTCCGGGGAGATGGATGCGTCCCGGGGGGGCGGAGCTGAATAAATTGGAGATCAGGTGTCGCGAACCGACACCGTTTCGGAACCGAAGAGGGCTGGATCGAGTGGATCAGAGAACACGCATCGTTGCGGCGGTGATCAAGGCAGTGAAGCTGCCCCCGCGCTTTCGACTACGCCTGGTCAAGGAGGATCCCGTCCGGCTGGAACTCAGCCTGACCCCCTCATACGGCAAAGACCCGATCCAGGTTGGGCTTGTGGAATCCCTCGACCTCGTCGCCCGCCGCGACCGAGAGGGGCGCATTCCCAGAGATCTTCAGGGGACCTGGGACTGGACCGTACGGCACGGCCAAGTGAGCACCGGCGGCTGGAATCCCTATCTCAAGGAAGCCTTGCAAACGATGTTTGAAACAGGCTTGCCCGCCATCGTGTTCGAAGAACTCACCGGCGAGGAATACCACCCGGTGGATGGCACCCGCCACGTGCGTTGACCACGACAAGATTTCGATGAATCTCATTGTGTAAAAGCGTGCAAACAACAACAGCGGGCTGAACGACCCCGGGGGTAAAACGGAATTAATCCGGCCTTTAAGGATTTCTTTATGGCCAACCTCGTTGTCTCTCTCGGTCCGCTGGTTCGGCTACTCGCCGCCATCGGTGCAATCAGCAGCCTGATGTTGGTTGGATTGATCAACTTGGTCAATTGAGCGCACACCACGCTTGAGCGCCTTCCCGATCGACGTCCTGCTGCCTGAGATCCGGGCAGCGGTTGCCCCCGGCAGCACAACCCTGCTTCAGGCACCCCCCGGAGCNGGGAAAACAACCCGCGTTCCCCTTGCGCTAATTGGAGCCCTGGGGGGAGCGCAGACTGCCACCACGCCATCCGGACAGATCTGGATGCTGGAGCCAAGGCGCCTGGCCGCCCGTGCCGCGGCGTCCAGGCTTGCCGAATCGCTCGATGAAGCGATTGGTCATCGCATCGGCTACTCCGTTCGCGGGGAATCGCGGAGATCACGCCACACCCAGGTCGANGTGATGACCGACGGGTTATTCCTTCGGCGTCTCCAAGCCGACCCNTCGCTCGATGGCGTGAGCTGCGTTCTTTTCGACGAATTTCACGAACGTCGCCGCGATGCTGACCTGGCGTTCACCCTGTTGGCGGAAGCGCGACCACTCCTCAATGNCGAGCTGGCAGTGGTGGTGATGTCCGCCACGTTGGACCTCTCCGATCTGCGGACGCGACTTCCNGAGGCCACAGTCCTGGAAAGCGAGGGTCGCGCCTATCCCGTCGTCACCATCCATCAGCCTCCCCGAAGCGAGGAGCCGCTGCCGCGTCAAGTGCTCCGGGCCATCGAGAGCCATGCCCTCGCCCTCCCCCAAGGCAGTGGTGTCCTGGTTTTTCTCCCAGGCTTGAAGGAAATTCGACGCTGCCAAAACCTGCTGGCCGAAAGCGCATCCCTCGCCAACTGGTCGATCCGAGCTCTGCACGGCCAGATGCCCCTATCCGAGCAGTCCACCGTGTTGCAGCGCTGTGGACAGGATCAGAGCGGCAGCATTGTTCTCTCCAGCGCCATCGCNGAGAGCTCCGTCACCGTGGATGGCGTCGTGCTGGTGATCGACAGCGGGCTGAGCCGGCAGCTGCGCTACGACCCCAACACGGGTATGGAAGGCCTGGAAACCGTTCCAGCCAGCCTGGCCAGCGCGGATCAACGCCGCGGTCGAGCAGGTCGACAGNGCCCCGGATGCTGCGTGAGGCTTTGGTCCCCAGCCGAACAACAACGNCGACCGGCCTTCAGTCCACCGGAACTGCAACTCGCCGACCCGCTCCCCTTAGTGATGGAACTCGCCCAATGGGGGGCTGGACGCGGTGAGCAACTGCCGTGGCTGGATCCACCCTCAGGCGCCTCCCTTGCAGAGGGACANCAACAACTTCAGACGATGGGAGTGCTCACCAGCAGCGGTGCTCTCACTGACCTGGGAAAGCAGCTCAGCCATCTGAGCGTTCATCCAAGGCTGGGGCTGCTGATGCTGGAAGCCCAACACCAGGGCTGTGCGGATCTTGGCTGTGATCTCGCCGCTTTATTGAGCGATCGGGACCCCCTGGCAGGACGCAGGGTTGGAACTGACTTGAGTCANCGCTTGGATGTTCTCCATCNCCAGCGCGACTGTCGTCCACAACAGCAGCTAAGCCGACAANTGCGCCAACAGCTGGCAAAGCTGACTCCTTCAGACAGGGAACCGCTGGCTCCAGCATCGGCAGCTGAGCTGCTGCTCCGCGCCTTCCCGGATTGGTTAGCCCTGCAACGCGACGGCCAACCAGGTCGCTACCAACTNCGGCAGGGGCGAGGGGCTGTGCTGATGCCTGATGATCCGCTTTGGGGCACCCCTGCCTTGGCCGTCGCCCGGCTGGATATGGGGGAACGGGACTGCAGGATCCAGTTGGCCCTGCCCCTCTCTCAGGAGAGCCTGGATCGCCTGGCGAAACAAGACGGGCGCTGGCATGACACCCTGCGATGGGATCCAGACCAGGAGCGCATCCAGGCCAGACGGCAGCTAAGACTGGGCCAACTCGTCCTCCGTGACGACACTCAACCAGCTCCAGCAGCCGAACGCTGCCGAGCCCTACTGATNCAACGACTGGAACAGGCCGGATCCCTGGGTGAACTGCCCTGGACAGACCAGAGCGAGCAACTGCGCTGCCGACTGGACCTCATCCATCGCAACATTGGCGANCCTTGGCCTGATCGCAGCGTCAACAAGCTGTTGCAGACCCTTGATANCTGGCTGGGGCCGAGCCTGGAGGGTTGTCAAAGCTGGCGAGATCTGCACAACAGCGCCCTAGAAGAAGCGCTCTGGGGAGACATCCCCTGGAGCCAACGCCAGGAGCTCGATCGGCTAGCACCCGCCCGTTTAACCATTCCAAGTGGCCGGCAAGCCGCCCTGCGCTATGGAGACGATGAGGTCGTCCTGGCTGTCAAGCTCCAGGAAATGTTCGGCAGCAGCACTGGTCCGACCGTCCTGAACGGGCGGTTACCAGTCACCCTGGAGCTACTTTCACCCGCGGGGCGATCGCTGCAACGAACCCGCGACCTGCGTGGTTTTTGGCAAGGGAGCTATCGCGACGTTCGCCGTGAAATGCGTGGTCGTTANCCCAAACATCCCTGGCCAGAGAACCCCGCTGAAGCCATCGCAACCGCCAAAACCAAGCGCTGGCTCAAGNNCGATCAGACCTAAGGGCATGAGGGCGCCCTGACAAGTCCGTCAAAAGAAGCAACATTTCTCCAAGCTTTGTTACATTGTCGTTAACGCAATCCGCGCACAACCATGTCCGACAACACCCGCTTCGGTTTCGTCAACTTCGCTGAGACCTGGAATGGCCGCCTGGCCATGATGGGCTTCGTCATCGGCCTCGGCACCGAGCTGCTGACCGGCCAAGGCATCCTCAGCCAAATCGGCCTCGGCTGATTCGTCTTCGTTCAAAAAACCCCACCTTCGGGTGGGGTTTTTTTGTGTCCATTCCCATGCCACCCCCTGATGGTTCACAGTGGACTCCCCAAATGAGGCCTCCTTTGGCACCGCTATACGTTCGCAACCGTCGCGATGGCTCGAGGTTGCTCAGCAGTGCCGTTGTGGCCTTCACCATCTCCACCACCCAACTGGGGCATGCCGCTGGGTGGTGGCTGGCTCTCATCAGCGGGTCGATCTGTATCTATTGGGGACTCGCTTACCGCCGGCTCCGTGTTGAACGCTGATGCCATCCCGACTTATTCCGTCGGCGAACTGAATGCTGCCATCGGGAGTCTTCTCGAACGAGGATTTGCCCCNCGCTTTCTGGTTGATGCCAGCGTGTCCCGNCCACAGCTCAAGAAAGGACACTTGTGGCTGACTTTGACCGATGGGGACGCCAGCATCTCCGCCGTCGTCTGGGCGTCGAAACTCAAACAACTGAGTTATCAGCCGAAAGACGGAGACGGTGTGACCGTGGTCGGCAAGCTCAACTTCTGGGCAGCCCGGGCCTCACTCACCGTTCAGGCCCTGGATATTCGTCCAAGCCTGACCACAGTTCTGCGGTTGTTTGAGCAGACCAAAGGGCGACTGTTGGAGGACGGCATCATTGATCCCAACCGCCGACGCGACCTTCCTCGCTCCCCAAGGACATTGGCNGTNCTNACGAGTGCTCCCAGCTCTGCACTAGCCGACATNTTGCGGACGTCGCGAGAGCGNTGGCCGAGCACACGGTTGTTGGTGATTCCCATTCCTGTTCAGGGAGCNGTCGCCGTTCGCATTCGCACAGTTCTAAACCGNCTCGCCGANCAGGCTGAGACGTTGGCTCTCGATGCCCTCGTGTTGGCACGAGGAGGGGGGAGTCGTGAGGACTTAACAGTGTTTGACGATGAAGATCTCTGCCGAGATTTAGCCAACTTCCCTGTCCCCGTTGTGACAGGAATCGGCCATGACGACGATTTAACCGTGGCGGATCTCGTGGCAGACCACCGGGCCGCGACTCCGACAGCAGCGATGGTGGCGCTCCTACCCGACCGCAACGACCTACTCCGAGATCTTCAGCAACGCCAGGAGCGACTGATCGAGCACAGGCGTTGGTGGTTAAGCCGAGAGCAACAACGCCTGCAAGAGCAGGCGCATCGCCTACAACAACACCACCCAACCCAAGCCCTGCAACGCATCCGCGACAGTTTGGATCGAAAAGGAGTTCTGCTTGAAGCACTGTCCCCAGAACGCTGGCTCCGACGCGGTCTGGTGATGGTTCGATCAGAATCCGGGGAGAGTGTCGACAGCAGTCGAGATCTTGCTCGTGGCGACAAGCTGACACTGCAATTTGCAGATGGGGCCGTTGAGGCCCTCGTCAACTCCATTCCCGTTCAATCCAAGCCCTGATGGCTGACCCCACGCTCACCAAACAGATCAAAGCTTGGACAAAAGCGGCCTCCGCCCTCAGCTANGAGGAATCACTGCAGGCTCTAGACCTCCTACTGACTCAATTGCAAAACGATGCGGTTCCGATGGCTGAATTGCAGCGGCATTACCTGCAGGGACAGATTTATTTGGAGCATTGCAAGTCCTTACTGGAAGCCGCCGAACAAACGGTGATTCAACTTGATCCCGACAGTCTTGAAATCAATCCCAATGCGTAAGGTCCTGCCCTGGATTTATCTNCTGCTCGCCATTGCAGGAGCCATCCTGACCTGGCAAGCCAATCTGGCCTTTATCGCCGAAAGCACAAGCGGTGGCTTTGAGCTCCAACGCTTCATCAGCGATTCATCCGCCAATCCAGCGTCGCAATCCCTCAGCCGTGATTTGCTNGTAGGGGCGACAGCAGTGAGCCTTTGGATCAGCNTCGAGGGGCCACGGCTCAAAATTCGCTTCTGGTGGCTTGGAATTGTGCTGAGTTTCGGGGTGGCCTTTGCATGCGGTGCGCCCTTTTTTCTCTTCCTCCGAGAGCGTCATCTCATTGCTCAAGACGAAAAAGACACTCAAGATTCGCCATCAACATCCTGAGCNGTGACATCAATCGTGCATTCACTCGCCGGAACCCCCGGAGCTTTGGCAGACGCTTGCGACTGAGCCGCGGCATCAGCGAACGGTGTTCCACAAACCATGCACTGTGGGGTTCCAGCCATGGCGACTGCCCCACAGGCACTACAGGTTCGTGCACGGGATTGCAGTACTTTCCAGCCGATCCAGCCAAGACCCGTAAGGATCAAGGGGACAGCCAGCACTGCCAACATCAACCCGCCGATTAAATCGAGCAGCACACGACCAGCNGCAGTTGGCAGAAGCACCAACAGCAGCAAACCCAGCCAAAGCAAAGGAGACGGTCGATTCATGAGGAGAGACAGCTCCGATGACGCTGCAATGAAACAATCATCACCTCTTCGNGGCTNNGATCAACCGAGCGATCGGTTCGGATCTCCAACGTTGTTCAACCGCAGCCGAGAAGAGGCAAGTTCAACACTCCAACACTGGCCGAAATAAACAATTACACCAATCAACCAGACCCACAAAGACAGAAGCAAAACACCACCAATCACGCCATAGGCCTGAAAACGACTACCCAACGAAATGATGCTCAAACTGAGCACTTCGTTCAAAAATGTGAGCGCAACTCCAATCAATATTGATCCAGGAACTAAGGCGATTAAGGGGACACGACGGTTAGCCAGAACGCGTTGCAACAGCAAAGCCAACAACGACAACCAAATCACAGGAAGGATGAAACGGCTGGCACTAAAGATCGGCGTTCGCAACAAAAAATCCACAAACCTTGGCGCAATTTCCCTTCCAGCAAGCAATAAATCCTCGGGCATACGACCGAGGCTTGACAACACCTGACCAACGACAATCAGAACAGAAACAAACAGAACACTTAAAAATGCTTCAAGACGATTTTGCAGAAACCTCCAAGCCTGAATCGACAAGGGTGGAGGTGCAATGGGCGGCGGAATGAGGTCTTGCCAAAGCCGATCTGACCCTCGCTGTAAAGCCAAATATGCATTGCTAGCCGTCAACAACAACACCACAACACCCAACACACCGGCACCAAAGCCTTGCTCAACCAATCCCACCAGAGTTGAGCCGACAAGCTCCACAACAGACGGGGGCAGCAATGGAGAAACACCCGCTAAAACATCTTCAATCCCTTTGCTATTGCCGTAAACACGCGCCGCAACAGCAAGGGCAATCAACAGCAAGGGGAAGATGGACTGAAGCGTGTGATACGCGAAGGCAGCACTCAGATCAACACAATCCGTCGATGCCCAGCGTTGGCAGGCCTTCCAAAGACTGACAAGAACGTTTCGGAATCGGATGCGTCGCCGCCCCAAAGAAAAACCCCGAATCAACTACACACTACAACTCCCAGCACCTGAGTTAAGGGTGGGTCTGGGCACAAAAAAACCACCTCATATCGAGGTGGTTTCTTTGCTCAATTGGTCATTGATGTCTTCAGACATCAGCT
>NZED01000058.1 GCA_002690325.1 Synechococcus sp. ARS1019
TAAGGAAAAACGTTGTTCGATGGTGTCCCGGGCGGCTGTTCCGAGCTGCGTTCGACGCACTGGATCGTTGAGCAAACCAATCACAGCCTCTGCCAAGGCTTGGTCGTCATTGAACGGCACTAACAGGCCGTTCTGCCCGTCGATCAGTTCTGGCGCGATCGGACTGCCATGGTTGCTGACCAACGCAGCGCCGCAGGCCATCGCCTCCAACACACTCCACGACAGTGTGTAGGGGTAACTGAGGGCCAGATGGCAGGCGCTGCGTTGCAAGAGCTGCACCATGCTCGGGTGGTTCAGCGTTCCCAGCCAATGGATGCGTTGGTGGTCGACATTGTTGGGCAGGCTTTCTAGGGCCGCACTGAAATGGTCTGATTGAGCGGTGGTGGGTTCCATTCCGTAGCCCTCACCTCGATCTCCGACCAGGACCAGTTGGGCTTTGGGGATGGCGGCGGCGATGCTGGGCCAGGCCAGCAGTGCTTGCCGTACCCCGCGTAGCGGTTCCAGCGTGCGGGACACCAGGGTGACTAGGGGCTGGTCGGCCGTAAAGCGATGTCCAGCCCAGCGCAGCTCGGCTGCAGGATCTGCGTTGTAACGCTCCAGCACCAATCCTTCCGGCAGCACCAGAAGCCGATCACGCAAGGGGGCCGGGAAGCTTTGCCGTTGGGCCTCGCAGGCCACCAAGACGGCATCGCTTTGATGGATCGCCTCGGCGGCGAGCTGGTTCTGGTGTTCAAACCAGCGAATGTCCGCCGTTTGTCCTTCGAGGTGCTGATCGAAGCCATAGCCAAGGGCGCCAGGATGTCCCCACAGCTCTGGGAAGACCACCAAGGGTGTTGCTGGAAAAACGCTGCGTAGGTACTGGGCTTCCCCCCAGCCGGTGTGCACCAGCACCAGAGCCGGCGAACCAACGGTCCTCTGGAGCTGCTGGCAGGCTTGCGCCACGGCTTGGCCGCGCTGTTCCGCCGATGGCTCTTCGATGCCATCCAAGCTGTACTGCAGGTAGGTCAGGCCCTCCCAGCGCGGGGCCTGGTCGGGAGCTGGCGCCGAGCCCAGTCCCGTTACCTGGTGACCCTGTTCCAGCCAGGCGGGGGCCAGGTCGCGGAATTGGCCGGGGAAGTTCTGATGGATCAGCAGCAGATGCATGGCTGGGTGCGACCGGCTTCTGACGGTGCCGATAACCTGCCGGCACTGAAGTAGATCCATCATGGGGTTGCGTCGCTGGTTGCTGCAGACGCTTGCGCCTCAAACCACATCTCCTCTTTCTTCGCTGGATTTGTTGTCGGGCCAAGCGGGCAGAGTTGAGCTCCCTGATCTGGCTGGGATTGATCGCAGCGGTGCTGTACGGCCCTGGTCCGTCGCCCGCCTTGAGGCAATTTTCCGAGAAGCAGCGGTGCATCCCTCGCCGGGCACGCTGCAGGTGGCCCGTCAGGCTCGGCACTGTTTGTCGGTGTTCTGGTTGTCGGCTCCATCCGATCAGCTGGAGCTGTTGTATGGCAGTGCGATCGGTGCCTTGCAGCGGTTGCAGTTGGAGGGCCCTCTGGTCCATCAAGTGCTGGCGCGCGATGAACAGGCGTGGCGGGATCAGCTCCAGGAACAGTTGGAGGATCCAGAGCAGAAGCCACGTCAGTTCAATCTTCTGCTGGCTTTGATGCCGTACACCAGACCAGGGCAGATGCGTGTGGCCTCGCCCCAGGAAACCCTGCCGGATTGGTTGCTGCCTGATTACGCCGCCTATTGCGATCCGGATCTGCCATTGCAGGAGCCGGTGGCTTTGTTGGAAGCCGCCAGTGAATCGGCACCTGAGTCGCTCGAGGAGTTGCAACCGCTGGCGAGCCAACGCGGTGATGAGGCAATGGCGCTGTTCCGCGATGAGGCAGCTCTCACCCGGATGACCGCCTTGATTAACCGCTACGGGCTGGACTCCGAGGATCAGGAGGTGCTGGAGGAACTTAGCGGTTTGCGTTGCATCGTGGCCCAGCTCTGGTTGGACATTGAACCCACCCAAGCCCAGGGCCTCTATGAGACCCCAGTGGGCCTGGTGACTCGCAGTTTGATTACGGCGAATTTCGGCCAGGAGCTGGTGGATGCCCAGGACCAGCGCATTCGCGAGGCCTTCTCAGCACCTGACTCTCCGGAAGCCCTGATCGCGATGTTGTTGTTTTACCCCGCTGGAGCCGTATCGGTCGGTGACACGTCTTCGTTGCCCACCTGGCTGGCCCAAGAGTTAGACACGCTCCAGTAAGTGCAGGGGCAGTGGTTCGGGGGTCTGCCCAGCCAGCAACTGGTTGACCCGTCGGTCGAGCCATTGCTCGAACAGTTCCTCGAGCATGGTTTCGCGCATTGCCTCATCCAGGCGGGCACCTTCCCATTGGTCCAGGCGCAGGATCAACCAAATATCCACCAGGAAGAAGGGTTCAAGTAAATCCCCTTCCTGGCAGCCGCGCAGCTTTTCCACGACCGTGGCATGGGCCTGGTCGAAGGGCACCGGTCCGCAACGTCCCCCTGATTCGCGTTCTGAGCCTTCGGAGTAGCGGCTGGCCAACTCGGCGAAGTCCGCTTCCTCTTCNAGAAGGCGTTGGTGCAATTCGAAGGCCAGATCACCATCGCGGACNCGGATCATCGAATAGGTGACCTGATCGTGGCCCAGTTTGCGGCTGAGGAAATNTCGCTCGACCTCGTCGTTGAAGACCTGCTGTTGGAAGCGATCAATCCGCTCCCATTTNCTGGCGAAGTAATGCAAATCCTCGTGGGTCCAGCCTTTCGTGCGCAGCAAGCCAGCGCAGGCTTCTGCATCGTCGGGGTCCAGCTGCTGGCGCTCGAGGTAAGCCCGGGTGAGCAGCGCAATATCGCCCTCCGGTAGCTGCACCAGCTGGCAGATCTCGTCGTACACGCAGGCTTGGGCGATGGCCAGGCAGAGCCCCTGCTGGCGTGCAACACGGTTAAGAGTGTCGACATCGCAGTAGGGCGTGCCGGGATGCAGTTCGATCTCAGCCATGGAACTCCTGCCAGACCAGCCAGTAGATCAGCCAACCCACCGGTGGCACCAGCACGAGAGGCAGCAAGGCAAAGCTGGTGATCAGCGGTTGCTGCAGTAGCAGAGGAATCAACCACAGCAGGGTGTAGAGGCCCACTGCCACGGCAATGCGTTGGCGGCGTTGTTTCAACCAGGCCAACCAGCGTCTTGCCTGCAGTTGGAGTTTGGCTTGTCTGGTGCGGCGTTCCGGGGGTAGGTGCTGCCAGAGCGGATGCGGGTTGCGGTGGGCCATCAGGGCAGGCGTTGCAGGCTTCGGCGTTTGTCGTCGAACAGGTCGGTGATCGCCGAAATGAATCGGCGCGTGCGCAGGTGCAGATCCGCCGTCAGGCTCATGCCCGGCTGAAGGGCAACGTCGCGTTGGCCCACCGTGAGTGCCTGGTTGTTCAGTTCCAAAATGGCTGGGAAATAAAGCCCCTTGGCGTCTTGGCCCAGCTCCCGTTGTTGTTCTTGGGGGGTGAGGGCATCCGAGCCGATCCGCTGCACTGTGGCTTTGAGGTAGCCGTAATCACTGGCATTGAAGGCTGTTAAGGAGATGTCCGCCCGCTGGCCATTGCGAATGAAGCCGATCGCTTCATTGGGGATGAACACTTTGGCCTGCAGGTCGTCCTCGGGAATGATCTGCAGCATGGGCTTGTTGCCGCTGCCGCTTGGCACTACATCGCCTCGGCTGACGCTGAGATCAAACACCAGGCCAGAAATTGGTGCTTGAACGCTGATGCGTGACAGCAGCACCTCCGCCTGGCGAATCTCTGTGTCGAGGCTGGCGATGCGGTTGAGGTTGGCCTCGATCTCCTTGCGCAGGCGTGCCTCGCGTCCCCCCTGCTGGGCGTCCCTGCTCGACTGCAGCCGGATCAGCTCCTCTTCCTCAGCGTCGAGGTCGGTGCGGAACTGGGCCACCTTCGCGAGGGCATCCACCACCTGCAATTCACTGGTGGCACCATCGCGTTGTAGGGCCTGATATCTCTCGGCCACCATCTCGGCAGTGCTGAGCGATTGACGCAGGCCAGCGATCCGTACTTCGCTGCGACGGATTGCTGCGCTTTCGGCCGCCAGGCTGCCGTCATTGTCCTGGCGCTGGCTGCTGAGCAGAGCGCGTTGGTTGTCGCTGAGGCTGGATTCGGGTTGCTCTCCCAGCACCACGCGGTTAATGGTCACCTGGTTCTGCAGGCGATCACGGTTGCGCTGAGCCGAGCTCAGCCGCGTTTCGGCATCGCGGGCATCGAAGCGCAGCAGCAGATCACCGCGGGCAACCCGCTGACCTTCCACCACCGCGACCTGCTCCACCACACCTGGCACGGAGGCTTCAATCCTCTGAACACCGCTGGCGGGTTGAAGCTTGCCCTGCACAGCCACGGTCTGGGGTAAGGGCGCTAAGAAGGCCCAGGCTGTTCCAAACACAGTGCCGCCGGCCAGGGTCCAGACCAGCACCGAGGAGGTGCGGCGGTTCTTCTTCAGCAGCACCGGCTGGTTAAAACTCCAAGGGGTTGTTTCGCTTGGAGCCATCAGCTCAGCCCCTCCATGGCTTGGCTCTGCACCAGGGCGTAATACCAGCCCTGCCGCTGCATGAGGGCGTTGTGGTCGCCGGTTTCCATGACGACGCCTTGATCCATCAGCACGATCAGATCCGCGGGCCGCACGGTGGAGAGTCGGTGGGTGATGAAGAACACGGTGCGGCCGCGGAAAGCGTCGAACAAATTCAGGCAGACCTGACGTTCGGTCGTGGCGTCCAAGGCACTGGTGGCCTCATCGAGGATCAGCATCCGGGGGTTCTGCAGCACCGCTCGGGCTAGGGCCATGCGTTGGCGTTGGCCTCCCGAGAGTCCAGCGCCGCGTTCACCCACTGGCGAGTTGTAACCCTGCGGCATGTCCATGATGAAGTCGTGGGCGCAGGCGATGCGGGCGGCGCGAATCAATTCCTCACTGGTGGCATCGGGCTTCACCATCAGCAGATTTTCCTTGATCGTTCCGTCGAAGAGCAGCGAATCCTGGGGAACCACACCGATCTGTCGGCGTAGCGAGTACAGCTCAACCTTGCTGATGTCCAGCCCGTCGATTTTGATCCGTCCCGATTCCGGGGCGTAGAAGCGGGGCAGCAGCTTCAGCAGGGTGGACTTGCCGGATCCCGACCCTCCAACCAAGCCCACAAACGTGCCTGCGGCGACGTCCAGCGAGACGTTGTGGAGGATCGTTTGGCCGCCCTCCTTGTAGCGGAAGTCGACCTTTTCAATCTCCACCTCACCAGTGAGCGGAGGCATCGGAATGTTGGCCGCCTCACGCTCGGACTGCTCGGTTGGCCTGTCGACGATGTCCGCAGCCAGGGTGAGATTGCGGGACTGGATCTTGAACTGCTGCCAGGTCTGCACCAATTGCACCAATGGGCCCGTCACGCGATCGCCAATGATCCGGAAGGCGAACAGGGCACCGATGGTTAGCTCGTTGCGGGAGACCAGCCAGACACCCACCACCATCGTGGCGATGCTGGTGAGGTCGCCGAGAAATTTGGCGAGGGCTCCAACGGTTTCCCCGCTGACCTTGAGCTTGAAGTCCTCGCCGATGAAGCGGCTGTAGCGGTCCTGGAAATCCCAGCGGGTCTTCAGTTCGGCGTTCTGAGATTTGATCGTCTGAATGCCGGTGATCGCTTCGGTGAGATAGCTGTTGGTGTTCACCCCCTCCTGAACCACCCGTTCGATCTGGTGCTCCACGATCGGGTTGGCGATCAGGGCGAGCACGATGAACAGCGGGACCGTGCTGAGGGTGACCAGGCTGAGTAGGGGATTGAGGCTGAACAGCACCGCGAGGTAGAGCAGGCTGAAGCTGAAATCCACCAGTGTGGTGAGAGCCCGGCCGATCAGGAAATCACGCAGGCGATCGAGCTGATTGAAGTAGTAAGTGATCCGGCCCACGGGCCTGGCATCAAAAAAGCCCTGGGGCAGCCGCACCAGGCGATCGAGGATGGTTTCGCGGGTGTCCATATCCACCCGGTTGGCCACGCCGGTGAAGATCAGGCTGCGCAGGGCCGAAGCGATCGCGGCCACCACACTGGCGCCGATCAGGATTGCACCGATGCTGATCACGGCATCGAGCGAATCACTGCCGCCAGTTCGGGCATTGATCAGCCGCATGATCCCTAGGGGGGTGACCAGCGCCAGGACGTTCACTACCGCTGAGGTGGCGATCACCTCAATCAGTTCGCGGCGGTGGGGGCGTAGGAACGGGCCGTACCAGCCCCAGCTGAAGCGCTGGGTTTTGCTGTCTGGACGGCGGCGGAGCAGAAGCAGGCTGAGGCGATCGGCGTCTTCGCTGAGCACCTCCTCGAGGGGCACACGTACCGGACCGATCTCCGGCTCCAGTAGGCGAAGTTGCCCGTCGGTGTCAACACCCTCGAGGATGGCAATGCGACCGTCATGCTCCAGCACGGCGGGAGTCGGCGTGCGCCGGAGCTGAGCGAGGGGAATCTCCGCTAACGACACCGATAGATCAAGGTTGCTCAGCAACTGGCCGATGTTGAACAGGTTGAGCTGGGGCTGCCTTGCCAGTAGGGCCTCCACTTCGTCACGCACGTTGTCGCGCCAGAACGGAACGCCGAAATGCAGCGCCAGTGCCTGGCAGAGGGCCATGGGAATGTCGCGGGGCCCACTGGCGCGAGGCAGGCTCAGGACCTCTGCTGTCAATGTGGCGCCGGTAGACACATCCGTCTGGAGGATCTCGGCTTCGAAGTGGTTATCCAGCGCCTGAAGCTTCGGATCAGGCAGCCAGATCAACCGTCGCTGCAGCCCTTCGTTGCTTGGCCGGGCTGGCCAGATCGTTCCATCGGGCCAATGCCATTGGCCGCCCCCCACGGCTTGTGGATCGTCATCGGTATGGCCACTGGCTTCGCGTGCCATGGCATGGAGGCTCAGTGCATTGCGCCACTCCTCCAGTTGGCGTGCCCTGGCTGGGTTGGCCTGGGCTAGATGGATCATGAGATCCACTACCTCAATGGCGGGCACTT
>NZED01000042.1 GCA_002690325.1 Synechococcus sp. ARS1019
TGGCCTTCAAATCTCGGCAACTGGCGACAACACTGACGTGACCGGTAAGCGTGTGGAAGCATCCACCGTGTCGGCAACCCCCGCCAAGGGCGAGACCAGCAATGTGGTCGTTGAAACGACCGTCTTCAAGAACAACACTATTGCTAACGACGGCAAGGGTGCTCTCGAAGTCAATATCAATACCGGTAAATTCAAAAAATCAACAATCGACGCTGGCAACAAGAAGCGTGATGATCTGGTCCGCTTCAAGGATGACGCCAAGGTAATCAAATCCACCATTGACCTCGGCAAGGGCAACGACACTGTCCGTTTCGGCAAGGGGGCAAGTTTCAAGGGCAAAACCAGCCTTGACCTGGGTAAGGGCGGCAAAGACGCAATCGTGGTCGAAGCCGATGCTGTTAAGGGTGGCAAGTTGGTGGTGACCAGCTTCTCCAAGCAAGACACCATCACTGTTGGCGAAGAGACCTTCACCTACAGGGACATTAAAAACGGCGCTGAAATTCCTGGCGTCAAAGTTCGGCTGGCCTGATTCACAGTTCAAGTTGGATTCAAACCCCTCTTCGGAGGGGTTTTTTTGTGTCTACTGGCGGACCCATAGATTCGATGGGTTGTCCGACCGAGCGAGCCGGTGATCGAGCGCTACACCCTGCCCGAGATGGGGGCCGTCTGGAGCGAGCAGGCCAAATTCCAAAGCTGGCTGGATGTGGAAATCGCCGCCACGGAAGCCAATTGCCGCCTCGGCCGTGTGCCTCAAGAGGCCCTGGACACAATCAAAGCCAAAGCCAGCTTTGAAGTTGAGCGCATCCTCGAAATTGAAGCCGAGGTACGGCACGACGTCATCGCCTTCCTCACCAACGTCAATGAGCACGTCGGCGATGCCGGCCGCTACATCCACGTGGGCATGACCAGCTCGGATGTGCTGGACACCGGTGTCGCCCTGCAACTGAAGCGCTCGGTCGCTTTACTGCGCACGGAACTGGATGCCCTCGCCGTGGCTTTGCGCGAGCTAGCCCGGGACCATAAAGGCACTGAAATGATCGGCCGCTCCCATGCCATCCATGGTGAACCGATCACCTTTGGCTTCAAAGTGGCCGGTTGGCTGGCGGAAACCGAACGCAACCGCCTTCGCCTGGAACGACTGGAACAGGATGTCTCCGTTGGCCAAGTAAGCGGTGCCATGGGGACCTACGCCAACACCGACCCCCAGGTGGAGGCCATCACCTGCGAGATCCTTGGACTGGAGCCGGACACCGCCAGCACCCAGGTGATCTCCCGCGATCGCCACGCTGACTACATCCAGACCCTGGCCTTGGTGGGGGCCTCCCTGGAGCGCTTCTCCACCGAGATTCGCAACCTACAGCGCACCGACGTGCTCGAAGTGGAGGAGAACTTCGCCAAGGGCCAGAAGGGCAGCTCCGCCATGCCCCACAAACGCAACCCAATTCGCAGCGAACGCATCAGCGGACTGGCCCGAGTGCTGCGTAGCTACACCGTCGCTGCCTTAGAGAACGTCGCCCTCTGGCACGAACGGGACATCAGTCACAGCTCCACCGAGCGGATGATGCTGCCGGACTGCTCGGTCACCCTGCATTTCATGCTGCGGGAAATGACCAGCGTTGTGAAGGGNTTAGGCGTCTACCCCNACAACATGCGCCGCAACATGAACGTCTACGGCGGTGTCGTCTTCAGCCAGAGGGTTCTGCTGGCCCTGGTGGGCAGCGGCATGAGCCGTGAAGAGGCTTACCGGGTAGTGCAACGCAATGCCCACACCGCCTGGAATACGGATGGTGGCGACTTCCGCGCCAACCTCGAGGCGGATACCGATGTGAGCTCCCGCCTGTCTGCTGATCAGCTGGCTGAGTGCTTCAGCACCGCACTGCATCAAGCCAACCTTGGGGTGATCTGGGAACGGCTGGGCATCTAAACCCAGCCCAACTTCACGATGGGTCGTCAGATTTAGTTGCTCAACCCCGTGGGCAGCCCCAACAGGCGAAACACGGACGCCGCATTCACGATCGGTGAAAGCGGCAACAGGGCGTCGTTCATGCCGTCGGTCACCTTGGTGAGCGTGTTGCGATCCACTACAACCACATCCCCGTGACGCAACGGCGGATTGGTAGGGCTGCTCAACGTGGCAGAAGGGCTGTAGGCCATCTGCCGCACCGTTGTCTGTCCTTCGCTGTCCATCCGAATCAAATCGATTCGTGCGGTGCTACCCCGGCGTGTGACCCCACCAGAGGCAAGAATCGCCTGGGATAAAGGTGCGTTGGAGCGAATCTCCACCAAACCAGGACGGAACACCTGTCCGACCACATTCACCTGAATCGTGGTCGGCGCAAAGTTCGACGACGCCGTGGTGATCAAGGCTGTGTTGAGCGGGGCTTGGGCCCGATGCACCCGAATGCTGTCACCGTCGTAAATCAACGGATTGGGAGCTTGGCCGCCCTGCTGCAGCACCGTGAGGTAGTCGAAGACGTACCGCTGGGGCTGACCACCTGGCTGAGGTGAGGGACGCAGCAACTCAAGCCGAGACAGATCACCCAGAGCCGACACACCACCGGCCTTCTGGATCACATTCACCATCGTGGGCCAGCCTCCGCCGCTACCAATCTCCTCCTCATTCGACTTGGACCCTTGAGAATCCACTTGAAGCGTGAACACGCCAGGACGGGTGACCTCGCCAGTGACGGTGACTCGAATGGGGCGCTGTTCGACCAAATTGAGATACACCAGCGGCCGACGCAGGATTTGGCTGTAGCCCGCCGTAATGCGCTGGCGTGCCTCTTCGAGGGTTAAACCCCAAACATCAGTCGTACCAAGCCTTGGCAGGTTGATGGTGCCATCGCTCAAGACCTGCACCGAAGCCTCATAGCCGTCAATTTTGAAGACGGACATCGTCAGACGATCGCCTGGGGCCAAGCGATAGCGATAGGGCGCCGGCGCTCGATTGATCGCAGTCGTCCTGCTACGCCCTGGCGGGAGAGGTGGAGCCACCCGAACCGGAGGCTTCAGCCAATTGCGTGGAGCGTCCGTTTCAGCAGCCACAGCGCCACCAAGCGGAACCAGGAGCAGCCAGGCGGCAAGACCACCAAAGCAACAAGCTGAACCTGGACGTGTGGAGAAGACCATGTCTGGGGGATTGGCGTGCTGAACGTGACGCTCGGCGTAATCTTCCCGCAGAAAGCGACAAGACGGGATATCCATGACCCTGCCTCCACCGTCCAATGCCGCAGATGTGGCATTGCCCGCGAACTGGAGGCAGTCGGAATTGAGCAGCAGTGTGCTGTTCTCCGTAGAAGATCTTGATCTCCACCTGATCAGTGGAGCCGACTTCGCTCCCGTCGCCGATGCGGTGGGGATTTTGCGCGAAGCCACCTATCGCCAGCAATTGTCAGGGTCCGGCGACCAACGCGATCTTGACGGTCGCGATCCCCATTACGACCATTTGCTGCTGATCGAACGCAGCAGCGGTGTCCTGGCTGGAGCAGCACGACTGCAATTCATTCCGCAAGGCACCGATTCATCTGAGCTGCCAGGCAGCAGCCAGTCGTATCTCGAGCATGTGTACCCCGGGATCAAAGCCGACCTCGCTGCTCGAGAACACCACCTCGAAATTGGGCGCGTGGCGTTGGCGTCCCGCTTTCAACGCCAGCCGGCCTCTCTCATGGCGTTGTTCCGAGGAGGTCTGCTCATCGCCGAGCACTCGGGCTATTCCACCCTGCATGGCCTGGTTTCCTACAACCACTTCGCCTACTCCGATGCCGTCAACACACGATTCCTGAGTGCGTTGATGCAGCCGCCGTACCGGCGCATGGAACCGGTGCTACCTGCACCACGCCACCCGCTCAATGGCGTGCAAGCAACCAGTCACCCCCACCCCATCAGCAACATCCAGGCCCTCGAAGTTCAGCTCCGCGAGGAGATTGATGACAGCTTCCGGCTTCCCGTCTTGCTCCGGCAGTACTTCAACTTGATGGAGGCGCAGGTTTGTGATCTTTCTCTGGCCAAGGATTTCAATCAAATCACCGAAATCCTCATGGCCGCTGATCTCAAACGCATTCCAACCGAGCGCTTGGCGTATTTCATCGACCTTGACCACCAGCCCATCTACCAGCGATTCAGCTGGTACCGAGGCAGTTAGTGATTCATTAAGGACTGGTACCTTAAGCAAACCAATCAGGAGCCGGGATTTGGGTGAGGTGTGCCCTGATAAGCAGGATCTGCAGGGACGTCTGATCGAAATCCTTCATCGGATTTCAGGAGCCGATCCAAGCGTCATCACCCCCGAGGCGCGCCTCATGGAAGACGTTGGCATCGATTCATTGGGGTTTTACGAAATTCTGATCGAAGCCGACACCAGTTTCGGCATTCGCATCAAAGAGGAAGACCTGCTCAGTTTCCGCACCGTTGGGGATATTCAGCGCCACCTGGAATCGCTAGAGGTTCAGCCGTCCCATGCCGAATCCGCCTGAACGTACGGCCGTCATCGGCTGGGGATCGGTCTCTCCGCTTGGTCAGGATGCCAATGCGACCTGGGAGCGCTCTGTGGCTGGTGCCTCTGGAATCTCTTCCATCACGGCGTCCTGGGCCGACGATCTCGCGATCAAAATCGCTGGCCAGGTGCCGGCCTCAGCCTTAGACAGTTTGGAGCCCCTGCTGCAGAGGCGCTCCGATCGCTGCGCTCAACTTGCGCTGGTCGCCGCNCGTCAAGCCTGGGCGATGGCGCAACCCTTCATCGGAGGGATCGACCCCAGCAGGATCGCTGTCGTTCTCGGCACCGGCATCGGTGGGCTGTCCACGATGCACGAGCAGCACAGTCAGCTCACCGCGGGGGGGCCGTCTCGCGTGAATCCACTGACGGTGCCCATGCTCATCCCCGATGCGGCCGCCGGCCAAGTGGCAATCGATCTCGGGGCCCAAGGCGGAGCCCACACCCCCGTCTCGGCCTGCGCCTCAAGCGCGGAGGCCTTGATGCTGGCCCAGATGCTGCTCAACGACGACCGTGCCGACCTCGTGATCGCCGGAGGCACCGAAGCCCCAGTCAACCGTCTGGGTTTAGTGGGCTTTAGTGCCATGCGAGCGCTCTCCCCGGGACATCGCGGACCAACCCTGGCCTCGCGGCCCTACAGCCAAGATCGCGATGGTTTCGTGCTCTCAGAGGGGGCCGGCATGTTGGCTCTGATGCGCGCCAGCGAGGCCCCTTCAGGCTCAGCCCAGGGCTGGTTGCTGGCCTGCGGCAGCAGCAGCGATGCCCACCACATCGTGGCCCCGGAACCCCAAGGACAACAGGCCAGCCTTGCGATCGACGATGCCCTCCGCCGTGCAGGCGTCGCGCCAAGCGATCTCTGTGCCGTGCAAGCCCACGCCACCGGCACCAGCCTTGGAGACCTTGCCGAAGCTCGGGCGCTCCGACGCAGTTTGGGCGCTGAGGCTGACCATCTCCCCGTCTGTGCACCCAAAGGTCAACTGGGCCATCTCTTGGGTGCTGCGGGAGCTGTGGAAACGATCCTGGCCCTCCAAGCATTAAGGGCAGGGGTGCTTCCCGGCACCCTGAATGCCGATCCCCTCGATCCCAACGTTGAGCTGGCCGTCACTGCAAACGGACCGATCCAACTGCCGACGAGTCAATCTGAACGTCTGCTGCTGAAAAACGCCTTCGGATTCGGCGGTCACAACATCAGCCTTGTGCTGGCGGCGCCGCCCGCTGCCCGTAATACGCCTGCACCGCGCGACTAAAGCCGTCGCGATCCTTGGGATCGGTGGGGAGCTGTAGATCACTGGAGCGACCGCGCTGGCAGTGGATCGTGCCCAAGGGGGCCATCAGCCGACGCAACAACAATCGCAACGGCTTGTACTGCGCTCCGAGGGCGTCATCCATATCGCGGTAGCGAAACACCCAAGGCACCACCCGCCCGTTGTAATGACGCGCCAGCATCCAAGCGCTGGGCGACACCCGCTGCTCGATCGGTGTTACCAACGACCCATTGGGAGCCAGCATGATTTGGCCATGCTCCCGAAGCAGAGCGGACGCCTGCAGCATGCCTTCCATCCGCGACGCGGTTTGACGGTGATCCAGAACCACGGCACCGGCGTTGCGTGCAGCTCCCGCATACCCGGGCAGCACCCACTTCAGATGCAGCTGTGCCGTGGTCATGCCCGGGAGACGCAGGACCCCCTGAATCAAGAGGCCATCACAAGGGCTGCGGTGATTGAAGATGTGCACCAGGGGCACACCAACATCCTCGCTGCGCTGGCTGTCGTCCACAACCACCTGTACGCCAAGAGCCCTTAAGGCCACGGCCGAGGCCTGGGTCATCAACGCCGCGGCCCAATCCGGCCGCCGCAACAACAGGGCTGGTAGTTGCAAGCCGTAGAGCAGAAAACCCAGACCTGCCCATAGCAATCGCGCCGTCACCCGGGCAGGCACCAACAACGGGTTGATCGAACGCAGAGGTTTCAGAGATGGCAGATCGGGACGAGGGGCAAGTTGGCGGGCCTCAGGACCGATCGGGAAAGTCGTACGAAAGGGGAAGTCCCCATCGAAGTTGCCGTTCACCTGAGTCGTGGTCACCAGGTGGTTGTAAAAGCGATAGAAGAGCGGTCGTTCACTGGGTTGAGGATCGCGCCAGAAGTCATCGAGCGGCTTCTGATCGGTCAGACCCTGAAGGTTGTAAAAGGTGCTGCCCATCGTCTTGGTGGGCACAGCATGGAACAGGGCCTGAAGCCCAACGGTGCTGTTCACGGTGATCACACCTCGGCAGGTGCGGAGGTAGCGGCTCAGGGGGCCGTCATGGAAGTAATGCACTCGCCCTGAAACGCCATAACGGCTAGCGAGCAGCGCGATCAACGTGGCGTAGTTGTTGTATCCCCGGTCGCGAGGGTGATGCTTGAAGGCAAGGTGATCGGAGGCATGGGCATGGGCCGCGAAGGAGCGGATCACGTCCTCAATGAAGTCGTGCATGCCCCGGTAAGGNGATCCCATTTGAATCTGGGAATCACTCGAGACCTGGAGCACAGCGAGGAAGTAAGACAAGTGCTCGAGCAGGCGCTGCTTCAGGTCACGCTCCTGCCAGCGGTAGAGCCANTAGCGCCAGCTGCCTCGCANCTGACACCAGAGAAATCCTGGTGACGGCTGCAACTTGTGCTCACCCTCAATNATTGGNTATCGGGTAAACGCGTGCTGGATAAACGTTGGGGCCTTCCAGGCCTTTCGCCATCGCCAACCCGGATCCAACACGATGTTTTGAGGGAGGCGATCCACAGCAGGAAGCTGCCGATAGAACTCCGAGGATTGATTGAGATTGGAGCGGGCGTTGACCCGATCGCGCTCNAGGGTGACGTAGTTCGGCCGCAGATAACCCAGCTCAAACACCCAGGCCTCAACGCCCAGATCGCGGGCTTCTTCGATGGCGATGCGGTGGGGAATGATGAAATCCCCGTACATAAAGATGTGGCGAATGCCACGGTCTTGAATTAANTGGCGNAGAAATGGCCTCCAGGCCTGCATATCCCCGCCGTAACCGACTTCGACGTCGCTGGGGAAGCCAAACTCCCGCAACGGGAACGCCACTTTGGTGACGGGAATGCCGCACCCCCGCANATAGCGGCAGAAGCGAGAAAAGAACAAACCGATCGGACCCATCAAGAGCAGAACAGGTCCCTCGATGCGCACCTGCACCAACGCCGGCGCCCGTCCTCTGCTCAAACCCTCTCCATCCACTAAGGATGAAGAAATCCTGGCATGGCTCAGCGGCGACGCAGCCGACCCCAGTGTCGGAACAAGGCCTGCACCAGCGTGCGACGCGGCGCCGGTCCTGTTCGCCAACGGAGAAGCTCATCGATGGCCTGCTCGGGTTCGATCAACCATCCGCTCGAACGATTGACATATCTCGGGTAATCGATCAGAGCGGCATGGACCAAGGCATCGATCGACAGCGATCGACCACGCCGAGGATTCCTGAGCTGGTCGTGGGTCAGCCCCCATCCCGCATAAAACGGCAGTCCCCAGCAATGCACCTCCAAGCCGCGCAACAGAGCCTCAAAGCCGGCGAGCGAGGTGAGCACATGCAAAGCATCCACNTGCTCGAACAGCTGTTGAATCGAACCGCTCGTCAACAGCTCATCACAACTGTCTGCCACCAGCTCTTCACCCTGGCCTGAACGACAGAGACCAGCCACCACATCCGGATGCGGTTTATAGACGAGATAAGCCTCTGGTTCCGCAGCACGGACCGCCTGCAATAGGCCGAGGTTGCTNCGCAATGAACCGGCTCCATAACGAATGGAGGCATCGCTTTCCACCTGCCCGATCACCAGCACGACCCGTCGGTCTCCAGCAGGACGCTGCCAAGGCGCGGCCTCCAGGTTGTATTTNGTGATTGCCTCCCGCACCAAACGCTCTCGCAGACGAGCCGCCCGATGGAGCTCAGCACTCGTCCAGGTTCCANCGCTGAGGCGTTGTTCCAGAGCACTGGGTGCCGTGGCGTCGTAATAAACCCCCACCGGATCCACCACCCAAGAGATGGGTGCCACCAAATCAGCACCCAGGCCCACAGAACGCAAAAAGCCGTCCTCCACGTGCAGCACGGGCAGCTGACGACGTTCAGCAGCCTTAATCAGCCGCGGCCGACCCCGTCTCCCCCAAACAGCCACAGCATCTAGCCGCCGACCAGGGCGCGAGCGAGACCAGCGAAAGCGCAAGCGACTACCGGCGAGAAAGCGCCCCAAATGCGGCTGTTTCCAAGGGGTGAAGCCAAAGGCCTCCACTTGCAAGGGATCCTCCCCCTGACGCCGTCTCTGGAGACCAATCGCCGCCATCAGCGTTTCGATGGCGCATGGCGCCAGGCTGTGGGGGTCGATGCAATGGGGATAACGGATGAGGCAAGCGTGCACCAACTGCTCCAACGCCGGGCGTTGGCCGTTCCGACGCTCCGGGGCCGCAAGAAGATCTCGGGTTAGCCCCCAGCCGGCATAAAACGGCATGCCAAAACAGTGCACAGGCCGGCCCCACAGCAAAGCCTCAAAACCCATCTGCGAGGTCACCACATACACCGCCTCGGCCCGCTCGAGCAGGGCTGCCGGATGCAAACCATCGCCACATAGGCGGATGCGCGGGTGGTCCAGCTCNTCTGGAGCGAAGTGTCCGTTCCTGCCGCCACGGATCACATCGGGATGCAGTTTCACCACCACCGTGCTGCTGGGGTGGTCGTCGAGCGCTGCACGCAGCATCCGCCCAAAGCTGGCTGAATCGGCAAAGCCCAACTCGATGGATCGATCTCCCGGCGATTGATCCACCACCAGAACAAAAGGCTCTTGAGGTGCTGGTGACTCCCTAGCTGGNTTGAGCTTGCTCAAGCGTTGGTCGCACCAGAGCTCACGAACAGCCGAGGCCCGTCGCGTCTCTGCTGCTGTGATCGGCGCGGCGATCAGCTGTTCCAAGCGGCTTGGAGCCGTCGCATCGAAGTGCACACCGATGTCATCCACCAGCAAACAAAGCGGCGGATGGTCTGGGCCCTTAGCCAAAGAGCGCAGGAACCCATCCTCGAGATGCCACACCGGCAGGTCCCAACGCTGGGCCAACCGTTCGACCCTCCGCGCACTGGGTCGGCGCCCCCAGGCGAGCAAGGCATCCACATCCCGACGGCGTCCCCGCACCAGGGATGCCGGGGCGAGCAGATCAGGGATCGTGCGATGCACCAACAAACCCCGTTCTGGAACGCCCAGACGCATGGCTTCCAGCCTGGACATTCGGGTAGGACGGGGCGATGGAATCCTCACCGATGACGCCCAATTCCGCAGCTNTAGCGCTGATACCAGCTCGCGGAGGCTCCAAAGGGATTCCAGGAAAGAACCTTCAGGACGTGGGCGGTCGGCCCTTGGTGGTCCGCAGCATCGAGGCAGCCCAAACCAGCCCGTGTGTTGAGCGCGTGGTCGTCAGTACGGATGACAGTGCGATCCGAGCCCTGGCCCTGAAGGCTGGGGCTGACGTCGTGGACCGTCCGGAGGCCATCGCCGGCGACACTGCCAGCTCCGAGTCGGCGCTCCTCCATGCCCTGGAGGTGTTGGAACAGTCCAGCGCTTTACCCGAGCGACTGGTGTTTTTGCAGTGCACCTCGCCGTTCACCACCGCCGCGCAAATCGATCGGGTGCTGCAGGCCTTAGATGACCCGGCCATCAACAGCAGCTTCGCCGTGCAGCCCTGGCATGGATTTCTGTGGCGAGAGGATGGGCGTGGCATTAATCACGATCCGGGCCTGCCACGCCAGCGCCGGCAGGATCTNGAGCCGGCTTATCTNGAAACCGGGGCGATCTATGCGATGCGCACTGAGATGTTCCGNCGAAGCGGCAGCCGGTTCTGCGCCCCATGGCGGCCGGTGGTCCTCAACGACAGCGGTCCAGAAATCGATACACCGGCCGATCTCGCCCTCTGCCGCAGCCTCGATGCCGTCAACACGCCAGAGGCCGAGTAATTTTGCTGGGATCTGAGTCGAGGATGATGGCGCCGGGAGACGACAAGCGCCTAGCCGGACGCAAAGTGGCAGCAGTCGCCTGCTTCGACTCCTTCGGGAAGATGGCGATGACGTTGCTGGCGGCCTGCCGCCGTCATGGTGCCGAGACCACCCTGCATCTCCTTGAACTCAACAACCGCTCACTCTCACGGCGTCAGCGTCTAGAAATTCGTCGGATCGATCCGCGGACACGGATCGAACGCCATGCCTGGAGCGATCTCCGCAGCCTGTGCCAGTCCATGCCAGGCGAGATCGATGCCCTGATTCTTGGCTTAGACGGCCAGCGCAGCCGCGATTCCCTCTTGCAGCTGCAGCAGGCATGGAGCAAGGCCAGCACACGCCCGCGTTTGGTGAGTGCCTACCCAGGAATTTTGTTCCGCTTCGCCCTCGAAGGAATGCTCGATCGGTCCGGNGCTGACCTGCTCTGCCTCAACAGCCCGAACGATCTGGCCACCTATGCCCTTGGACGGCGAGCTCTCGGCCTTGACAGCAANAACGCCNTGGTGACGGGGTTACCGATTCTCTGGCGCACACGGGAGCGCCACGACCAGCCTGANAAGCCATCNATTGTGTTCTTCGAGCAGCCCTCGATTCCAGTNCACCCACTGCAACGTCGCTTCCTCTGTGATCAATTGCGGGAGCTCGCTCAGGCCTGGCCGGATCATCCAGTGATCTTCAAACCCCGCACCTCCAGCATCGAAAGCACCTTGCACCGCCGCCACGGTGAGATGGCCAGCGTCATCGACCAGATGGCCAAGGATGTGCCCAACCTTCGGCTGAGTTTCAAGCCCGCCACACAGCTGCTCAGCCGATGCGGTTGTGCGATCACCGTGTCCTCCACGGCAGCCCTCGAGGCCATGGCAATGGGCATCAGCACCAGGATCGTGGGCGACCTTGGAGTGACCGAAACCCTGGGCAATCACTTCTTCGCCGAATCAGGAACCGTCGCGACATTCGCCGCGATCCGTGAGAACCCCTTTGAGCGCAAACACGATCCGATGTGGCTCGAGCAGCAGGGGCTTGTGCGCGATGGTGAGCAGCGCTTTGTCGAGGCCCTGCTCGACCGCATCACCACAGAACCGGGCTCCCTGGGCCAGGACGGGATT
This sequence comes from Synechococcus sp. ARS1019, assembly GCA_002690325.1. Classification (GTDB taxonomy): domain Bacteria; phylum Cyanobacteriota; class Cyanobacteriia; order PCC-6307; family Cyanobiaceae; genus Parasynechococcus. The sequence goes on from NZED01000042.1 coordinate 11,615, forward strand.
GGGCCGGGCAGCTGGGGCAGTCGTGCCTGGCAGAGCACAGCGCTGAACAACGGTGGCCGGCGCATGCTGAGTAGTGGTGGAGCCCGCTCCAGTCAGCGCAAGCGTCACCGCACCCGCCGGCTGCTGCGCACGGTCCGGGACGGCGTCGTGGGCTTCGGTTGGCTCTCGCAGTGGCTTCGTCGCTAGGCGACGCACCGCGATGACGATCGTTCTGATCAGCGACGGTGAACTCGAGCAGTACAGCTGCCAACAATTGGCCAGCCAACTGCGTGATCTCGGCCGACGCTGTCTCACCGTCGGCCCTGTCCTGACCGACCCTCAACCCCTGCCACTGAGCCGACCGGACCTGCAAATCACCTCGGCGCTTCAGCTAGTTGGCCATGCGGTGTTGGGCGAGGCCAGCGCCATTGGACTGTTTCTGCACGATCCGGTCGAACGGCAAGGGTTCATCGATAGCTATCGGACGCTCTGTCAGCACAACCACCGGGAACCGGCCCCCATTTTCAGCGGGCCATTCGTGCCCCTGATGGGTGACGCCCTCATCCAAGACCTCTGCCAGCGCCTGAACTGCGATCTACTGATGCTGAGTGGGCCGGAACAGCTCGAGCAGCTGCAAATGATGAGCTTCAACTGGCCCATCACGCTGCAACCGCCACCGGCAGTNAGCACNGGCTTCTGGTTTCCCTGCGCGCCACCCGAGACAGAGCCGGCGAACACTCCGCTGTTGCTCGCCCTCATCCAAGAGACAATCCCCACCCATCTCGGGGCGCGGGAGCAATTGATCCGCCAACTACATCGCTGGGCAAGCCTGCATCCTGAGTGGACNATCGTGTTGCAACCAGACCATGGGTGGACTGCCGAGCAACCGTTGCTCGGCTTAGCAGCGAAGAACACACCCATCAACCTGGTGGAAGCGGCCCCAGGGCAGATGCTCAATCTGCTGAGCCACTGCACGGCCTGCCTCTCGGTGAGCTCCCCCTGGAGCCTCGCGGCGATGGCCTGGGATGCCAAGACGCTCATGGTGGGCGACTACGGAATTCAGGCGGACCAAAACACGGTGGGATGGTTTGGCTGCGGNGCCATGCACCGCGTTAGAGAGATTCGAAACCTCAACGAGCTGCACGAGCTACCCAGCGTGAACCGCGCCTGGTTCGAGGGCATCGGTGGTGCCATTCACGATGGCCCGGAACGATTGCTTCAGGCCCTCGAGGACCTTCCGGCCGCAACGGGGCAACGATGACGAGGCCCCTGAAGCTCCTCTTGATTGCCGACAGTGACAGTCAGCTGCTGGCCTGTGAAGCGCTCTGCCGCTTCTCCACNGATCAAGCTGTTGATCTCACGATCAATGTGATTCCCAGAGACGGCACGCCCCAAGCCCTGCTGCGACGCATCGCTGATCTAGGCACGCTCTGGCATCAACAGTTGGCGCAACTTCTGAGAAATCCCCGCATCGTTGGCTTTGATGCCATCGGTGTCTTCCTCACGGGNAGCAAGCTCAATGACATCCGTCTGGCGTTGGATCGACAAGCTCAGCGCCCGGTCTTGTTTTGCGGCTTCAACGGTGTCGTCCTCGACCATTTCGTGGAAGGCATTAGCTGGCGCTTGGGCTACGACCTGATCTGCCTGAGCGGCCCCCGTGATCAACAACAGCTCCAGCAACTTCTGGCTNANACCCCCTNCAGCGGCCAGCGCACGGTCTTGACCGGTTTNCGCCGTAACAACACCANCNACCGAGAGCTCATCCCCCGAAGGCAACGACCCAAACGGCTGGTCTTTGCCGAGCAAGTGATCATGCCCGCCAAGACAGAAGAGCGGGCACGCATGGTGCGANTNCTNGCGAATCTTGCCGAGCGCTCCCCGGACTGGGAGGTGCTGATCAAACCAAGAATCGCCCCAGGGGATGCCACGTTCCATGACGTGGACACGCACATCAGCCTCACGCTGCGCCAAACCCTCGGAGTGGCACCCGCCAATTTGCGCCTGGATTACCGACCTCTGCCGGAGCTGCTGCGCCAGGCCCGGCTGATGGCCACGGTGTCCTCCACCGCCTTCTTCGATGCCCTGGACTTCGGTTGCAGTCCTGTGGTGATGGGGGATCTCGGTCTCAACCCCCGCTATGGCGGCCATATCTTCGCTGGCAGTGGTGTGTGGCGAATGCTCGACGAGGTCAGCGACCTCGATGCCTTGGAGCTGGAACAGCCCTACCCCGANCAGCGCTGGCTCACTTGGATGGGCTATNGCGATCAGGNNGGGCCNGATGCCCTANTGCAGGCGATTCGCGAAGCCCCCACGCCAAGACCCCAACCACCGGTCNTGGGCTANCTCGCCAATGCCAAGTCCAGCTTNAATCAGCTTCGGCTCGGAGCCGAAGCCTCGATCGCGATCGCTGACTGGCCAGAGGCCAGGGAGCTGCTCAGTCAGGCGAAACAAATGCGTCCGCAACACCGNGGTGTGGCACAACGACTCCTGGCCGTTTCCCNATCCAATCCACTGCTNCGCGCGATCCTCTTGCGGNTCACCTANAGGGATCTGGGGTAGNGTCAGCAGCTGACTCAACCACGGGTAGCCGGACGAGGAACGGTGACAGGCATCCTGATTGAGCGAAATTTCACCCAGTTCGTTGTCTTTGCAGAAGACAGCATCCTGTCGGCGCTGAGCAAGATCACCGCCAACCAGTCGCGCTTGATCTTCGTGGTGTCCGAAAGCGGCATCCTCCAAGGCGTCTTGACCGATGGCGATTTCCGGCGCTGGATCGCCAGCTGCGGCGAAATCGACCTGAATCGCCCTGTCACAGCGGCGATGAACCCCAACTGCCGTTCAGCAGGGGAGCACACGCCACCNGCAGACCTCGCCGCGCTGCTGACGACACGAATCATTGCCCTGCCGCTACTCGATAGCCACGGGCGCATTGTTGCCGTCGCGCGGCAAGCCACGGAATCCCTGCAACTGGGGGGACGGGCGATTGCCGAGGGCGAGCCCTCCTTTGTGATTGCCGAAATCGGCAACAACCACAACGGCGACGTCAACATCGCCTTGAAGCTGATTGATGCGGCTCATGCCGCCGGCGCTGATTGCGCCAAGTTCCAAATGCGCGATATGAGCAAGCTCTATCGCAATGCCGGGGACAGCAATGACATGGCTTCGGATCTCGGAACGCAATACACCCTGGACCTATTGGAGCGCTTCCAGCTCAGCGACGACGAGCTGTTCCGTTGTTTCGACCACGCCGCCTCCTTGGGATTAGTGCCGCTGTGTACTCCCTGGGACGCCACCAGCCTGGAAAAACTCAACGGATGGGGCATGGAGGGGTTCAAGGTGGCCTCCGCTGATTTCACCAATCACACCCTGCTCAGCCAACTAGCCGCAACCGGGAAACCGCTGATTTGCTCCACCGGCATGGCTTCGGAACTGGAGATCCGCTCCGGCATCCGCCATCTGCAACGGGAGGGTGCCCAATACGTNCTGCTCCATTGCAATTCCACCTATCCCACACCGTTTAAGGACGTGAATCTGCGCTACCTCGAGCGCCTGCGCGACCTCGCAGAGGCNCCGGTGGGCTACTCGGGNCATGAGCGGGGNATCGAAGTNCCGATTGCAGCCGCCGCCCTTGGNGCAGTGGTGATTGAAAAACACATCACCCTCGACCGTGGGATGGAAGGCAACGACCACAAGGTGAGCTTGCTTCCCGATGAATTCCGCCAAATGATCCAGGGGATCCGTCGNGTGGAGGAATCCATGGGGCAAGGGGGTGAGCGCAGCATCACCCAAGGCGAAATGATGAACCGCGAAGTGCTCGCGAAAAGTCTCGTCGCGAGTTGCGATATCCCCTCCGGGACTGAAATCAGCGCCGCCATGGTGCAGATCCAAAGCCCAGGCCAAGGCCTACAGCCCAATCGCCTCAACGACCTGATCGGCCGCAAGCTGCCGATCAACAAGGCCAAGGGCGACGTCTTTTTCCCATCCGACCTCGAAACACCGTCGGCAGAACCCCGTCCGTACAGCTTCCCGCAGCGCTTTGGTCTCCCCGTTCGGTATCACGACATCGAGGTCTTTTCCCGAGTCAGCAATCTCGACCTGGTGGAGATCCACCTCAGCTACAAGGATCTGGAGGTCAACCTCGACGACGTTCTTCCAGACCAACAGGGCATCGGCCTGGTGATTCATGCGCCGGAACTCTTTGCCGGCGACCACACCCTCGATCTCTGCACCGAAGACGACTCTTACCGGCAGCATTCCATCGCTGAACTGCAACGGGTGGTGGACATCTCCCGAGACCTCCGCCAACGCTTTCAATGCCCTGAGCCNGTTCTACTGGTCACCAACGTCGGCGGCTTCTCCGAACATCGCCATCTCGATGCGCAAGAGAAACAACCACTGCGCGAACGCTTGCTCGATGGCTTGAACCGGATCGCCAGCTCAGGCGAGGTGGAAATCATCCCCCAAACAATGCCTCCCTACCCCTGGCATTTCGGCGGCCAACGCTTTCACAACCTTTTCGTTGATCCGGAGTTCATCCAACAGTTCTGTCATGACACTGGAATGCGGATCTGCCTGGATGTCTCCCACTCCAAGTTGGCGTGCAACCACCTGCAGGGTTCCTTCAGTGATTTCCTCAGCAAGATCCTTCCCTTCACCGCACATCTCCACCTAGCGGATGCATCGGGTGTGGATGGTGAAGGCCTACAAATCCTCGATGGAGAAATCGACTGGGTGCAGCTGTTCGGCTTGATGGGCCAACACTGCCCTGAGGCCTCCTTCATCCCAGAGATCTGGCAGGGACACAAGAATCGCGGCGAAGGAGCCTGGCTGGCNTTGGAACGCCTGGAGCGANTGGCCGCGTGAGTGCGCTTCANCCATCACGCATTGTTTTGCANTGCGGGATCCACAAAACCGGCAGCACCTATCTCCAACGCAATTTGCAGAGCAACCGTGCCCTGCTCTTACAGCACGGGATTCTTTATCTCGGCCCAAACACGATCAAAAAACAGTGCCGCGAACTCTGGTCTTTCCTGCAGTGGGGCCAATGGAATCGGCCACCAAGCGCCAAGTTGCGTGAAAAGACGCTTCAGACCTTGGTCGATCTGGCTGGCGATCACCCAGCCAACATTCACACCATCTTGATCTCCTTTGAATCCATCTTCGGGACCCTGAGAACAGGGCTGATCAAAGCGGGGCAGAAACGAAAGAAGCCAGCCAANGGAGAGAACAAACGCGGGTTGTATCGCTATGCCCGAGCACGCACCAAGCGCTTGATCATCGGCCTTGAGCAAGCGCTCTCCACCGAAGCCATCGAATGGACAATCCTGTTTGCCAGCCGCGAATCCAGCAGTTTTGCTCGCTCTTGCTACACACAATTGATCAAAGAAGGCCACGACCTAAGCGCTATCCCAATCGAAACCTTCGTCCAAAGTGCCGACTTTGCCTCGATCAACCCTGAGGAACTCGAGGCCAGCCTGAACCGGCTGAAGCAGAAGCGCCGCGTCACTATTGATCGCTTCCGTTACGAGGACACCATCA
>NZED01000043.1 GCA_002690325.1 Synechococcus sp. ARS1019
GCCCTCACTCCACAAAAACCATCGGCATTAAGGCGCATTGCTCCCAACCCTTGAGCGATCGATTCTTAAGGCGGCTTGCCTGGATTGATCTTCTATCAGTCGAGCTGGACTGACTCCCCTACAGGCCAATGCAAAAGAGTCAGTCGATCTCCAGCTCCCGATGATCCTTGCTGTGACATCGGATGGAAAGAAATCGCCAGAAAACTCTCCAACGCCACTCTCTCTTTGATCTGGCCGCTAGCAGGACACCAATGATTCAGGCGCTCGTTTCAAATGAGCCCCATAACGAATCACCAGAGATGGCCGGACGAGGTCGATTCCTCTGTCATTACATCGGATGAACAGGGAGGCCATAAGTGACAGGCCACCAAGCTCATCTGGGTGACAATCGCCACCATGGTGTTTCTGGACCGAAGTACAAGCTCACCGCTGGAGAAACCCGGTGGCGAAGGATGGCTTTTAAATATCGATCAACAGAGAATTGTTCAGTTCAGACCAGAGACCCCTACGGCCCACGGTGAGTGGGTGGCTTTACGGACGTATCTCTGGAGGCCACCCCATCCAGCACAACCAATGACACGACGGCGGATGTTGCGTCATAACGCCATCCAAGCCTGGAACACAATGCTCAAAACCGGATGGCGGCGATGTTCACCCCCGTTGCGTTGAAGCAACCATTCCCCGGCCTGCAATAGTCGCTCTCCCTGAAGGAGACAGCCTTGGGTTAGTTAGATCCAAGACATCGAATTTGTATTGCTTTCTTCAAGGTGAATTTGGCGTTAACTGCGCAAACTCATCGGCTTTTGCAAAAAGGCCGTTTTTTTAGAGCGTTCGACGCAACAGCAGGATCACAGCATTGCAAACTGCATAGGCGTGCTGCCCTGGCTGGAGATCGAGAGGGATGGTCCAGCGCCCCCTGTGCGACCTTCAGCCTTCAGCTCAGCTAGCAGCTGCAAGATCAGAACCGTCGTCGATATGCAAATGCATCACCATGCAACGGGTTGTACAGCTGTGATCATTCAGATCGCATTCGCTGATGCATACAAAGTATTCCTCAAGAGCCTCCCAACGCTCTGAGATCGAAGAATGAGAATGTTCATTTTTAATGGCGTACATCAATCCTCAGCGGATGAGAGTGCTTTACGCCGGAAAAATAGGTGAGTCAAATAAAATATGTCGGCGAATAAATTACTTAGGCTTTTATTCCTGAGAAGCAATACTTAGTTGAACCCAAAAGCCATGCCCAAGCCAAGAGTGCCCCAGCCCTAGCGGGATGCATTCACTAAGCATATTTGCGCTGAAGAAGTTTTATGTGTTTTTTGACTCTAAACCATCCCAATCCTCCTATTAAGCAACAAACAGGAGGAACGATTTGAATGAGCTTTACTATTCCCACCATCGCGCTAGCGGCAGTCATCTCTATTTTTCTTCACTTTTTCCTATCTCCGATACTCAATTAGGAGCAAGGATCACCTCTGCCTACTCAGCAAGAGGCGCCTTGAATGGTCGCGTCTGTTCTCGAGCGAAGAGCTCCTTCTCGTCCATGGGGCTGATCCAGCCAATCGTTTTGAGAAGCGGAGGGCACTGGAGTTGCGATCTGCGGTCGCCCTGAGTCGCCGAAATCCTGACTACACCGAAGCCAAACAACGGCTTGGCACAAAAAAAGCCGGAATGACCGGCTTCGTCGGGCTAGATGATCCCCATCACCCAGCCAACTCATTTCAATGTATTCCTTCTGGCAGCTTTTAGGTACACGTCAAGACAGCAAAACCCCCGACTTACTCCACACGTAAGACCGTCACACCTAATTTTCTCCACCAAGCTGTGGAATCGCATCAATGAGCAAAAGTTTTTCCACAGGCGCTGCCCCTGGTCCCTTAAACACAGCCCCTGGTGCGGGCAAGTTGATATCCCCGTTGAATCTGCTTGTAATCAGGTCGGCTGTTCTGTTCGCTCAGGATTTGATCGACGTTTTGTTTCGTCTGCGTCTTGATCGACTGAGGGACGGCGGAGGCGCACATCATCGTGCAGGTGTCATCCGCCAGCTGCTCGGGACTAAAGCCTTTTGCCAACGCTGGGTACCCCAACTGTCATGGCAGAAAGCGCTGCACAAAGCGTGATGACACGTGTCGATGCTGTTTTTCGCATTGGACAACCATTCACGACGTCTAGAACCACAATCTGGCAAAAAAAGTTGGCTGAAGACATCAGCTGAAGCCTTGAAGAGCGGTTGTGTCTCAACACTTACGATGCCTGAACCGACACTTCAGTCTTGGCTGCATGCCAACTCTGAGGGCTTTGCCGTTGCTTAGGAGCTTGGAGCGCTGTCTCTCTTTGATTGGTTCGCTGATCGCCGCAAAGGACAATCCACCGTCAAGGTGAACCAGGAGCCTGACGAGGGCGACGGGCTTTGGAGCAAATGTCCGGAATGCGGACAAGTTGTTTACCTCAAAGACCTTCGTGCCAACGCCAGCGTTTGCGCGAATTGTGGTTACCACAACCGCATCAACAGCGATGAACGCATCGCGGTGATTGCCGATCCAGGCAGCTTTCAGAGTTTCGACGATGCTCTCTCACCGACGGATCCTCTGGAGTTCAAGGACCGTCGTGCCTATGCCGATCGATTAAAAGAAAGCCAAGCCGCAACAGGTCTGCAAGACGGCGTCGTTACTGGCTTCTGTCGAGTCGAAGGACTTGCCATGGCACTCGCCGTCATGGATTTCCGTTTCATGGGTGGATCGATGGGATCCGTTGTGGGCGAAAAGATCACGCGTCTTGTTGAACGAGCGACGCAAGAGCAATTACCTCTGCTTGTGGTGTGCGCGTCCGGTGGAGCAAGGATGCAAGAGGGCATGCTCAGCCTGATGCAAATGGCCAAGATTTCAGGAGCCTTAGAACGGCATCGCGAAGCGGAGTTGCTCTACATGCCACTGCTGACGCATCCCACAACGGGGGGAGTTACAGCCAGTTTCGCCATGCTTGGTGATCTGATCTTGGCAGAGCCAAAGGCTCTGATCGGCTTTGCCGGTCGACGGGTGATCGAGCAAACCCTGCGTGAAAAGCTGCCCGATAACTTTCAAACAGCGGAGTACTTACAAGAGCATGGGTTCGTGGACACCATTGTTCCCAGAGTCCATCTCCGAAGCACCCTTGCCAACCTGCTTCGGCTTCATGGAAGTCGTCCCTTGGAGTTGAGCAGCCGATGATCAGAGTGATTGCCTCAGTGCTCCTTGGCCTCCTGATTGGATTCGGCGCAGTCCCGAATGCGATGGCCGGCCCAGTGGAATGGATCGAGGTACCCGCTACTGAGGCCGGACAGCAGTGGTGGGATCGCGGCAGTATCCGAGAAGATCGGCAGGGGATGCGCACCGTTCTGAGTCGCTTCACTCCGGCAGCCAACGAAGACGGTGATCAGCCCAATGGATCTCTCTACGTGATGCAGGTTGACTGCGGACAGGGGCTGTACAAAGACAAGCAAGTGAACGGAATTCCACGGTTTCGCTCCGAATGGCAACCAGCAGGAAACGATGACCTGATTGATTCAGTCATCAAGGCAGTCTGTACTGAGTCTTTGACGAGTTGAGCCATGTCTCGCCCCCCCATTGGTGTTGCCATCGCTGGACTCGGATTTGGCGAGAAAGTGCACCTCGAAGCACTCTCAGCGCATCCCGGCCTTCAACCAGTCGCGCTCTGGCATCCACGACAGGAACGACTGCAAAAAGCCGTTCAACAACACGGTTTAACGGGATATACCAGCTGGGACGAGTTGCTCAACGATCCACAGATCGATGCAATCGTCATTGCGACACCACCAGAACCTCGCTTCGAGTTAGCCCGACGGGCACTTGAAGCAGGAAAACATTTACTGCTTGAGAAACCAGTCGCTCTTCAGGCTCACGAGGTCTCAGAGTTGCAGCGCATCGCGTTGCGACAACAACTCAGTGTCGCCGTTGATTTCGAATACAGAGCAGTTCCACTCTTCATGCAAGCTGCTCGATTGCTCGAAGGGGGTGCTGTAGGAACACCCTGGCTCGTGAAATTGGACTGGCTCATGAGCAGCAGAGCTGATGCATCCAGACCGTGGAATTGGTATTCGCAGCGTGAATGTGGTGGTGGCGTTCTTGGCGCTTTAGGCACCCATGCCTTTGACATGCTCGCCTGGCTGATTGGACCGATCAATTCCATTCAGGCTGTGAATCATGTCTCCATCAAGGAAAGACCGCACCCCGATGGAACGATGGCAACAGTCGATGCAGAGGATGTGTCGTTGATTCAAACAACCCTCAATTGGCAGGGGCAATGTGATCATTTAATTCCTGCACAAGTCAGCCTGTCCTCGGTGGCACGCAACGGCCGTGGATGTTGGATTGAAGTGTATGGATCCGACGGAACTCTCAGGTTGGGCAGCAGCAATCAAAAGGACTATGTCCACGGATTTGGACTCTGGTACGGGTGCGGCAATGAAACCCTTCGAGCGGTTTCTCCAGATCCAGACTTGGTCTTCCACTCAACATGGAGTGATGGGCGAATCGCACCCGTGGCGCGCATTCAAGACTGGTGGGCTGAGAGTATTCGGAGTGGCAAACCAATGGTGCCCGGGCTGGCAGAAGGACTGGCCAGCCAAATGGCATGTGACCAATCGATCAATTCCAGCGCTCATTAGTGACGACCTTGGGCAACCATTAGCGCGGACTGTTTGTACTCATCGCCACAGCGACCGGTAGCAAACATTCGCATTGAAGAAACCCTGGCAAACAGAGTTTCCACTCCTGCTTGGTCCCATGTCCCTTTCTCTCCATACCAGTGAACTGATTGCGACTGCCAAGGCGCTGGCATCACCCGGAAAGGGAATCCTTGCCGTGGACGAATCCACCAAGACCATCGGTAAGAGACTGGGCTCAATCAACGTTGAAAACACAGAAGCCAATCGCCAGGCCTATCGGGGAATGTTGTTTACCTCCGAAGGGCTTGGTGAGTACATCAGTGGCGCCATCCTCTACGAAGAGACATTGTTCCAAAGCCATGCAGATGGCGAATCGATGGTCGCAAAGCTGCAAAAGCTCGGGATCATTCCTGGAATCAAAGTCGACATGGGGTTACGCCCCTTACCTGGCGCTCATCCCATCGAAACGCTCTGCACCGGGCTAGACGGTTTAGTTGAGCGCGCTGCTGACTACTACGCCCAAGGCGCTCGTTTCGCCAAATGGCGTGCCGTCCTTCAAATCACCGAGGACGGGTGTCCATCTGAGCTATCCATTCGGGAAAATGCCTGGGGGCTTGCTCGCTACGCCCGTTCCGTCCAGGAATCGGGTCTTGTTCCGATTATCGAGCCGGAGATCCTCATGGATGGCTCCCACCCGATCGAACAGACCGCTCACGTTCAAGAGCGTGTCATTAAGGAGGTCTATTTCGCCTGCCAGGCCAACGGTGTTCTGCTGGAAGGCACGCTGCTCAAACCCTCGATGACCGTTCAGGGAGCGGACTGCCCCACCAAAGCAGATCCTGACAAGATCGCTGCGATGACAGTGCGAACCCTCGAACGAAGCGTGCCAACGAGCGTTCCGGGCATCGTGTTTCTCTCGGGTGGACTCAGTGAAGAGGCAGCGTCTGCATACCTCAATCAGATGAACACCATCGAGAAAAAGGGCAGCTGGAACCTGGGCTTTTCCTATGGCCGTGCTCTGCAGCATTCCTGCCTGAAAGCCTGGGGTGGATCCAACACAGCTGCCGGTCAGAAGGCGCTGATGGCCCGAGCCCAAGCCAACTCAGAAGCCTCCATGGGCCGCTACGTTCCTGGATCTCAGCCATCCTCCGACGAACAGCTGTTCGTGGCTGGATACACCTACTGATCACAGCGCCTCACTCAAGTGAGTCACAGGCTGACGTTATGAATACGTCAGCCTGACGTGACATTTCTTATGCCTCGCGGGTACACTCCCAGCCGGTCCGGACTTTTTGTCCGATTTTCGGTCATCCTCGAGGCACTCCATGGCGCTAGTTCCACTTCGACTCCTGCTCGACCACGCCGCTGAGAACGGCTACGGCATCCCTGCCTTCAACGTCAACAATCTGGAGCAGGTCCAGTCGATCATGGAAGCGGCCTACGAGACCGACTCCCCTGTGATCCTGCAGGCCTCCCGTGGAGCTCGTACCTACGCCGGTGAGAACTTCCTGCGCCACCTGATCCTGGCTGCGGTTGAGACCTATCCGGACATCCCTGTGGTCATGCACCAAGACCACGGCAACAGCCCTGCGACCTGCTTCGGTGCAGCAGCAAACGGCTTTACCTCCGTGATGATGGACGGCTCCCTCGAAGCCGACGCCAAAACTCCCGCCAGCTACGACTACAACGTCAACGTCACCAAGGAAGTGGTCGACGTCGCCCACGCCATCGGCGTGAGTGTTGAAGGGGAACTGGGTTGCCTCGGCTCTCTGGAGACCGGCAAGGGTGAAGCCGAAGACGGCCATGGTTTCGAGGGTGAGCTCTCCAAAGATCAACTGCTCACCGACCCTGCTGAGGCTGCGGACTTCGTCGCCAAAACGAAAGTTGATGCTCTGGCCATCGCCATCGGCACCAGCCACGGCGCTTACAAGTTCACCCGCAAGCCAACCGGTGAAGTGCTGGCCATCAGCCGGATCGCTGAAATTCATAAAGCCATCCCCAACACCCACCTGGTGATGCATGGTTCTTCCTCCGTTCCCCAGGAATGGCTGGAGATGATCAACAAGTACGGCGGTGCAATCCCCGAGACGTACGGTGTCCCTGTCGAAGAAATCCAAGAAGGCATCCGCAATGGTGTCCGCAAGGTGAACATCGACACCGACAACCGCCTCGCCTTCACCGCTGCTGTGCGTGAAGCAGCCATGGCAGACCCTGCCAACTTCGACCCCCGCCACTTCAACAAGCCTGCTCGTAAGTACATGAAGCAGGTCTGTCTGGACCGTTACCAGCAATTCTGGGCTGCAGGTAACGCCAGCAAAATCAAGCAGCGCGACATCAACTACTACGCCGGTCTGTACGCCAAAGGCGCTCTCGACCCCAAGACTGCNGTTGCAGCTTGATTTCAAGCGNACCACNACCTGTGNTGACTTGCATATCTTGAGGGCCGAAAGGCCCTTTTTTTTGTCCCCGCCACCAACGCACAGTGATGCCGTTCTCAAGCCGAGCCCGTCAGCTGAGCATCGGTCTGATGGTTCTGGGAGCTCTTACGGGAACGGTGCTTCTCAGTCAGAAGCTTTATCACCTGCTGATTTTTGCGCGCGCTGGGACGGCTTACACCGCAAAAGTACTTTGCAGTGGAGTGTTGATGGCAGGGCTAGACCGCAAGCGCCTGGAACAGGAAGATCTCGCCCTCGGATCTCAATTGATTCACGCCCAGATCAATTCGCAGCGCAATCAAGTCAACGCGACCGCAATCTGGGGATTGATTTCAGCCACGGCCACGCGTCAAGCGAATCTTGGCTGCAGCCTCAACGGGATCCATCAACCACTTGTGGCGTTGCCCGCCTCTCCAAAACCTTCAGGCTCAACNGATCCCACCGATACCAACAATCCGTGGCCGCTGAACGGTGATGCGACAAGGATCCCACCCTTGGTGGACCGAGTCCGCCTCGATCGCGCGCTGAATCAGGCTTTCTTNGAACCCGATGAGACCCAGCGACCACGCCGAACCAGAGCCATCGTTGTTGTTCAAGACGGCTGGGTGATTGCAGAACGCTACGCCGATGGAATTCGTCCAACCACTCCCCTTGTGGGATGGTCGATGACCAAAAGCCTGTTCCATGCCTTAGTCGGCATCGCCATCGCCGATGGGTTCATGGTTCTCGATCAGCCAGCACCCGTTCAGGAATGGTCGCGCCGAAGCGATGATCCACGGGCCTGGATCACCGTGCGCCAGCTGCTGCAAATGAACAGTGGACTGGCATTCGATGAGTTGAGTCGAGATCTCAATTCAGATCTCGTGCGGATGCTGACGCAAACCGACGACATGGGAGCATTTGCGGCCAACAAACCACTGGTCGGCACTCCAGGGAAGCGCTGGGCGTACGCCTCAGGGACAACCGCCATACTCTCTCGCGCCCTAAGGCAGGGCATCAACAACGACCCGCAGTACTGGCGGTTCCCCTATGAGCGGTTGTTTCATCCCCTTGGAATGAGGAGTGCAGTCCTGGAAACCGATCCGTCGGGAAGCTTTGTCGGGTCATCGTTCGGCTGGGCCAGCGGCCGGGATTGGGCCCGTTTTGGACTGCTTTACCTCAACAATGGCGTGTGGGAAGGGCAACAGGTCCTGCCAATCGGATGGACCCAGCAAGCTCNAAAGATCAGCAAGGGATCGAAACGCGCCTACGGCTCACACTGGTGGGTGAACCGAGGGCGTCGTCATGAGGATTTGCCCCGGAACAGTTACTCAGCTGAGGGGTTTGAAGGACAACTTCTGCTGATTGCACCCAGCCACAACGCTGTCATCGTGCGGCTGGGTCAAACNCCGGACTCAAATGAATTCGATCGGAACGCGTTTGCAGCGGCCGTACTGTCAGCGCTTAAACGCTGACAACAAGTGAGAAGCATTCAGCTCTCATCAGTGTTCTTAGGAACAAAAGCCTGAGATGCCGCGACCAGTAGCCCCGTGATCAACAGAGCTGGAAGGATGACGCTGGGTCCCCCTTGAGCCGTTTGAGACGCGAAGAGCAACATGATCAACGCAATGAGAGTCGTTAATTACATTGCCAGAACGGAGATTATCCTGTGCAAGAAGAAATGAATTGTCATCAGTGATGGCGATCACGAACCATCAACGCGGCAAGCACTGTTCTCCTGCCTCAATGTTCCTGACGGACAGCAGCCAAGATTGAGCCCACAATCAGTCGCAGCCTGCTCACAAAGAGCGTGCAAAATTATCTACATGAAGCAAACATATTCGCACCATTATTGAATGATCGAAGCCCACAAGAGCCACGACAATCTGACCAAATAGCCATTGTCAAANTCTTCAATATTGAGTATTTATTGGCCTAGTACTACCGTAGCCTAAGGGCCACGATCTAATCAGGATTGAGTCAAATAGGCTTAAGAGCAGACACGCAAAAGTTATCAATGAAAACACTGAAACTTCACCTACCAAAACCGCTTGTCCGACAATTAAACCGATATGCCAAAAAGCATGGCATTTCGCTGGAGGCTGCTGCCATTGCAGCGATCGAACGGAATGCAACGTCAAAACAAGATCAGCGCATCAACGTCATCTCAGATCGACTAACCCAGGTGGAACAACGCCTCAGCACACTGATCAATGACCAACCTGTGACCACATCCGCAGAGACCGTGATCACCAACGAATGCGAAGCACAAGCGGAGTTATTCCTCACCGACGATGAACAACACAGCAGGCGAAATCTGGCGTATCAAACCTGGCTCGAGCATTACAAGAACCATCCAGAAGACCTTGAGACAGGTCGATCACCCCATGAAATGGCGGCATTGAAAGCATCGGTGGTCTGATGGCTCAAGCCAATGATCGACCTTTCCAAGTCCAGTTTCGACCGGTCAAGCTGCGCCACACCGATGTNGGTGCAATGGCCGCCACGATCAANCCCCCGACCCCCATCAACCACCAAAGCCTGAGAGGCACCCCAAAAGTCCAGGTCGTCCAAAGTCTCAGGATCAACTGAAGCAAGACACCCACACAACCTGACAAAACAGCTGTGGCGACAGGAGCACTCAATCCCTCCACGCTTGCAACAACCAAGCTGGCGATCAGAACCAGCCAAGGAACCGTGAACATGGTGAAGACCACAGCCCCTGCCAGTAGAGATTTGACCACGCTTCGATCGAGACCGAGGAACCAGTTTTTCGTCCACCCTTCCCATAGAGAAGACAGATCTGAATACATCTGCAGATCCACAGCATCCAGGCCGAGTCGGTAAACCAAACGATGTCCAGACTGCTTAATCAGACGCGCGAGAGCCAAATCCTCAACGACCTCGCCCGCAAGCGCACGGTGACCACCAATCGCGTTGTAAGTCGATCGGCGAAACAACATAAAAGGGCCTGCAGCAAAAGCGANTGGTGANTCAGGATCATTGGCCGCCTTAATCGGAAAACCCAAGCCGAGCAAGCTGGCCATAATCGGCTGCACCATCCATTCCGCCAAACAGCCACAGACCAACCTCGGAGCCAAACTGAATAGATCGGCTTCCTCGGCAACAGCAGAGGACAGGGCTCGAGCCAGGGCATCCGAACTCAACTCAACATCAGCATCCAGAAAAAGGACCCAAGGAGACTGAACGATCTCCATCGCTNGAGTACAGGCCCAATTTTTACCCACCCATCGCTCNCCAATGGGGCGAGCTCCGGCATCAAGAACTTGACACTCCACGTCGCGATTGAACCGGGCATTCATGACCTCTTGGGCAATCTCAGCGGTCCGATCCGTCGAGCGATCATCAACAACAAGAACCGTCCAGTGGCATGCAGGTGGAACGGACGCCAACACACTCTTCAAACAACGGCTGATGTTGTCTTGTTCGTTGTAAGCCGGGATCACAACCGTCAAAGGTTGATCACAGGGGGGATTGGGAGACGTCCGCGACAGCACAGGCGCTGAACTGAAGACACGATGCAAGCCGAGCAGAAGAATCAACAGTCCAATCACCGGCACCCAGCCCAGGAGCACGCCCCCCCAGACAGCACTGAATTGAAGCGAACCAGCGATCAGCATTCAGAGCAGCGCAGCAACAGACATCACAGATGGGTCTAACCGATCCAAATGAGGCCTCGATGGGAACGAATCACGCCGGGCATGGTCCTTTTGCACAGCTTTTCCACAGGCCATCATGGGAGCAAGTCAGTGCCAAAGAGGGGCTTGAAGCTCCCCGGGGAAAACAGATCGCAGAGTCTCAGCCAAACAAGGACGTGCTGTAACAACCGAGACAAAATCGGCGAGATATCAGTAATGCCAGGGGTTCAGCACAAGCAGGGGTCCAAAGAGTCAGGTCGATGTGCTTTCAGTCACAGCAGGAGGAAGCTGTTCGATGTGCCTGCTTGACAAATCAGCACTGTGTCCCAGAAGACATGGCCTGCGAAAAAGCGATCGCATGATGTGGAAAACGCACAAACCAGANGAGCTGCGTTCAATCCATCAGAGGTTCACACCGATAGCTGACCACTCCTCCACGTCGCTCGCGGAACTCCGGCTGGCNNATATCAACCACTCTCCACCACCATCGACCATCGGTGTAACTGGGCGGACCAGCGTTGTTTGTTCGTGGNAGCTGAAGGACAACTCCACGCCAACGCACCAACAACGTGTCTCCAGGAAGCGTTCCATCGGCACTGTTGGGCACTCCATTCGACANGCCGGTTGGATCAACGGCACCCGAACGCCGCTCAATCGACAAACGATCGCCNTCGCACAACCAATCAGCTGAAACGGGACTGGCGAACAACAGAAGCCCAACAANAANAGAGACGACAACAACAAGCCGACGNCCCACGACAGAATTGTTCAATGGAATTGACACTCGTCTACGACGGCGGCTGCCTGTTCTGCCGGGCATTTGCTCTAAGTGCAGAACTCAAAGGCGGGCTCCCAAACCTAACNATCCGTGATGGACGAAACGATCAAGGGCTTCGTCAAGAGTTAGCCCAACTCGGACTCGAGCTCACGAATGGAGCCGTGCTCATTGAGGGGCAACGTTACTGGCATGGAAGTGACGCGATTGCCGAGATCAGCAAGCGGATGAAACCGAGTGACCCGCTTCTGACGTTGCTGAGCGACCTATTTGCAGATGAAACGCGAGCCAAAACGCTGTATCCAGGACTGCTAGCAGCGAGGCGGGTCGCGCTGGGGCTCAGAGGCTTACCCGTGAATCCAGATCAAAACTGAGCAGAACTACTGACTACAAGAACGTCCGGAACGACTAGGGTTTTGNCAACTTTAGATTTGCTTAAGCATCGAGAACGATCCCTCTGTCCCAGATGCGCTNAGTCGCGATCAACTCACGGCACTCCTGCAAGCCGTACGAGGGAATCATGCTGAGCTCAGCGTTTCTGACGACGAATGCTTNAGGGCAGCACTAGCCGCATGGTCGGACCAGGCCTATGAATTATTGGATTTNCTTGATCAGCAAGGGAAGGATNTCAACAAAANTCGTTCTCCTCAACANATCATGGCCTTAGGAACATTTCGTGCCCACCTCATCATGGGGTTGAAGGCATTGCGATTTGCAGAGCAGCAATAAGTCGTCTTTCCTGCAAAGACGCTTCAAAGGGTGGTTTCAAAGAAAGTCAGCAGATCGGCTCGTCAATGCCTGAGGACCTTCTGCCGACACAAAAATGACCTGTCGTCGGAGCGCTCTCAACAAAGGATTGAAATTCACAATCCTCCAGTTCTGCCCTGATCTCCAAAAGCATCAAAGCCAATGAGCGACCAAACTCAACAGGGAAAGAACTGGACATTCAATTAAAATGAATGGANCAGTTTTAGTCAATTGAAGTTATCGGTGGCGAGTCAAAAAGGCTGCCCGTTACAAATCTAATGTGAAGAAAACAACACTTCAATCAACAACAGAATTCAAGACTCAACCACAGATGGCTGCTGAACAGTTAAACCAGCAAGNCCAGCATCATCNAGAAGACACTCCAGGGAGTCGGTAGCAAAAACAGCCCTTGACTCGAACAAGGCATCCCATTCGGTGGACGGGAAATGGGTTTGCAACCAAAGAACACCATGAATGCTGCCTGGCATCAATTGGTGCAAAGAGTCTTGTTCTGAGCGATTCACGATCAGATCCACAGATCAAACAACGCCTCGGACCCCATTAGGCCTTAGATGCTTCGGAGCCACTGTGCGTGTCGCTACAGAACAGCAAGTCAGCCCACCAAACCCATGGACAGTCTTAGAAATCAGCAAGCGGTGGCAACCTCCAACATGGACGGCACCGCTAGCTGAAAACCGAGAGACTTCAAACGGCCGTTTGAAACGCTGGCATTAAAGACCCTCGCACCTGGTCTGTCGCGGGATTCCCAAAGCACGGGAGGTAGACCATCCGCATCACACAAGACACGAGACAGCTCACGACGGGAGANTCGAAGGTCATCCACCAGGTTGTAAATACCGCTTAGAGACCGATCAAACGCAAAGGAAACACCTCGAACCACATCATCGCGATGAATCCATGCATTGATATGGTCACCATTTTTTGACACACANTGTCCAGNGACCGCACGAAACATGGCTGGAATATCTTGATTCGGCCCATAAATGCCTCCCAAACGCAGAACAGAACAGCTGAGGAGTGACGACTCAAGCTCAAGAACTGACCGTTCAGCGGACACAAGAGCTGCATTGAGCTCCGAACTGACATCAGGCGGTCGTTCTTCATCACAAAGCGAACCTTGTTGGTCTCCATAGACCCCTGCACTACTCAGGTAAGTCACGTGCAATGGAGAANTTGATCGGCGTCGTCGCAACACAGACGCCAAGGCATCCATCCCTTGACGGTAAACAAGATCGTATTGATGAGGGCAATAGTGACCCGATCGAGGTGCAACCGCAATCAGAACACCATCCAAACGATCAAAAAAACTGACATCCGCAAACGGGTCTCCTGTGNAATAGATCCGGGGATGATCCACCAAAGCGCACAGCTCATTCAGTCGCTCTGGGCGGGTGATCGTTCCGGTCAGCTCAAATCCTTTCGACCGAAAACTCTTTGCGACAGCCGCTCCGACGTAGCCGCAACCAACGATGCCGTAGCGAACANCCATCTCACGGCAACATATCTATAGCAATCTTAACAATAGAGCGGTGGAGGCGTTGCTTGGGACGTCTTCTCCTACGTCAGCAGGCCAACAACCCANANCAGGCAGGCGAGCAACCCCAAGCCCGTCAGCAGCATCAACACAACAAAAAGAATGCCACTAACGAGTCCAACCCGCTTCATCGTTGATGGATAAAGCAGANCAAGGGTCAATAANAGAGCGACAGGCCACAGCGGGGGCANAAGGCCGCANACAACCGTTAAAACNATGAGTTTGCGNCGATTGCGATCAGCCTGCTCATTGGCAATCTGTTCNTCTTGCTCCTGCTTTGCAAGCAGCTGCATTTCCTCGTCACTCAACCATCGACCGGACTGCTTCGCCCGGTCAAAGTCCTGTTGAAGCTGATCCCCAGGCCGATCCTTCGTCATGGGGACAGCTTATGGACAACGATCACTCACTGATCGTGAACAACAGGATGAATCTTTTCACCCAACTCGGAGCGAAGCCAAGTTGGACGTTCGGACCTGGGATGCCTCCAGGCAAGATTCAACAGAGCTTGAACAACGCGTGGATTTGGCGGCAGTGCACAAGCCGTGGGCGAGTGAATTGGAGCCATGCTGCGATCGAGCATCAGAAATCTCTCCACTGACCCGGTTGTAACCCCAGACAGNACGAAAGAACCTAAGCAAAATCACTCCCGTCCAGTCGATCTCACGCCGACAAACAGCGATCAGGACTTTTTCTTGCCATCAAGAAAATCAATCAGCTCCTGAAGCTTCTCGATGGCTTCGCGCACCGAGGTGGCTTCTGGCATCGTTCCTTGATCCATCACGGTGGTGTGCATTGCTTTGCACATGTTCCGTAGGCCTTGAATGCGCTGCTTAACCTCAGTTTTCTTCTCTGCTGCGGTCGGCATCTGACACTCAAAAAATCAATTTAACATCCGACCATCAACAAGAGACTGCACTCCAGGNCTGACAATCCAACAGACAGTCCTAACGATCAGATGGGTATCCACCCCTCTCCCTGCCGAAACAAATCCACTTTTTAAGCTTTGATCGCCTTGCGGAACACTCATCAATGATGAAAAAAAGAGACCTCGCCTTGGCCGTGCTGGCAGTCGTCACTCTGACCGCAGGCATCGGAATGAATTACTTGAGTTCAGGCGCGTGGCGCATTCGTCAATACAAAAGCCAAACAGAGGCCAAACTTGCTGCAAAAGAATGGATTGATTCAGGCGGAACTTACCGAGTCTCGATCGAACGCAAAGAGATCGTAAAAGTGCTTCGACCACAAAACATCGTGGAGCAGGAAGTATATGCATTAATGGAGCTTGAAGAGGACAAACGCCGAGAATGCTATGACGTGCTCAAAGAAAGCATTGACGATTACTCATCATGCATGGCCAAAATCTTTGAGCAAAAGGCCGAAACAATCGTTCCAAGACATAAACTTGTTGAAAGCATTGTCGTGAATGAGCGCCAGCAAAGTATTCGTGAATGCATTCATCTAGGTACCGAAGAAGGGTATGCCTGTGGAGAAACCGAGGTACGACCAAATCAATTGGTCAGCGAACGAGAGGCCAGACTGCTTAAAGCCAAAAAAGATCTTTATTATTTCCGATATCCATCCAAAAACAGCTGAACGACTCAGTCATCGTCTTAGCCTCACGACACGAGTCGCTGACAGTCGTTAATCATCAAATCCAANGCAGACTTCAACTCAAGCTCAACTAAACGCCACTGACGAGGCTTTGTGTTAGAGACTTCCACTCGCTGATAAACATGACCATCAGCAACCAGGAAAATACTCCGCTCAGACGTCATTGGAACAGNCAGCTCTGTCATTANAATCGGCTCAGAGATACACCCTGATTAACGGCAAAAATCCTTGCCATAACAAGAGGTAGATGTGAAATGATTCTGTTCTTATCAGAATAGCTATGGAAAATAAAGAATGCTCTTCTCGCAACGGCTTACGGCTAGACGAATGGCTAAGAGTTGTTCATCAGTAAAATTTTGAGCTGGGACACTTTCTGGAACAATGACCTCTCCAGATCCATCCAGATGAATTCTTGCAGCAAACCAAGTTCCACCCGCTTCGATTGAGGCACGACAACTTAAATGTTGGTTCTCATCAACACGACGCTCAATCAACCAACCCTCAACGACATCAAGCTTTTGAAATGAATACTGTGCTCGAGCAGCGCTAGGCGATATGGATAAGACCAACACACTAATCAGGTAAACAAACGGCATGATCGGATGNACGTGAGACTTTCTAAATATCAAAAGGAGATTTTCTGTTGCAGAGAGATCTTAAATAATGAGTCACCCAGAGCAAATAACAATAAACAAAATCGTACAAGCAAACTAATCTCTAGACCATCCATCACAACGTTCTTGATTAAATTGACGCTTAATCCGTCGATACTCGTCCGTATGTCGACGAAGTTCTGCACTGGCAAGGTCCTGTGCTTCAGGATCATCTGATGAAGCAATGATCAAACGATATCGACTCATGCTAACTCCTAAATTATTCATAACACGCTGGTACAGCCTACAATTATCTTCAGCATGAGCCCAATAAGGAATCATCGAGAACCCAAGACAAGCCTGAATTATCANAATAAAAGCAAAAGATCTAGGCATTTGAGGAGGGAGCAATGAATGGAATCTNATTTTTCAAAGATAGAAAGCAAATATATGCAAGGAGCTNTNACAAGTTATGGAATTAAATGAGGTAATATTGATTCAAGNCATCAACGCNATTCANGCTTACCTGAAAACCTTGAGTACTAGTTNTTCAAACAATAAAAAACCCAGGTCAATGACCTGGGTTTGCTGATCTCGGATCAAACCGTTCAGCTATCAGAACCCTCTTCAACTCCTTCTGCTGAATCAGAATGAGCGGCCGCATCACCAGTCGGCAGCAGACGGATTGCTTTTTTGCCAAGCTTGATCTCAAACTCGTCACCAGGCTCAAGGTTCAACATGGCCGTATAAGCCTTACCAATCAACAAATTGCCATTGCCCTGAACCTTGGCGATATAGGAAAGCTTGCGCCCACCCTTACCAATTCCGGCAGTACCACCACCCAGGCTGACGCCTTTTGCATCAAGCAGAGCCTCATAAAAAGCCGTGAAATTGAGGCGCTCACCACCATCAGCCTTCGTGGAAACGTAACCACAGGCTCGAACAACATCAGACTTGGAAACATCACCAAGATCTTTAACCTTGGCGAGAAGCTCAGAACCAACCAGCATTGGAATAAACTCGATAACACNCAAAGTATAGAACAGCCAAGAGAATCTGTCACCATCAACACCAGGAAAAGTATTCCACATGCAGTGGAGAGGGTCGGGCTAAAAACCTGGATTGACTGTGCTGCAGGGGTTTGTTTNCTTACAGCTCTCCACAAATCGACCGAATAGCTGTCGTCAATNCAAGTGAGCCTAAGGAANAATACNCACAAAGCTTCGGNTACCCTACGAATCTAGTTTGGTCAACATCTGNGAGAGCATTGAACTGGTCTGAACAACGCGCAGATCAACCCAGATCAAAGCTCCACGCCAAACTTGATTGGATCAAGATGATGGAGTTCCTTGGGTCGCCGGCTCAATGACTCTCGTCACTGTGATCTGAGCAGCACCAATCAAATNAATCCGTTCAATCAAAAAACAAGACCATCCCCAAGCGTCTTNAAATGCAGGNTTGAATCCATTGACGAGATTGAGAAAGCTGAAATTGTGTTCCAGCTTGTCGAATGCTGGCTAGAAGTGAAGCCACGGCTTGAGAATCAGAGGATCGAACCACGGCTATGAGTTGGGAACCAACGGATTCCTTTGTCGACAANGCTTCCAAGGAGGTCATGGATCTTGTCGATCAATGGAAGCAACGNGACGGAGCAGACGATCTCACGTGCGGCTTAATCTTGGAAGCCATGAGCAAAAGCTTGCTGGCCTTCGCNGACGGACCTGATCCAACAGGAACTGCCCATGGATTTCCTGATCACCATGGACGAGTAGATGCGTAGCTCAACCCGTCCATGGCACGAAGATTGAATGAAAGACTTGATTAACCCAACAAGAGGATCAACCTTCGTTNTCCTCCTCCATCCCAACAGCAGTTTGAGTATGCGTTGCAGCNGCTCCTGTGGGAACTAAGCGNATCGCTTTTTTGCCCAACTTGATTTCAAACTCATCACCAGGCTNAAGNTTCAGCATTGCTGTNTAGGCCTTGCCGATAAGGAGGTTGCCATTGCCTTGCACTTTGGCGATATACGACAGCTTGCGTCCACCTTTGCCGACTCTGGCAGATCCACCACCAAGGTTGATGCCCTTAGCGTCTAAGAGCGCCTCATAAAAGGCCGTGAAATTCAAGCGTTCACCACCATCTTGTTTGGCAGAGACATATCCACAAGCTCGAACCACATCTGACTTGGAAACATCTCCAAGGTCCTTGACCTTGGCAAGAAGTTCAGAACCGACGAGCATTAGCGCAATAAAACTAGTGTCAACTTATACAGGCATGGCCACTTTCGTCAAACTTGATTAATTCAAAAAAGAGGAGCAAAAGTTCTCTTTGCTCAGGAAACAGTCCGAATCACGATAGAGGCCCCCAATGGGAGTTGTTGACAGGCACAAGCTGAGGGATGAGAAAACGCTTCATCCAGCCAATCTCAAAATGCGTTGGTCAAAAACCACAGCTCAACAAAANTCGATTCGCTGAGAGCCGATGATCAAGACGACATCAGGCATTGATAGGCCTCATTGACGCGCCGAAAGGCTTCGACTGAGCCTCCCATATCAGGATGATGACGTTTAACCAGACGACGGTGAGATTGTTTGATCGATTCAACCGTCGCATCCGCCGACAAACCGAGGACTTTTAAAGCGGCCAATTTGCGCTGATCAATCTGGCGCCCCCCCTGATCACGATCTGTTGTTCGACGGTCCGATCGAGTCCGCCGATTTGCACGACGCTGCTCCATGCGTTGCAGCAGATCAGCAACCACACGCCGTGGATCTTCTTCAAGCCATTCACTGGCTCGGACGCCGTACAAGGCATAAGCAGCCAGAACAGCTGAACGCTTTTTAGAACGTCCGCCGGTGAATGCAGCGAATAGATCGTGACCCAACCCATCATTCAAGCGATCAAGGCGTTGCTGAAGAGTGAGATCTGGATGAAAGCTTTGACGATTGAGTCGATCAACCAAATCATCCAATCCCTGAAGGCGCAATGCACTCCAATTGCTTTGTCGAGAGAGGGTCTCACCCCAACGCACAACCTGTTGCGCTGTAACTTTCGACTCTCCATCCGTTGTGGATCGTTGATCGGACTCTCCAGTCGAACGGCGGCTNCCGGGTTGAGCACGAAGACGTTCTAATTGCCGCCGAAGCTGAAAGACCTCACGTCGCAAAGCATCATTTTCAGCCAATAGAGCAGCCACATTGCTGGTGACTCTCTCGTGGGATCGCGACTGTGCACCCGAGGACCACTGGCGTGGATCAAACCCCATGAACCATCACCAAGGCAGTACGTCACCGTTGGCGTGCCAAAAGGTTCCNGTTGTTTCAAGGGTCAACCCATCCAGTCGTTCTAAAAGACCACGAACAGANTCTTCCGGTGTAATCCCGAGAGGATTGAATTGGATCATGCGAGTTCGAACAAGTCCTGGATGCAAAATTGCAACGGCAATACCGTGGGGCTTGAGATCAACAGCAAGCGATTTTCCAGCCATATTGAGAGCAACCTTCGACATGCGATAGCCGTAGGAGCCACCGGAGGTGTTGTCGTCGATTGATCCCATACGACTTGTCATCAGCGCAATCTTGCCACCAGACGACATGTTGTTGAGCAGCGCACGAGCAAGAACCAATGGAGCAAGAGCATTGACCTCAAACTGACGGCGTATGCCCTCAGGGTCCAGGTCATCCAGTCCGAACGTTTGCAGAATTCCAGCATTCAAAATCACACCCTCTAGGGCAACCCCAGCCAACCTCTTCAACAAAACGGATTGATCTGTTTCGCAACTCAAATCGATGCCTGACTCAATCCTGACATCGAGTTGGGTCAGTTCATCNGAGCTCTGGCGGCAGACCGCAATGACNTCGTCGCCACGCTGANGAAGTTGACGGCAATATTCCAAACCGATACCACGGTTGGCACCAGTCACTAAAACTCTTGCCATTGGTAGGACGTCTGACGACTCGTATCCTGACGGCACGAGGAACGGTGTGGGGGCGTACCTGTGCTTTGTCCTTCAGTAATAACGACCGGGGTATTCACCGGGATGCTGAACCCGTGTCACGCGCACACCTGGACTCGAACGACGTGACAACATCAGCAAGTCGCTTCCAGAGACGGCGTAACCAAGATTCTGAGCCAACAATGCGACTTCATCAGCAGTCACAGCATCCTGCACTCGCTTCTGCAGGCATGCATCCCGACTAAGACGATCTAAAAAGGCGTTAAGAGGATCCAGCGAACAAAACGTCAGAACGTGCCNTNTTNAANCGNAGCTCATGAAGAGGGNTTGCCGAAGCCATTGGTGCAAGTCTGGNGAAGGACATGCTCAACCCTCCTATGTTTCGCTCTGCACTGGTTCGACGGGTCTCGATCTACCTCGTGCTCAGCAGTGCAGCTGTTGGGGCTGTCAACCTGCTTGAACTTGACCAACACAATCTCTACCAAATTTATATCCCCCTCTTTATCGGTATCTACGTCCTATCGCGTTGGATCGATAGCAAAGTCGGAGCTAGTCAACCAAGCCGAGATCACGAAACGACAGAATCTGTGCNCCAACGCGGGACAGACAAAGGATTTGGANGCTAAGCAGCCTGATCTCGATCGCCTTGAAGCTCTCGCAATCGGGACATTTCTCTGGATGCGTTTTGAACGGTTTTCCGAGAGTTGGATTCCTTGATCACGTCCTCCAGGNTTCTTAACAATGCCTCAATTTCATCCTGTGTTGAAGTTTGAGNCTTGTCCTCACTCGTCATCGTTCATCGATTTGGAGTACTGACCTTCGCCCAAAGAAGAGCAAAAAAACTCTTCCGTTAAGACTTTCTTCAGAACTTGAAGCAAGTTGATCTTGTCAATGGAGTGAAGCTCACCCCGTTCATCCCACTTCAGAGCCAATAGCTCACTCAACCGGCCTTGCGGTGTTGAGGACATTGCTGAGAGAGGGGAACGGGGTGCTCAACCTACGAAAAACAACCTGAAAAAAAGACCCCAGACGAGTGAACGTCGTGGAAGAAATTCTTACGGAGCGCCATGGCTGCACCATGTCACAGCTTCACGACCAATCCATACGCCTGGGATCCAGACACCACTGCAGTGAACGCTCATGCATCGGAACGGACTCACCACAACAGAAGTGGGATCTCGCCGATCGAACGCTTTACTTGCTTGAGAAATAAAAAGCTTGATCCCCACCACCAAAGATTTGTCATAACTTCCACACAGAAACATTCGTTCCCTTGGATCGCCAAAACCAAGGTCCAACGTGCTTCCTACGTTGGACCGTGCAAAAGGTGGCCCATCAGCTTTACGCCGTTGCCGCCACAAACAACGGATTTGACTACGACTTCGTCGGCAACTTCGGCACGTTGACCGAAGCCAACAAAGCCGGTCGTCAGTACGTCTGCGACCGGAGCCATACGCTGATCAAGCGAAACACACTGGAAATGGAGGCAGCATGAACAATGGTGACCCCAGCCAAATCCACACGGCTCAACAGCAACGGAGCCTCAAGTGGAGTCGCAACGGTGAATTGTCTGCTGTCGATCTTGCACGGGTTCTGGAGCGGCTTCAATCAGCAGACACCAAGGCCTCAACAATTGGGGAATGTTCGCTCAGTTGCGGAATTAATGATCAACACCAACATTGAAGCGACGAGCCAAGTTGGTCAGCTGCGAGACAAGTTTTTGGAACCATCGCTCACGAGATGNCGCTGAAGCAGNAGATTGCGGCCGTTCGAGAACAGATGCCAACCGTTGAGAATGAGTCGAGGGCTCAAAGCCATCAAAGGCAATGAGAGCATCTCTNGCACCCTGCAGATCATCAANCAACGAACGCACTGATACTCGGGGACCACGAAGAGAGCCATGGTCCTTTCCTGAGCGGTTTCTAGCNGCTGACATCTCAACATCTCAACAGACTCTTCACTGTCTGACAGCAAGGAANGAAGATGGCAAGAGACCAGGGGTCGCTCCTCAACTCTTCTTAATCCACCGGAAATATTAGAGAAATGAATTAGCGATCATGGTGCCTTCTCTGTCGAATCAATGCTTCCCGACAGGCACGCTCGAGAGCGGTCAGCTTTGGCTGCTTTTCATGCAGTGTTGCTTCAGCTTTTCGCTTTGCGGAAAGAATAAAACTATCGGTCTTTGTACCTTCTAGGCCAGCCATACCAGAACCTTAACGACTTCAATCCAAGTCTAAAAACGCCAAAACATAAAGCTCAAAAAAACAACGATCGATTTAACTTTTAGGCCCGCATCGANGNGATTGGGAGCATTTTCCATCGTCACAACAGCNTGAAGCCAAAGCAAANNNCCACCATCAAGCAAACGCTCATGATGCTNCCAGCCCAGTGATTGCAGGGGCTCAAAAGGCCAGNCCTAGCTACAACGATGNAATGGGTTAACCTGGGCTTAACCGAACCATAAACAAAGNCATGGATAGCCCTCACAAACGGTTGCTCCGCCTCGAAACCAAAGCGTTCAAATGCCTGTCACGCCAGGAAGCCAAGCGAATTCTTACCGAAGCACAGGCGTTGTCAGAGGCTCTCAAGCCCTCAGCGGTCCACAGTCACCACTGAGCACCAAGCAGCTGATTGGTTCTGAGCGTCATAAAGCTGATCATTCGTTCATACACAGAGCTTTCATACCAATATTTGTAGATAATTTGAATCGTTAGTAGCAGCCATCCACTCTCGTTTGCAAGCAGACTGTTGGCATCGCTCTGTTGCCACAAATGCGTCGTCTATTGCTTGCCATGGTCTTGGCGGTCGGTCTTTTGCTCGTAACGCCACAGCAAGTGATCGCCAAGACAGTCTTAATCGATATGTATTCCATCGACACCGATGGCACTGGCGACGCTATCGGTGTAATCACTGCCCGCGACAGTGATCAGGGTCTGGAACTTTTTCCTGATCTCATCGGGTTACCTGCTGGCGAACATGGGATCCATCTGCATTCCAACCCAAGCTGCGACGCAGGCATCAGTGGAGATGGGACAAGTGTTGCAGGTCTGAGGGCCGGAGGCCATTGGGATCCTGATGAGAGCGGTCAGCACCTTGGTCCATTTGGCACTGGCCATCGCGGCGATTTAAGTCGACTCGTCGTCTCACAAGATGGGACAACACCGACCAGCGTCGTCGCACCACGACTGAGCACTGAAGACCTCAATCAAAAAACCTTGATTGTGCATGCCGGTGGAGACACCTACTCCGACACTCCACCACTCGGTGGTGGAGGTGTTCGCATCGCATGCGGAATCATCAATTGATCCACAAATCAACAAGCCGATCCGATCATGCAACAAACAAGCCCTTCGATTTGCGGACGTGAATCAGAGTTTCAAACATTAATGCTTAAAAAGCGAAAACAACATAGATCTAATAGAGAAAACGAGAACNAAAATATCAAATCCTGCTTTGCATGTGCCCTTCATATGCATCAACCTACGATTCCAGCAGGAGCCAATAAAGAACTTATCTCTCATCTTCAATATATGTTCGAGCATTCAAACGAAGGAGACAATCATAATGCATCATCTTTTGCACATTGCTATCGGCGTTTAGCCGATCTAATTCCCGAGCTCATCAACGAAGGCTGCCAGCCAAAAATCATGCTCGATTATTCAGGCAATCTACTGTGGGGCTTCGAGCAGATGCAGCGCAACGACATTATCGGAGCACTGCAATATCTAGCNCTCGACAAGGCAATGCAAGATCACGTTGAATGGCTTGGAACATTCTGGGGTCATGCAGTTGCACCATCAACTCCGATCCCAGACTTCCAATTGCAGATCAGTGCTTGGCAACATCAGTTTGCATCGATGTTTGGCACTGAGGCACTAGAAAGAGTTCATGGCTTCTCTTTGCCCGAGATGCATCTGCCGAACCACCCAGACACACTATTTGAATTAATTAAATCTCTCAAAAACGCAGGCTACAGCTGGCTTCTAGTTCAGGAAGACAGCATTGAACAGTGCAATGGCCACACAATCAGCTACGAGCAAAAATATCTTCCAAACCAACTAATTAGTCAAAACAGCCAGGGAGATCAAATCGAGATCACTGTTCTGATTAAAACGCAAGGTTCAGACACNAAGCTCGTCGGTCAGATGCAACCCTATTATGAGGCGATTGGTTTAGATCAGCAGACCATTGAGAATATAACNATTCCATCGATGGTCACTCAAATTGCCGATGGAGAAAATGGCGGGGTGATGATGAACGAATTCCCCGACGCATTCCGGCAAGCCCATCAGCGCATCAAAGACTCATCTAATAAGACGGTTGCCATGAATGGAACTGAATACATCGAATTGATTGCGAGCAAAGGAATCAGCACAAAAAGCCTGCCAAAAGTTCAGGCCATCCATCAACATGCACTGTGGAATGCGGTCGGCCCTCAACCATCAAGAGACGTTGTCGAACGTGCTATCAAATCACTGAGAGATGATGCTGAGAACTTTTCAATGCATGGAGCATCTTGGACAAATAANATTAGCTGGGTAGAAGGCTATGAAAATATTCTNGATCCAATGAATCAGCTCAGTCGAGACTTTCACAAGAAGTTTGATTCTCAANGCCCGAATTCAAGCATCACTACATCCACTGAATACCAACAAGCACTCCTTCACCTTCTTGTGCTGGAAACGAGCTGCTTTCGATACTGGGGACAAGGTCAATGGACGGATTACGCATCTGAAATTCAACGCCGCGGGAACGAGCTATTAAAGCAAGCATAAATACTTAGGTAGTTTATTCAACGCAACCTTTCTCTTGCGGAAAACAAATGATCGACATAAGTTCGTAAAACTCGCAAAGGGATAGGAGAGAGGAATGCCAAACACCAAAACCCAGGAACACAACACAATCACCCTTGATCACGTAGACGCCTATTTTAATTGTTTNACGCTATGTGATACGGACGATGGCAACTGCTACGAGCATTGCATTTTGACTCACCTTAAACAAGATCAGATTGAGCAATAATNNAAATGGCAAAATCTCTATCTCNGAAAGAAAAACTTGATGTTGCNTTTGCTCTTGGCTGCCTCGCTTTAGCCTTNATTATCNTCGGATTTGTAGGNATGGCAGATCACATCGAGCTGAATCACTTCTAAGCAAATTATTCGACTCGACATCAATGGAAAGTCGCTTCACTGTTACGACACGCTTAGGTGACACCGTGGTCGTGTTTGATGGCNACGATGGACCGGTATATCGGGCATGCCGAGGGCACTGTTGCGTTAATTGCCCAGACTTGGTGACAGCGCTGACACACTTAAAACTGTGGCGAGAGAAGCTCTAGACNAATCGTCNCTTNGAATACTCACAATGAACGCTTAAACGTATAACAACCACCGTGATATCCAGTGAAGGGTTGTGCGTACGTCACAAGCTCCCATCCTTGAAGACCAAGCTCATTCATTAATCCAACAAGAGTGACCTCTCGCTGAGGATGACTTCTTGAAATGAGTTGTTGGTCATCAAGCCAGAGTTCCTCAATTTCCCCAGTCCAACTTTTGCCTTTCGGCACGAAACGTAGTTGGGTGTATTCCCACTTCATAGTCGCGCACTGAAGAACAAACAATCTTGACACTCTCCTGCTGAGCAAGCTCTCGCTCGAGGTGCGAGAGGCCAACCCCCATTAAGTGCCTGAGCCGTTCCTGCATCTGCAAGGGACAGCGTCGTAACGGAGCTTACAAGCACCAGGTGACGTGTCCAAGGGCAATGCATCACACAGGTTCAACCNGGTTGTTGTAAGCCAGAGAAGACAGCTGGCGTCGATCCACGTCGCCGATCTGAAATAGTCCGTCATCGAGGGGGGATCCGAGACCCCACACACAGACCATCACCGGTTTCGATTGCTACGACGTCAATCAACAGCAGCGATAACTTCCGTACAGCTGAACTGATCCCCGTGGAACCACTGTCCATGTCCCTAGGGCAACGCTTCGAGCTTGAACGTCAAACCCGCGACCTCGACGTTATGGAAGACATCCAGGAGCTCCAGCAGATGGCAAAACAGCTTCTCCTGGCCTGGCAAGAGGAGATCGCTCGTTCACGCATGGCTGTACAGCAGGTCACCTCAAACGAATGCCAAGGTTGAGGGTCAGAGATCTCAAGGAGATTCCTCCCAGATCGTCTCCAGACGTCGGCGACTGGCTTCGGTTGATGCGGCTGAATGGTCCAAGTGCATCCGGTCGCGATAGCCCCGAGTCAACCTCCAAAATTTTGAGGCTGCAGCGACNGCCACAACACCCCACGCGATCAAAATCCAACTGGGATGAAACAAGGCGTCGTTGCAGATTGACTCATCATGCCGAGGCTGGTTGATCAAACCTTGGCTCTACGAAAATTTCTTAGATCCTTAACGAATTCCAGAATCCCTGCCGTGAAGCCGACAACAGCAAGGANAGAAATACCAACAACNATGAACGTATCGAGAAAAGACGCCACTGGATGAAGCCCAACCGCATGGTCCATTCCTAGCTACGCAACAAAGCCGGGTGCTCTGTTGAGATCGAACCTGGTACAAAGCCTCAACAATGGGAGGTTGAAAGCGAAGGTTCATCAACGAGAATGATCGTCACGCAATGCATCTCANCAGAGAATGCCTTCATCTCCACGCAACAGGATCGGTGAACGGTACGGGCANCTCACNGTTATCCGGTCTTCAGAGCGACGAACCAAAGCTGGTAATGCGTTCTGGTGGTGTCGTTGCAGCTGCGGGAATGAACGGGAAGTCCCCAGCGACAAACTGTCTCACAACACCGCCCGTCGCAAACCCGTAGTCACAGCCTGTGAAAGCTGTGCCAAGGAACTACAAATTGAGGGGGTGTATCTCAAAAATGATCGAGAAGAGAAGCAACGTCGGCGAGAGGCAGAACAACGCCGTCAATCTCTGAGAGGGGATGTGCCTGATCGATGGCTTGCCCTTCCTCTCAGTGATGCACATGCCAGAGAGTCCAACACCACCCAGTACTTTCACGGCAAACGCTGCAAATACGGACATCTCGCTCCGTACAGAATTAACGGTGGATGTCTCGCTTGTGCAGGTCAAGTTCCATCAGCGTGAGGTGGTCAACAGCTCGCGAACGACTCAAACTGACCCAAGTTGAACTGGCAATCAATGCAAGAAGACACTGCTGCTCAATTACTGGACTCCATTGAGCAGATGGCACCAGGCATCACGTTGGAAAGTGCAGCTCAGACAGTGATGGCTGAGGCCCTAAAGGCGTGCAGCAATTTGGAGCAGATGACAAAGTTGCCAGTCACACCNAAAACACTCGATCGCTTACTGGACGGTGGATTCTTGGAGCATGATGAATGGACCAGGCTTAAAGGGCTACTCGACCCGAACTAATGGCTGTTGAACGAGATAGCGACTACCGAGAGCCTTGGTCTGAAGACAAAAATCAATCGATTCAAAAGAATAAAGAACTCGATCGACGAACCCATTTCAAGGAAGCCGGTGTTGAGCGATTCAATGATTACTACGATGAAGAAGATTCAGACGATGGCTACATACAGCANGATTTCAATTAGTCCNATNGTCGAAAAACACCTNGAATAATTAAAANCCAAAAGACCAATTAAAGTTTAAGTGATTTTATAAAAGAGTTAATTCAAGATTTTTCGCTGCCTTGGGTTTCCGAGAGGTTTGAGACGAGCCATGCCCACAAGGTCATCACCGAAGCCCCAAAGGCCATCATGGCCAATAATTTAGTTTCCATCAGAGAAAGTCAAAGTCGTCGTCGCTGTCACCCGAGAAGGCATTCATGATCAAGGCCGAAAACGGTACGAAAACGGCTGCGATCGCTAAAAGTTCCATCAAGCCGAAGACTGCTCTCCTTATTGTGCTTTACATTAGTTTATAAAAGGTAGNCTGGGTTACCGAAAGGAAAAGCTGAGTNTTTCTACTCATCATCGAAATCAAAGCTCAAANACGGTACCGAGCAGAGTTGCTGGATGCGTCGTTGAGTTTGCGTTTGCACGTTCAAGCTGATAAGCCATCACGGCATGAGCCATGAACCGGACCGCTGAAAGNACGGCAAGTCCGACGCAGATTGGGCAGTGAGTGATTCCCATGTCGTAGAGCATCCCTGGTTTTCGGCCGTACCGCATCACTCCGCACCATTTCTTGACTAAGCGCAAACCGCTTGAAAGANGGTGCTCAAAACGTTGAAAGACTCTTAACCAAGGTGGGGGGCATAGCAAGCAGACCTAGGGTTGAAAGGTGGGTCTGGCAGCACTCCTCACACATGCGGCCGCCACGATGAGGGAGGACTGAGAGCTCCTCCCTCCCCCTCTTCAGCCGAAGTCAACGACCCAGCTGCTGTTAAAGTTGNTCTTTGCTCTGTTTCGGAGAACGGATGAGCCAGGTCACAGTCGGCGAAAATGAGGGTATCGAATCAGCGCTGCGTCGTTTTAAGCGTTCCGTTGCCAAGGCCGGCATCTTCTCCGACCTGCGTCGTATCCGCCATCACGAAACTCCNGTCGAGAAGTACAAGCGAAAGCTGAAGCAGCGTTCACGCAACCGCCGTCGCTGACTTCAAGCAACTTGGCAAAGGGCTTAGAGCTCGATCAATCCACTGCCCCCCAGAAGGGGGCTTTTTTATTGGCGAGGTCTCGGCTGTAAGGGTGACTTGGCCAGACTGGCGGGAACTGAGAGCTCACTGTGCTGCTGTTCCCCGGACCATGTNCCTTTGCGAGCGCACAAATTGCAGGTTTGAAGGCAACTGTCGTTCTTTTAATGATTCTGCTGATGAAATCCAAACTCTTGAGAGTGAAGATGTCCCTGTTGGGCTCTTTTTTATTTTTGGTACTTCTTGGTGGAGCCATCATCACTTCTGGCTTGCTTGCCACCGTGGCAGGGGGCTCGATCGCCTATGCCTTCTTCAAACAGCAACGTTCTGAGTGACCACCAACACTATGAGGTGCTTAAGCATTCATCGTCCTTCTTTTCCTGAAAGCATCTTTCTCTAGTGAATTCGAGANCTCTTCCCAATACCGGCGCANCAACAGGAGTGCTCGAAGCGATCTCGTTCTTTCGAGATCCAAACTTTGCTACTCATCGATTTCAGCAGCTTGGAAATATATTTGAAACCCGCTTAATCGGACAACAACTAATCTTTATTCGCGGTGATCAAGCCATTAGCGATCTACTATCTCAATCCAATTCCGTTGAAGGATGGTGGCCTGAGAGCGTGCGTCAATTGCTGGGAATGAAGTCACTAGCCAATCGCAATGGTGCTGATCACAAGGCAAGGCGACGGGTGGTTGGACAACTCTTCTCAAAGGCAGCCCTCTCTGATTACACACCATCGATCATCACGATGGTGAATGATCTCGCAGAAGATTTGAAACATAGTCAACAACCCGTCGCACTCGCGCAACGGATGCGTGGCTTTGCCTTCGATGTCATCGCCAAAACAGTGCTCGGNCTCGACGACAACAGTCGTGATGCCTTATTCAAAGACTTTGAGATCTGGACTCAAGCACTCTTTTCGATTCCACTTCCAATTCCAGGAACACCATTTGCCAAAGCTCTTGCTGCTCGAGAACGACTCCTGAACCAACTCAGACATCTCCTGCAAGACAGCAAAAATAATGTGCCATCCAAGCCCGATGAACGCAAAGGCGTTGACCGCCTTCTTGATGGGCTCGACGAGAACCGTGAGCCCCTTGAAGACGATGACTTGGCGGAGCAACTACTCCTTCTTTTATTTGCCGGTTACGAAACCACAGCATCAACGTTGTCCTGCTTAATGCGCGCTCTCCTGCTTGATCCAACAATCATCGAGTGGTTACAACCTGAGATCAACCAAATCCCATGGCCGCCNAAAACAAACGCGCCCCTGGCNTTGGAACCAGAATCNGCACCACAGCTGAATGCTGTNATCAGCGAAGTGATGCGTCTCACACCACCGGTTGGTGGCTTTTTTAGACGCACTCGTGAAACCATCAACATCGCTGGAGTGATGATTCCTGAGGGACGAGTCATTCAAGTCGCACTTGCCGCAACCAATCGCCAAGGTCCAGGTGATGATCTTGAATGCTTCCGACCTCAACGACACCTGGATGGTTCGCTTGGACACATCCTCCGACCATTTGGAGGTGGTGAACGAGTTTGCTTGGGACAAGCACTCGCAGAACTCGAAATCAGACTCATGACTGTTGGCCTACTTAAACAACTCAGATTGCGATTGATTCCTGGTCAAAACCTTTCATTGCGTATGGTCCCGAGCCCGGTTCCCCAGGATGGTCTGCTCGTGGAAGCAGACCTCTGAAGTGGTGCATTGTTCCATCGAATTTTTATTGCGATGCACGACGTCACAGCGACAGCCGAATTCAAACGATTAGACAGAGAGAAGAACTGAGATAATCCATGCGTTACCTCAGCATGGCTGACAATCATCTGTTAAGACACATCGCTCGACACATTCTTGTGCGATCGAGTCATCATCAACCCACGATTCATGCCATTGANCGCNTGACTGACNTGCTCAGTCGCGTCAACGACGACACCCTTGATGAGCTTCTCTGCCAGGAGTAGACAACTCAAGCAAACTAAGAGAATTGACAGAACCCTATGGCTCTCATTCCTCGCTGGCGTTACATGACGCCGGAAGCCAAATCAATGGTGCAACAAACGGCGCTATCCGTTGGCTTAATCGTGGTTGCTCTGCTTTTGTTGCGAGCGTTGTTGCCTTGGATTGTTCTCGGACTCATTGCTTGGTGGTTGTGGAAAATGCTGATGCGCACCACATAAAAAANNCCCCGCCGAAGGCAGGGNTTGATCGGTTTCTAGAGGTGTGACCTTGTTTCCACCTCAGAAGCCCTCCTCACCATTTCAAGGTGGCAAGGGTGACCGAANAAGAAAAGCCCAGCAGTGGAAGAGATGCAACTGTCACATTGCCGTGGCTTTCTTGACTGAATAACGNATTCCCAGCTGTGAAGCCTTGGGCTCATCATCGGTCGGGCAATCTTCTCGNGAAGCCTCTTGATTCAGCCTGAACTCTCTGACATCAGAACGCTCCTGACAAATTTGCCCCCCNTGACCAAGNCGCCAGAGCTCAACGCGCNCATCCAAAGGCGCTGTGAAGAGAAAAGTCTCCGTCGGCATCACAACGCGCTCTAAATAAAAATTGTTAGCCCCGATACATTTAAGAACGACCATGGAAGGCGTTTCATTCCAGTACGAACACTCCAACATCTGAATCGCCAATTCTCANAAGAGTTTCGAGGCAGTGACTGAAAAAAGCTGTCAGAACAGCCACGAAAACCTTGGTCTTTACCTTTGCTTTAGCTCCCGACCAAAGCCTTCAGATAACGATCAACAGCCTCGATCGCATCAAGCCTGTTGTCCTCTTCTGTGCGCCCGGATGCCTTGCGAGGTTTCAAACTATGGTCACCATCATGAGCCCATTGCATCTGAATGTTCTGCGAAAGAGGAAGGGGNTCAACAAGNTCGCGGCGACCCATGGGATCTCTCTCNCCTTGAATCAACAAAGTCGGTGTGCGTAACTCGATCAAATGATCAATGCGCAACTTTTCTGGATGACCCAAAGGGTGGAACGGATATCCCAAACAGATACAACCACACACCTGACGAGTCACCAACCAATCATCCACCAACATGCTGGCGATTCGACCACCCATNGATTTGCCGGCAACAACGACAGACGAGTTTTGACTAAAGAAGTCGACNTGGTCTGACCAACAACGCGCCAAAATNTCAAAACGATCGGGAGGAGATTGACGCCCTGTCAATCTCCNNTTGTTCATATATGGAAATTCGAAACGAACGATTCGCCAATTAAGCTTAGCTAACTCAATCGAAAAATGTTCCATGAAGCTAGAGTCATAAGCTGCTCCAGCTCCATGGGCAAATAANATGGTAATTGGTGAATTATCTGGACCATTNNTTAAATAATTTTGATCCACATCAATGATTNATCAATCAATTCAATCATCCACGGGTCGGTGCAGCTGCATCGGCAAGGCCAGCTGATGGAGAAATNTCTTCATTAAAACTCGGCTGACGGCTTTCAGTCCAACGACAAATCAATTCATCGATTGAGAAGAGACCAGGACCAACGGAAAGAATGGTTAGGGCTGATGCGAAGTAAAGGCCAAGAAGTTCCAACAAATAAATGTTGAAACCCGCTGTGAGAATCGCGTGATAGATGGCAACTGAAATCGTGCCTGCTACTGCAAGGGCTCCGAACCGAGTCAGCAGGCCAGTAATCAAAAGCCAACTGCCNATAACTTCTGAAAANGCAGCNACATATGANAGNGCNACTGGGAAAGGAAGATGCAAAGGACGCACAAAGGCGTCTGCAAAATTNTCNATATTGGCGAGCTTNTCGTATCCNTGATGGATTAAAAGAACACCAGTGAACACACGCAGTAGCAGCAAGGCGAGGTCGCGGCCAACAGGGCGCGCCAAGACAGTACGGAGCATGGCTCAAAGTTTAATTTCATTTAACTTAAAAAAGTTTCTTGAAGTCCGTGGCCGTTCTGNGCCTTCGGCGGACCAATTAGGTCTTTTTACTCACTCTGNGCCAGGGCTTCCCTCAGCGNGATCACTGGCAGCTCTGGTCGACTCGTGACTTCGAGGATTCTGCCAATCGACTCCGGNGTTTTGAGGGCNTCGACACAACAACGAGCGACCAACCGACGAGGAATGGATGCAGTGTCCTGCTGATCAGCCCCGGTCAGCAGCAGTCCCTCCGAGTCCAGATCACCTTCCCTTTCACTCAAACCACCAGGCCGAATCACAGTCCAATCGAGGCCACTCCGTTCCAGCGCTGCCTCCCCAATGCGCTTCCAGAACAAAATCAGCCCAAACAAATTGAGGGGATGCCACAGACGCCCCGAACAGAGTGAGCTCACCAGCACAACCCTCGTCACCCCAACGCGACGGCAGGCCTCGACCTGACGACGAACGCCCAAAGCATCAACACGCATCGGACCCGAAAGATCAACTGACGGACGTGCACCCGTTGCAATGACCAGCGCATCCACCCCTTGGAGAGATNCCTCCAAAGCCGTCTGATCGGACAACTTCAGACGGCGTTGATCAAGGTTGTTGAAGGACGAGGGAACGACAGACGTTGGCTGAAGCAGCAAACGAGGAGTGAACTGCTGTTGAACCAACTCTTCGACAACGCGAAACCCTGTCTTCCCTGAAGCTCCGCTCACGGCCACCGTCTTCAATGTCAATGCTCCCCGGCAATGAATTGGACATTAACGATGGCAGCACTAAACAACGTTGTCTTTCAAGACTCAGCCAAAACTGCCCAACAAAGATCCAATCCCTACAGACTCANCACNCGAGCCTTGTGTNGANCGCCAAGATGCTGACCCCCATCGTCTTCACCATTGGTCTCGTGATCGGGATTGCCATTGGCTCTGCCACAAGTATTTCTGCTTTAACCCAGGGAGCACCGGACATTCTCCAAAGCTGGGCCGGAGTGGTTGCAATGCCCTGACTGCTCACCAGACAAATTCAAGTCAAGAGCAGCGGTACTTGAACATTTAAAGATTGCAATCCATGGTCATTGATATTGGTATCAACAAGTTCAAGATTAAAAAATAATGCTGATTTTTCTTTAAAAAATGGTCCNGCATGCCAACAGCCTCGATGCAANTTGAGNCCCTCAAACTGTTTGATTCGTATTAAGAGAAGATCATCTGGTGCGAGTGCAGCTGCCGACCTCTCCGGAGGAGCAACAACAATCCACCAAGGTTTGGCTTCCGCCGATGCCAGGCATTGGGTGGCATGCCTGTGACGGGTCATCGCCGCCACGACTGGAGGACGACGATTCACCCTCATGAGGTAATAACGGAGAGGGACTGACGTCTCAAAGGACAACGCAGCATCCTGCTCTCCGTAGGGAGTCATGTCATCAACAGCCAATATCGGTTGGCCGCAAGCGGCAACCCTTGGGTCTTGGATGTCGACTGAAATCAGTGGCTTCAACGGAAGCCGACGCTGATGGTTCCCGTTTTGATGAGGGTCTCCAGGCGGGCAGACAGCTTCAACTCCGTGGCATCGAACTGATCATGATGGCCGGCCAAATATCCCAATTCTTCGCGAGTNATCACCTGATGGGTCACCGCATCAAGGTAGATCTGGATTAAAGACATCAGTCTGACGTTCCCTGAGACCAATCCTGCCAACCCTGAAGGGCCAACTGCGACGTCCACCCCAAAACACATCGGGAGAACAACTCATGGATCTCCAGCAAGTTCAGTCCCTAGTCCACAAATGTGCGATGGGCCTCTTCGATCTGGCCTGCAGTGTTAGCGGACATNCCAAGTGGGATCTCAACCTTCCTGTGGGGGTGATCGATGCCCGTAAACACCCCCCCAAACTGCTGGTCACACCTGTGGGAACGATCAACTCAATCATCAAAGCGTCATCAACCCTTGGCCATCCCTTAATCCGAAAGGTGTTTGATCGTGCATNGGTTGTGGGCTTCCAAGACGCCTTGACCGAGTCGGTCAGCGGTCCGGACTCTGATTTATTTGCAGAGCTTTGGCAGGCCTACAAGGAGGAACGGATGCAGAGCGGACAAGCGCTTTGGAGTATCGAAGACGCCACAACCTTTGTGCTTCAGTCCAAGGCCGCCCATGCGAAGCGAGAGGTGGCACTGGTGGCGATCATGCCTGGCCAGCCTCAGGACATCGTCACGTTGAGTGTGCCCATTGCCTTCCTCACTCAGGGTTGAGCTGATGCCTGATCAGCAGCTTTGGGATGGCGCTTTTCAGCTCGGGCTTGGCCTCATTGCTTTGGCTGCCAATGCCCTCTCAGCGTTTGCTGGAGGCGGTGCAGGACTTGTTCAACTCCCCGCTCTGATTTTGCTTGGGCTGCCGTTCTCAATGGCCCTCGCCACCCACAAGCTTGCAAGTGTTGCCTTAGGCATTGGAGCCGCTGGCAGGCACTGGCGTGAAGGCAGCCTTGATCCACAACTCACGCTGACCATGATCCTGGCCGGATTACCNGGCGTCTGGTTGGGCGCCAGTGTGGTTCAGACGTTGCCAGATCGCTGGGCCACCGCTGCACTCGGCGTGCTCACACTCAGCTTGGGAATTTACTCATCGCGTCGCCCAGAGTTAGGGCAACAGGACGCCAGCAAGCAACTGCCACCGTTGCGAGTTCTCATCGGAGCCTTTGGCCTGTTCATGATTGGCATCCTCAACGGATCTCTCACCTCAGGCACNGGACTCTTTGTGACCATGTGGTTGGTGAGCTGGTTCGGCCTCAGCTATACCCGTGCTGTCGCACACACCCTGATTTTGGTTGGTCTCCTCTGGAACGGAACGGGGGCCTTCGTGCTTGGAATGGGGGGCGAAATCCGATGGGACTGGTTGCCGATGTTGGTCGTGGGATCCCTTGTCGGTGGCTATNTCGGGGCTCACGTTTCCATTCAACGTGGAAGCAGCCTTGTCAAACGCGGCTTTGAACTGCTGGCCTTCGTGATGGGGATCTCTCTACTGATCCGCAGCATCTGAAGAGTCGTTGGCTTCGCCTAGAAAGCGNGGTGCAAAGCGGGTTGCCATCACCACAGAAGCCGCGCCGTAGGCAATGAATGTCAAGGCCTGACCACTCGTGCCGGTTTCNTAGACCTCACCCGTCAGCAACATCCAATCCATCAAGGAGGCCACAGTGCCCCAAAGCACCACCCAAACGGAAACGTAGGTAATGCCTCGCAGGGTTTGATTCACGCTGAACCTGAGCGAACCGGTGAAGATTACGCAAAACGAACNNTGTCCGGCGCAACAAACGGAACAAGGCATCTCGTAGTCTCAATGCTTGCAAAGACGGTCGATGCCGAAAAAACGCCGGAAGCTGAACAAAGACATGGAAGCGGATATGGCCGCATCCAAGCGCAAAGTGGAATTGATCACCGCTTTGATCAATGACATTCGCGAAGAAGACATCCAAGCTGAGTACTTGGATGCNTTCGGCAAAGTNCGAACGACTGTGGTGAACTTGATTGCCAAGTACACCACAGATGGTTTTTGTGAAGAAACAGAAGAATTACTCAGTCAATACCGAGAAATGATCTCCACGTTTGAAGAGGAATACGAGCTGTAATTAGCGGCTGTAGGAGACACCTCGATAGCAATAATGCCCATGTGGCTGTCCNGAGCGAGGGCTATNAACCGTNTAGGGACGCCCCCGATACGTNAGCTGGCGTGCAGGCTTNGCTTGCTGTTGCCGAGATTCGAAGGTGGTTCGGTCGTANTGGAGCTGCTCGAAAGGAGCATCGTTGCGGGCATAGGTTTGACCGCGATATTGAAGAGTGAGCATGAAACGCGTCCTAGAAAGACCGACGTCCCCGTTCCATGGCGTCAGTCGTACTGCGCTTCGCCGGAGCGAAGTGAACGTTGAGTAGCAACGGCTACAAAAGCTTTATAGCGAGCATGGTGGATGTGCTGATGTTCAAGTGAACACACTTTCATCACTTTCTCTGGCCGTAGTTGGACATCTGGAGTGGATGTCNTTTCTGCAGGTCGATCAACTGCCTCAACAAGGCCGAATTGGCCATGCGCCAACTTGCCTCAACGACGTGGGAGGAGCGGGAGCAATCGCCGCTGTTCAGATGGCACGCCTCAGTGGAGCCCGCGTGCATTTTTTGACCGCCCTTGGCCGGGACGAGATCGGGGAACGCAGCCTGAAACGACTGAACGAACTCAACGTTGAAGCGCATGTCGCCTGGCGAGANCAACCAACACGACAGGGGATCAGCATGGTGGGCCCCGAGGGAGACCGAGCGATCACCGTGATCGGAACCAGACTGCAACCGCAGGCCAATGATCCCCTTCCCTGGGACAAACTTGCCGCTTGCGATGGGGTGTTCGCAACNGCTGCAGATGCTCCAGCCCTCGTTCTCGCGCGTAGGGCCAAGGTGCTGACCGCAACGCCNCGATTGCGTCAGCCCACACTGCAGCAAGCAGCAATCACACTGGATGCGCTAATCGGCAGCGGACTCGACCCAGACGAACAACTGCAGCATCCNCTTGGGTTTCCCACCCCCCGACTGAACATCGCCACCGAAGGCGCTAACGGCGGTCGAGTCACCCCTGGAGGTCGCTATGCAGCGATCAAACCCGATGCACCAATGCTCGACAGCTACGGATGCGGAGACAGTTTCGCGGCAGGGGTCACAGTGGGGCTCGCGGCTGGATGGACGGGTCGNGATGCCATTGAGTTCGGCGCGGCNATCGGCGCACGATGCNCAACGTGGCAAGGGCCCTTCGAGCGCTGATCGGCTAACCCATCACTNCAGATATCGGTCGCAACGGCAACGCCGAAGCACAACGAATCAAGAGATAACCGAGGCATCCGCCGATGGCGGGCGAAGCCAGGCCGAAAGGCCTTAATGTCACGGGCTCTTCGAACGGTTCATGGCTCTCAGGCAGAAGAATGCTCAGGTGTCCCCTCTGCGACTCAAAATCACACTCCTCGTAGCAGGATTCGGGCCACTCATTGCGATCGGACTGTGGCTGCAGTCCAAAGGTTTTTTCAATTAGAGGAAGACTTGATGTTCCGCTCCATCAGTGTTGCTGTTGCAGCTTGTTCAGTTCTGGCGAGTGCCTGCATTGCAAGCGCAGCAGAGCCGAGCTTGTCGTTGAAATTGCGAAACGGAGACACCATTACAGGGGNGCNNGTTCCNGAGGAGTCNGATGACACCAAGCAGGTCCTNATTCATCCGCAGCTTGGCCGAATTGAAATCCCCCAAGATGCNATTCANCCNCCGGCACCCNAAAAGCTCTGGAAAAGTTCAATTGCTGCCGGNTTAAATGCNANNNGCAAAGANGGNGACAACACATTAAGTGGCAATATCAAGCTCAATACCACTTACANAGACGACATTCATAAGTTCCAGGGGAATGCCGGTTTCAATTACAGCAGAAGTCAAGACAAAGGAGAATCGGCTGATATCGACACAAAAAAGGGGGATCTAGGNCTCCGCTATGACCGGAAGCTCCAACAAGGTCTTGGACTCTTTGCACTCACCGACTACCAATACAACAAACTGAACGACGTAGGTGTCAACAACATCATTACGTCCATTGGCCTCAGTATTCCAATCGTCAAAAGTGACACGACAGAATTGACATTGTCGGCGGGTCCATCGCTGCAATGGAGTGGCGGAGGTGATGATTGCGGCTCGAACGACTATTGCGATAACACCTACGCCGGTGGCGCCTTCACAGCAGCCTTTCAGTGGACTCCTTGGCGGGCNGTGGAAGTCAANNTGGCNAATAGGTTNTCGNCAGCATTTGCTTCTGATATCAAGCCAGCCAATACATTTACAGCCCAACTCAAGCTTTTTCCANTGCCTCAAAGCAGCCTNTTTACAAGCCTGGAATTTNAATCGATCTACCAAAGCATGACAACTCCAACCACCAACAACACCGTTACNGCACAAGTGGGNCTAGACCTNTAAACAGGTTTTTNTAGAGGTATGGCCCTGCCGATTTTTCCTATCCGAAAACGTTATGTCTTGATCGGTTTCATCGGTGGAACAGCGGCATTGACCTATTCCCTAACACTGTCGTTGATCGAGCCAAAGAAAATTGATCTCCGAACCGTGAATCCCCCAGTTGATTCACGCCAAGAGCCAACAAGCACCGCCATTCCCAATCGATGGAGTGCGGCGCCTGTCAAACCTGATGACTCCAAGCTGAAGCAGGACAAACAAAACAAGCCAGGGGCTTNTGACACGCCAACAGATGAAGAGGTCAACCCGACGGAACAGCCGGCAGGCCTGCCAGCAGGCTGTTCCGTTCCACCCGGTGGAGGCCCACCGGTCAACGCAGCTTTTGAACCATGCTGACCCCACCTCTTAATGAAGACAGCCTTCGTCAGTTGTTCACCAAGCCCTATGGCGCTGANGGGCCATCGCCCGAGCAATGGAGATGCGTCTACTCGGAGGACGTGAGCTTTACCGACCCGACTCAAACACAAACCGGAATCGATGCTTACATCCGTGCACANNATAATTTGTTGCAACGTTGCGACGACACCTTCCTTGAAACTTTGACCGCTTCTAAGTCTGGAAATATTGCTTTTGTTGAGTGGAGAATGGGACTAAAAATCAAAGGCATCGAATTTATTTATCCCGGCACTAGTCGTCTTCAGTTTGATGATTCGGGAAAAA
Source organism: Synechococcus sp. ARS1019 (assembly GCA_002690325.1). Taxonomy (GTDB): domain Bacteria; phylum Cyanobacteriota; class Cyanobacteriia; order PCC-6307; family Cyanobiaceae; genus Parasynechococcus. The sequence goes on from NZED01000043.1 coordinate 39,190, forward strand.
TCATTGACCACCGTGATTACTTTGATTTCATCCTCCCGACCTTTGGCCCTGTCCCAATTCTCGGTGGATTCACACGTTGGCTGTATGGAAGGTTTATCGCTTAACCGAACCATTTGGCCAACGTGTTCTCACCAACATTCATTGCTCTGACATCGCAGCGTGTTCCGCTTCCTTCACACGGCTGACTGGCAAGTCGGCAAGCCCTACAGGCGGATCCAAGAGGACAGCAAGCGCGCGATTCTCCAGCGTGAACGGATCGCCGTGATTCATCGAATCGCCGGACATGCGCGAGAGAACACCGTCGATGCCGTCATGGTGGCCGGAGACCTGTTCGATTCGCCCACACCGACCAGCAGCGTTCTACTCGAAGTGCTGGAAGCGATTGGTCAGATGGCCGTTCCGGTCCTCATCATTCCCGGAAATCACGACCATGGCGGCGCCGGATCTGTCTGGCATCGCGAAGACTTTCGTCGGCATCAACCCGATCTAGCCGCCAATCTTCANATTCTGTTGANCCGACGACCACTGGAGTTGGATCAGGCCGTGGTTCTGCCCTGCCCCCTGCTACGGCAACAGGACAGCCGTGATCCCACCTTCTGGTTACAGGGTTACGACTGGGATGAGCTCCCAAACAACAAACCCCGAATCCTTCTTGCTCACGGCGGTGTACAGGGTTTNANAGCAAAGGANTACGACACCGANGACGACGAGCAGGGGCAGGCGAACAATTGCCTTGATCTCAATGCGCTACCNAATGGATCCGTCGACTACGTCGCCTTGGGTGATTGGCATGCCCTGATGAAGGTGACATCAACGGTTTGGTACCCGGGAACTCCGGAGCCCGACCGATTTGACCGGGGTGAGGCCAATCAACGCAGTCAGATTCTTCTTGTCGATGNCGCACGCGGAACACCTCCCCAAGTCCACCCACTNCCGACAGGGGGACTTCACTGGCACAACCTGAAGGTGTCCCTGAACAGCTCCAGTGATCTGGCCCAACTGGAACAACAACTTCAAGATTGTCTCGGTGGACGCATTGCGAGGGATCTCGTCCGAATCGACGTGGACGGATCCTTGAACCTGGCCGATCAACAGCGATGGGAGCAGCTCTGCACCGATCTCAACAACAGGCTGTTGCGTCTAAGGGTCAAAGGCACCATTCAACGAACACCGGACATCAAGGAACTGAGGGCTCTCATCGATCAACAAGAGAATCCGCTGATTGCTCAGGTTGCCACTCAATTGCANAAGACCATCGATGCAGAAGGAACCCATGAACTAGCCAATCTGGCCCTGGTCGAATTGCACCGTCTGATCAACCGGATCCCCNAAGACTGAGCCGATGCGATTGCTGCACTGCCAGCTCCAGAACGTACGCGTCCATCGGAAACTGGACCTCNATTTCTCACCGCGACTCACGGTGATTGGGGGCGCTAACGAAAGTGGAAAGAGCACTTTGGTGGAGGCTCTTCACAGAGCCCTGTTTCTCAAGGCCTCATCNACGGGAGCCGCNATCGAAGCCCTGCAATCGCGTCAGCACCTCGGCATGCCGACGGTGGAACTTGGCTTCGAGGCCCNTGGGGAACAGTGGCTTCTNCGCAAGCGGTTCAGTGGAAGTTCCGGGCAAGTCAGTCTTCAAGACTGCTCAGGAGGNAGTGGGTTCATACAGGGACCAGCAGCGGAAGATCAACTCGCTCAACTTCTTGGGGTGGATGCGATCCTCAGCAGCCGTCAGGCCAATAAAGGCCTACCGGGGAGATGGGCTCACCTCTGGGTCATGCAAGGGCTAGCGGGGGACAATCCGCTCTCGACCAATCGCTATGACCTCCANGGTCTTCTCGANCAGCTCGAACGCANTGGTGGAGCNGTCGTTCAACAATCGCGGCTTGATCAACAAGTCTCCGAAGCCATTGAACAGGCCCTGGCTGAACAATTCACAACGCGCGGAGTGAAGCGTCACTCCCCTCTTTGGCAGCGGGAACAAGCCAACCAAGCCGCTGAAAGCAGGCTGGAGAACGCCAAAGAGCAATTGAAAGAGTTTGATGAGGCCACAACCGAGCTGACCAAACTCAGCCAAGAACTCCATCACATCCAAAACACCCTGCTACCNCAACTGATCGAACAGCAGGCTGATCAACAGANGCAACTGGAGCAAATCAGCGTCTTAAAAACGCAACAAGACCTTGCGACTAAAGCGATTGAACCCATTCGACTTCGATACCAGCGCGTCAGCGAACGCATCAAACAACAGCAAACCCTCCAGCAGGAGATTGAACAACGACGTCAACGCCTCGATCTGCTGACGACTCGACTGGCATCGGTCAGCCCAAAACAACAAAATCTCGAAACCTCCTTGAAGGACCTCACAGAGAGCCGACAACAGGGAGAAAACACCCTTCAAAAAGTGGAGACCAGCATCCAGGATCTGCAGAACTGGATTCAGCATCAGCGGCTTGAACACGATGCGGCACGCAACCAGGCAGACCTTGATCAATCCAACAATCTCGCAACGCGTTACCAGCANCTGAGCCGTGAGCGTGACGGTCTACCTGCCATCAGTCAGCTGCAACTTGATGAGCTCCGCAACCTGGACCAACAAATCAGAGAAGCAACCATCCGCTGCAGCGCCATGGCCGCAGGATTGACGCTGCTCACGACGGACCAAGACGTCAGCCTGAATGGCCAACCTCTTGCAGTTGCCCACGAGCAAATCATCGATGAACCCTCAACATTGCAGATTGGTGATGGCGTTCAGCTGAGCATCAAACCCAATGGGGGACAGGCGCTGGATACGCTGAAACGCAGCATCGAGACCAAGCAAACCCGTCTCAAACAAACTCTCAAAACCCTGAATCTCAAAGACCTCAATGCTGCTGAAACAGCACTGAGTGAACGTCACCGACTGACTCAAGCCCTGCAGGCGATCAGCCCACCATCGACCGAACAACTCAACATTCTCGAGCAACGGAAGCAGACCCTGCAGACCCAGATCGCTGAGCTTCCCAAGCCAAAGCAACGCGATGCACAAGTGACGGAACAGAGCGATCCAGACCAGCTCAGACAACGTCTGGAGATCCGCATGCAAGAGCAACAGACGTTGAGAACGACCCTTCGGTCGATTGCGACACGCCTTGAGCAGACGCGCCAGGAACAGCAGCAACACCAACGGGAACAACAGAACGCCGAAACGGAATCCAAGCTGCTGCTGACAGACCTGAAACAGCGGCAACAAGCCTTGATGTCACTCGTCGAGCAGCACGGAAAACTCGATCAACAGCACCAAGAGCAACGAGAACAAAACGATGCTTTAAACACCGCCGAGCAGACACTGAACAAGCTCAAACACCAGCTCGCTGAGGTCAGTCCAAAACGGTTGCAGGAGCAGACATCGAAGACGGACAGGCAACTCAAAAGCCTTCAAGATCGTCGAGACGACCTGATTGATCAGCGCGGACGCGCCAAAGAGCGCTGCGACCGAATCAGTGCCACCNATCCTTACGACGCGTTGGCAGATGCAGAGGCAAAAGCAATCANCACCAGGGACGATCTGGACGAACTCAGGATGCGAATCAACGCCCAAAAACTGTTGCAAGATCTATTCCAATCAGCCCAGAACGATCTCTCGCAGCGGTACAGCCAACCTCTCAGCGACGCCGTCAACGACCTGCTCAAACCNGTGATCGGACAACAGTCAACGAGTCGACTGAGCTTTCAGCAAAACAGTGGCTTTCAAGGCCTCCAACTCTGCCGAGGGAATGGCGTCTACGACTTCGGGGAACTCAGTGGCGGCATGCGGGAACAGCTGTCGGCAGCAGTCCGTCTTGCCATGGCAGATGTGCTCAGGCCCGGCCATGACGGCTGCCTTCCTCTGATCTTTGATGACGCCTTNACCAACAGCGANCCAGAACGTGTGCAAGGGCTGAAATCGATGCTGGAAAGAGCCGTCGACCGTGGACTTCAAATCATTCTGCTCAGTTGTGATGCAACCCCATACGAAACGATCGCCGACAGGATCGAACATNTGCCAGGCCTGAAGGAGGATGGCTGAGCCATGAAGAAAGATGAGAGAGAGCTGCAAGAGCAGCGCAGACTCCCCACCCTGCAGGAACTCGAATTCAGGCTGATGACCCTCGGCGAACTCTTTCTTGAAGCGGTCTCAACTGGCGTGATCACCAACGGTGAGATGAATTGGGTCACCGACCACCAAAATCAATTCAGTCGAACCGAAGANGCTGTTGCCCAACGGCTGGGCCGCATGCTCGATGAGGGATCGATCCAATTGGGATGCAGGGTTGCCCCCATCTGAGGAATCAAAGGAGATCCTCAACTTTTGGTTTGAGGAGTGCAAGCCAGTCCAGTGGTTTCGGAGGGATCCAGACTTCGATGCTGTGGTCTCATCCCGATTTAAACCGAAGGTCGAGGATGCCCTTCACGGTCGATTAAGCCATTGGGAACAGCAAGCGGAACCCAGCACTCGCNTTGGTTTTGCTCCTCGACCAGTTCACACGTCAACTCTGGCGNGACAGTCCATTGGCGTTCTCAGGGGATCCACTGGCTCTCGAGCTAAGCCTTAAAGCAGAACAACGCGGATGGATCGCTCGCGAACCCCANCGGCCGAGGCGGCAGTTCTGGTTGATGCCTCGTCTTCACNGCGAAGATCTCAACATCCAAACNGCTGCAATTCCNTTATTTGAGCGCTGGACTGATCCCAAGACCTGTGCAATCGCCGAGCGTTACCGCGACATCCTGGCAACCTATGGACGCTTCCCTCACCGAGATGCCATTCGTCAAACAGGGACGAATGGTCTGATCTGAGACGAACTAAGCATCATCAGCTTTGAATGTTCTGATGATCTCCCAGGCTTCGTCAACGGAATCGGTCATCCGAAATAAATCAAGATGCTCATCAGCAACCAGGCCTGAATCCGATAAGAAATCAAAGTCGATCAGGCGCGACCAGTAGTCACGTCCAAACAACACAACAGGAATCGATCGTTTCATCCCGGTCTGACGCAAGGTCAAAACCTCAAATAATTCATCGAGGGTTCCAAAACCTCCTGGAAACAGAACAGCACCGACAGATCGCATTACAAAGTGAAATTTCCGTAGTGAAAANTAGTTAAACAAAAAGCATAATTCAGGGGTAATATATGGATTTGGATGTTGCTCGCCTGGAAGCGTGATGTTCAAACCAATTGACTGAGCACCAACATCGAAGGCACCACGATTAGCTGCCTCCATAATACCAGGACCACCACCAGTCACAATNACATGGCGACGGCCATCATCAGCTGGCAGAGAACTTACCAAGCGGGCAAATTGTCGAGCATCATCATAAAAATGGGCTAACTCCAAGAGTCGTTTAGCCCGCGAATATGCACGTTTCCGCGAGACCGACTGGGGATCAACATCCAAGGTTTTTTTTGCCTGATCCAATCGCTGCCGGGCAGCATCGTGGGAGACGACATGAACACCCCCAAAAACAATCACAGTCGACTCGATCTGATGATCATTCAGAACGGACTGAGGCTTCGTAATTTCAAGCAACATGCGCACACCGCGCATCGAGTCTGATTCCAACAACGCTGCATCTTGATGTGCACGCTGATAGCTCTCAGAATTCAGGATGGCATGCAAATTCTCAGAGACCCTCGCAGAATCATCACTCAAGCGTTCAGCAAAGGTTGACGACGACGACTGGACCATGCGGCCCCCTTCTCATCTGCATGGATGTAAGACCGAGAGACGTTGGAGAGGGAACTCATCAGGTAGAAACTTAACCAACAATTTCCAACGCGGTGATGCCATGGATGCAACAAAGTCCGCGAAGCTTAAGCCAGTCAGGCGAGGTGAGTGATGACGATGATTCACTGTTCCTATGCAGGCGATTTGCACTGCAATGCCATTCATCAACAATCTGGGGTGCAGATCAGCACTGATGCCCCCACGGATCATGACGGTCGTGGAGAAAGCTTTTCACCCACAGATCTTCTCGCATCAGCCTTGGGAACATGTCTGTTGACCGTGATGGGGATTACTGCGAAACGACGGGGATTTGAACTCGGAGACGCGAAAGCAGATGTTGAAAAAATCATGACAACACAGCCTCCGCGACGCATCGGCANACTTCGTGTGATTTTATCTNTACCCCCCAATCTGACACNAGAGCAACAAAAGTTGCTCCAACGGGTTGCACAGGATTGCCCTGTAAAACGCAATTTAGATCACTCCATCCAGATTGAACTGNACTGGGTTTANGTCGTTCGCTCATCGAGGCATCAGTTCAACAACNACAGAGGAGCNAAATCCATGCGACTCCATTTCATTCCAATTCACATCTTTAGGGAGACACCTTCCGTCACCTTCTTCGATGCAGGCGTTCCAGAGAGCAATGGAACCGATGTTGTCGCGCACCATGGACCGGCCATTTCACCCCCGGATGACGAGGGCAGTGAGCAGTACTACGTTCATCAGCACCAGATCGATCACAACCTGGTGCTGGAGGGGACGCGACGTTTCACGCTGCTCAATCCCAGCTGGGATCAGCCCCATCACATCATTGAGTTGGTGCGTGCCATGGGCGCACTCCAGATTCCGATCGGAACCTTTCATCGCTCCGTCTCCGGCGATGGAGGAAGCATGGTTCTGAACCAATCCCGTCGTGATCCCGACTTCAATTTCCGCACGGAATTCATTCCAGTGCGGTTACACGATCGAGCTGATTTGCAGCAAGCCAAAGCCACAGATCCATGGATCTGGTGTTGGAAGGAGGGTCACATCTGTCGAGAGCACCATCATTAGTGAAGGTGCTTACGACGTTTGGATTGACGGCGTAACCGCTTTACCAGCCGTTGTCCCGTGCTGGCCAGATGTTGCTGCTCAAGCTGCGTCCATCGCCAGCAGAGCCAAGACACCAAGAGCAGGACAGCGAAAAGAATCAACCAACCCATCGAGGTGTTTCGCCGCACTGCTTTGGTTGTAGCGACGCCCACCAAAAGCTTCAGCGGCGTTTTCTTGCATGAAATTGCACGACTGAACTGACGCCCTGATGCGCTGGCCCCTCATCGAGGAGTGTTTCAACCTCTTCCAGAACAAGATGATCGAACCCAGCAAAATCCAGTTGCAACTGATCGGGTTCCAACAACCAGGACGCGGTTGAAGGGCCCCCTGTCTGGCACTGCAACTGTCGAGGGGTGTAGGCCACAACGATCAAATGTCCACCTGGCCGGAGGGCCAGTGCAGCTCGCTGATGAACGGTGGCCCGCAAAGCTGGAGGAAGATGCATCCAGATCGCAACCACAAGGTCAACGCTGGAAGGCTGTGGATTCAAGTCTGAAAGATCAAGTTGCAGACACGACAACTCCACACCGCGCTGGTGGGCCAACTGTTGGGCCAACCGCAAACCCTCAGCGCTGAAATCCTGCGCCGTCACAGTGAACCCTCGTTCAGCGAGGTAAACCGCGTTGCGTCCACCGCCCTCGGCAAGACACAACGCTTGACCAGGGGGAATCTCGCAAACCCGTGACGACAAAAACAGGTTGGGAGCCTGGCCATAGGCATAGCCGCCATCAACAAAGCGTTGATCCCAAAACGACGGTTTTGACCGCTGAAGCTGATCCTCTAAACCCCCTGCGTCATCCACCCTTAACGCTCACCATCCTGCTCGAGAGAAAACTCCAACAGAGCAGCAGTCAACAGCGTTTTCATCTGCTGGAGCGATTGCTGTTCTTGGGGATCAGGGCCACCGGGCCATTTCTCCAAATAGAACGAAACCGATCGATGCAAGAGACGGATGGCATCACGGTCGAGATCGAACTGAAGGCTGGGGCTCTGATCGCTCATCCAGCCATTTTCACGCCTCGGTCGGATCAGGCGACCTGCGCGGGTGTGCGTTCCAAAATCGGGCTGACTGGCCGCGGTTTCAACAAACGCGCCCGATCAGCTGAGCCAGCTGCGGCCAAGTCGGCCTGAAGACCTGCCGAACAACTGCTCAGCCGCGACCAACTCGGCAACTGATGGGCAATCGGGGCCTCAACCAATTTGTTCAAACCTGAACGGAGCAGGCCCGAGAAGCTTTGAACAGCCAACTCCTCCGTATGCCGATCGTAAGGAAGGCCATTCACCGCAGAATCAAGGCCAAACTGACGCACGCGGTCTTCACCAACGCGTCGGTAGAGCACTTCCAGCGTGGGCAGTTGATCCTTGGACACGATCGACCCTTCGTGCTCCATCAGACCCCGCAAAACAGTGCCAAAGATTTCGCTGGCCATCCTCTGCAACCCCTCTGAGGGCCTGTCTCCCAATGCTTTGTGCTTGTGGTCGAACAAACCCAAGTCAACCTGGGCAATTCGACTCGACGCCACATGGCGATACACCTCTGAGAGCAAACCGATTTCCAACCCCCAATCAGAGGGAATTCTCAAATTCATCGCCAAATCGGTTGTGAAGGCGAATTCCCCAGCGAGGGGGTAACGGAAGGACTGGAGGTAGCGGAGATAGGGCAACGAACCGAACATCTGCTCAAGGCTGCTGAGCAATGGGCCCACAAACAGACGCGTCGCCCGACCCTGCAAAGCATTGGTTTCTAGGGAAAGTCGGCTGTAAAAGGCCTTGACGTAGGCGATGCCGTGGGATGGATCCAACAGTGGCCGCAACATCCGCTCGGGGTAAGACGGTCCAAACGTGCGGATATCGGCATCGAACAAGCCGACCACCTCAGCGTCTTGGCAAGCGATGCCAAGCCCTTGCCAAACAGCCCAGCCTTTTCCAGGGGGCCCCATCACATCAAGACCCAGCTCCTTGACCGAGAGCAGCAACTCACGAACGGCTGGACCATTGGTCCAGTGCACATGCACTGGAAATGGCATCTCAGCGAAAAACTGTTCAGCGGCAGCAACGTCCTCAGCTGAATCTGCAGCAAGAGCAATCACCAGTGATTGCAAACCACTTAAATCAGACAACGCCTCTCGAATCAGCTTGAGCGCCGGCCGACCGAACTCCTCCATTAAGCAAGGGATCAACAAAGCCGTTGGCCGTCGCGACAATTCCTGGCGAAAGGCAACTGGATCGTTGTTACCGAGGCCGTAGTCGTGGATGGTTGTGATCAGACCCTGCTGAAAATCCATGCAGTGTTCCTTGAAACAACAAAAAGCAGAGAGCTGACCCATACCTTTGGCGAAGACCGCAGATAGGGAGGCAATGCAGAGAACCCCGAAAAAAGATCTGGACTCTCTGCTCCACAGGCTTTACGGCACGCAGTCTTCCGAGAGCCTGGATTTGATGTCGTCGCATTTGCTGCAGTCTTCAAAGCAGCTGTCAGGGATCAACCACAAACAGACCCGATGGGATGCGAGCACATGCGTGCTGATCACTTACGCAGACAGCGTTCAGGACGAGGGAAGCGCCGGCCTAGCCACCCTGCGCAATGTGCTCAACACCCACATGAAGCCCTTGGCCTCGGTGGTGCATGTTCTTCCATTTCTGGAATCAACCAGCGACGGTGGATTTGCCGTCTCCAGCCATGACACCCTCGCTCGACGACATGGCGACTGGAGTGACCTCGAAGCCTTAGCGGTCGGCCGCACCTTGATGGCCGATCTGGTGTTGAACCACATCTCCGCCTCACACCCTTGGGTGCAGGACTTCCTCAACGACGTAGAACCAGGGCGCTCTTGCATCTTGACCGGATCACCCAATCCCTGTTGGGACGATGTGGTCCGCCCCAGAAGCTCTGCGCTGTTCTCCCCTTTAGTGAGCAGTCAAGGAACGCAGCAGGTCTGGACGACATTTGGCCCTGATCAGGTCGATGTCGACTGGAGAAATCCAGAAGTGCTCAACGGATTTTCAAGCCTGATGCAGCGGTTTTGCAGGCACGGTGTGTCGTGGATTCGACTGGATGCCGTTGGTTTCATTTGGAAAGAACCGTTCACCACTTGCATTCACCGCCCTGAAGCCCATCAGATCGTTGAGGTGCTGCGGCTTCTGCTCCAGGAGACCGTGGCGTCGGGTGTTCTCGTCACCGAAACCAATGTGCCCGAGCAAGAAAACCTGTCCTATCTACGCAGTGGCCAAGAAGCCCATCTCGCCTACAACTTCCCTTTGCCGCCACTTGTGCTTGAAGCGGCCATCAGCAGCAAAGCGGACCTTCTCAATGGTTGGTTAAAACGATGGCCACAGCTCCCAGACGACACAGGGCTGCTCAACTTCACCGCCAGCCATGACGGAATTGGCCTGAGGCCATTGGAGGGGCTGATGGACGACAACCGGCTCATTCAGCTGCTGATCCGCTGCGAACAACGCGGTGGGCTGGTCAGTCATCGACGCCTCAACGATGGCCGTGAAATCCCCTATGAAATCAACATCAGTTGGTGGTCAGCGATGGCCGATGGAGGAATCGATCCAGGCCATCACCAGATCGAACGGTTCTTGGCGACGCAATTGCTGATGCTCGCTTTGCCAGGGATTCCAGCCTTTTATTTGCCAGCCCTCCTCGCCACACCCAACGACCTGGCGCAATTTCGCAGGACAGGCCACCGAAGAGATCTCAACCGACCGACATTCCGCCACTCAACCCTGGACAATCGTCTCCAGGATCCCCATGATCCCGCGAGCATCGTTTTGGATCAGCTGCGAAACGCCATGGCAATCCGCTCAACTCTCAACGCCTTTGAGCCGGATTCACCCATGCGGATTTGCAGCGACGCTCGAGAAGATGCCGTCATCCTTCAGCGCGGACATGGCCCAGATGCCATTTGGGCCATTCACAACTTCACCTCATCGCGCTTGAACATCCGCCCGAGCGATCTCGCCGCAGCAGCCCCTGGCGTGCGCTGGCGCAATCAGCTCAAGCAAGAACAAGCTCTTGATCAAACCAGTGCGTTGCTACTCGCACCGTTTGAAGTGCTTTGGTTGCAACAGGAGTCGTGATGACTAGAGATCAGTGGTGGGTAGTCACGGATCTCGATGGCACCCTGATGGACCACAGCTACTGCTGGGAGGCCGCGGCATCGGCCATCAGCTCACTGCAGAACAAGGGAATCCCAATCATTCCCTGCACGAGTAAAACCGCCGAAGAAGTGAGGTTGTTCCGGAAGCAAGCCGGTCTCACTGATCCCTTCATCGTTGAAAACGGTGGAGCGATTCACGGCCAGTCTGAAGATGGCGAGGAGTGGTCGGTCAGCCTTGGGCCAAGCCATCGCCAGCTCCGACCTGAACTGGACGCTCTCAGCGCAGCGCTTGGGGAACCGTTGCTGGCCCTCGAAGATTTATCTGCCAGCCAAGGCAAAGCCTTACTGGGGTTGGAAGGCGATGCACTGCTCTGCGCACAACGGCGTCAGTGGAGCGTTCCCTTTGTGCCTGTCCCGCTCTCCGTTCGTTCGCAACTCCGTGCCCTTGCAGAACAACGAGGGTTAGCCCTTGTGGAAGGCAATCGCATGTCACACCTGCTGGGCAAAACGGTCAGCAAAGGCGCAGCCCTGCAACAGCTGCGTTTGAGACTGAATTCACCCGACGCCAAAGTGCTGGGGTTGGGTGACTCCCCCAACGACCTCCCTCTCCTGGAAGCCGCTGACATCGCTGTTGTTGTCCCTGGTCCATCAGGCCCCCATCCAGCCTTCAAAGACCATTTGGCCAGCGGCCGCTATCAATTGGCGCCGTTGAGTCATGCCAGTGGTTGGGCAGAAGCAGTGAAACAACTGTTCTGACCGTAGATGCAACAAAAAGCCCCCACCTTTCGGCGGGGGCTTTCCGATTCAGTTGATCTGAATCGTTGGTGCTGTTCCGAATGGAACAGCTTGATTCCAGATCAACCGATGGCAGGTGCTTGCAGAGCCACAGGAGTGGACTCAGCAGCAGCCAGGTCGAGGGGGAAGTTGTGAGCGTTGC